>CAZCHT010000021.1:0-39258 GCA_964498705.1 uncultured Bdellovibrio sp. | reverse complement strand
CCGTACTGACCATGAAACTTCTCGAGCTGGACCAGCAAGTGGCTTTTAATCGACCAGAAGTGCAATAGAATTTGCGAAAACGGCACTCTATTAATTGGTCTTCCCTGTTGTGGATTCATGGGTTTATTATATTTCATATGGATAGAAAGGCAACTCTGTCATCGCTACCAAAACGCCCATGGCCATTTTTGGTGGCCAAAGTTTTTACTTTGCAAATTTTGTTTTACTCAATGGTGAAACAGGGCCCAATTGTGGATCCTTTGCTTCTAACAGCGATTACCATCGGTCTGCTTTTAATTAATTTTCTGGTGGTGCGAAGACTAATACAATTGAAGTATTACTTAATCATGATGGTACTTTTCTATGCCTCAGGTTTTATCCAGGACACAATACTTAGTTACTTCCACAAAATAGATTTTGGGTCGCCAACACCGCCGCTCTATATCTCGTGCCTGTGGCTTTTGTTTTTAGGCTATTACGGCGATGTTTTCAGAAAAATGCTCGACTTCCCGATTTGGTTGTCAGCCCTGCTCGGCTCCGCAGGTGGGACATTGGCGTATTATAGAGGCTTCGGATCACATGCTTATTCAATGTCAGCCGATTTCTACCCAATAGTCGCCACCATATGGGCCGTCTATATGCCATGCTCGCTAAGACTATTTCGTCATTTTATTATTTTAAGCCATTCTCAAAATCCTAACCAGAATTCTGGCTAGGATTTTGCCCAATACATTATGGGTAACGTTCAGCAAGACCAGTGGTATTTGGTAACGTTACGGCTTTGTAAAACGCACAGAAAGCACCTATAATGGCAAACATTGCGTGTCCAAAAACTTCACCACCAAATAATGGCCAATAACCGAACAGTGTATTTGTGGCCGGGAACAATCCTAAAATAGCTAATCCACCCATCACGTAGAATACGACTTGCGAAAACATAGCTGATCTTTCTAAAGATTGACTCGAACTACGAGCCACCCAAATTCCTGCGACGCCAAAAATGATCAATGCAACTTTGTTGAAAATATTCATTGGAAACAGATTCAGAAACAAACCGTAACTGGTTTCCACGAACAATGGAGGTAATGTGTCTTTTGTCCCCACTAAACCGGGAATCAGAGACAAAATTCCCATTGCCAACATCACTACACCGCCCCAAAACGCAAAATTTCGCGTGCTCATAAAACCTCCAAGTCTATGTCAGGGTGAAATGCAAATGGAGGTCCAAGAGGTATGTAACACGTTTTTTATTTCAATGTAGCTAGATGCTCTTCTAAACGATCCCATGTTTGCGAGATGCCTTCCAGCATGCCCATGTCCATTACTGTTTTTAGAGCTTCTTTAGTCGCGTATTGCGCGCGGCTGATTAACTTAGTTTTTCCACCACCAACATCAACTAACTCGACTTCAACATCTGTAGAAGGCATTTCCATATTGGAATTGCCTTCGGCATCAGAAAAGAAATCAGTGTAAATGATTTTCTTAGGCTCAAATATTTGTTTGTATATTCCTTTACCCCAGGCTTCCATTCCGAAATACTGTCCTTGATTTTTATCCATACATTTCATGCAGTAGTGCCAAATGCCACCCGGTCGGAAATCCACCGTACAATGGATTACATCCCAGCCGCGCGGTCCCCACCAATGCTTTAAGTGTTCAGCTTTACTATACGCTTTAAATACCATGGCCTGTGGTGCATCAAACGTTCTTTCCAGTACAAGTGTACGTTCATTTTCTACTCTTGAAGTCATTTTTGGATTTGGCATCGTGTTTCTCCTTGTCGTTAAGCTTTACGTTTTGCTTTAGCCTTTTTTATTATTCTTAGTTTTCTTTTTCTCTACTTTTTTCATTTCTTGTAGATATTCATCTAATTTGTCGTAGCGCTCGCCCATAATTTTTTCGAACGATTTCACCCAAGTCTCTAGTGACTGAAATGGTTCGGCTCTGAGCTTATAAATGCGACGATTGGCTTCGGCTTTCATTTCCAAAATTCCGTTATCAGCCAAAATTTTCAAATGCTTTGATGCCTGCGGCTGACGAATTTCCAATCGCCCCGCAATTTCGCCGACAGTCAGTTCACCATCGCGTAGCAACTCAACTATCGCCATGCGATTAGGCTCTCCTAGGGCACTTAAGGTTCTTGAGTCTGAAAGATTCATCGCTGCACCCGGTGTTGCCTCCTGCTTAATCACAAATATACCTCAACTGGAATATTCCCGCAATAGAATATTTAAGAAAATGACAAGTAACTGATATTATTAGACAATATCAGTTACCACCAAGATTCCTTATGATGTCAATGTAAGGAATCCTTTTCATTTTAACTTGAGTAGACTGCTAATATCAAAATGAGACAAAGGTTTTTGTGTTTGATTCTATCCCAGGTATAATGAGGTCAGCAGACTATGAAAAATAAAATCTCGGTCAAACACAAACTAGCTCAAGAAATAATGTCATCACCGGTGAAGATAATGACTTTAACGATGACTGTTCGTGATGCCATAAGGTTCTTGATGGTTTATAAATTAAGTGGGGCTCCACTCGTTGATCATTTAGGACAATTGGTTAGCTTAGTCAGTGAACTGGATCTAATGCAAATCGGTGCACTCGATGGAACCGGAGCTACCCTCAATGAATCGTTAAATCGCCTTCCTAAAAAATCAGAAATTATCAGTGTCAAACCAGATACTCTTTTCGTCGATATCTTTAAATTGTTTTTGGATAATGGTCTTCGCCAACTGCTGGTCATGGACGACAATCAACATGTCGTCGGTATTATTGCTCGTCGTGATATTTTAAAAGCCTATATAGATCTTGAAGGTCAATAGAGTTGCTAAACAACCATCTGATGTTAGCATAGTTGCCACGTAATAATTTATTACTTAATAAGTCAGAATAATCTAATTTCCAATCCTCAAGGCCCGTGATAGCACCTCTAAATGAAAAACGTAAAATTCGATTTCGCACAGTTCAAAATTGATGGCGAAAGATTTCTTAATTCATTGGTTCAGGAATTAGCGGCTAAAAACGTCCATCTTGATTCTATGAACTGTGATCATCTGTGCTTTAGGGTTGCCAATTCGACCGAATACGAATTCTACAAATCAGGACTCCTGAATTCAGGTCAGCTATTAACAGAGGCAATTGTTAACGGTCGGCCGATATGTACCTTTTCTCTTCACGAACTATTTGAAACAGACCACCACCTCGTCCGACTTGTCGAGCTACCCTATCCTAAGATAGGCACTGACTATGAATCTGGTTTCGAGCACGCGGAATTTATTTTGAATCAATGCTTTGAGAGTTTCTCGGCCCAATTTCCTGACTTAGATTTCAAACTATCTGGGAATCCAAACTTAAATCCAGAGCTATGCCTTAAACTCGGAAGCAAACAAGTTAAATTTCATCACCAACCACTTAATCGCGTCATCGAAATTGAAAATGCAGAGTTAACAGATATCATTTTTGATTTTGACGGCACTATTATTCAGTCACGTGAAAATATTTATGAAATCAATCGAATCGTGTTTAGCCAAGCCGCCGATCGAGAAATTTCTCGAGAAGAATCTATTGGTAAATTCCACACCGAGTTTTCAAAACTATTTGAAGCTTTTGAAGTCACTTGCCAGACTCGAAAACAACAAGCCATCGAATCCTGGGGGAACGTTTCTTCACAGTTTTCTTACCAGCTCTTTGACGACATTCTAGAAATTCTTCATCGCCTTCACAAAAAAAATGTAAGACTTCATTTGTGGACCGCTCGTGATGAAATATCGGCACGAAAAATATTAGGAGAGCACGACATCGAGCACGTTTTCACCACACTGAGCTTTGCCAACGAGATTGATTCCAAACCGCATAGCAACAGCCTGAAGTTTGATTGGAAAAGTGCTGCAAAAAACAAGGTCATCGTCATAGGCGATAGTACATCTGATGTACACGGCGCCAAAAATATCGGAGCCATTTCCGCCTCAGCCCTTTGGGACCCATACGCTAGAAAAAGCCCACTCATCGCAGCCGGAACAGACCTATTTTTCCACCAGGTTAAAGAGCTGGATCAGTGGTTATCGACTAAACTAAACTTGTAGCATTTCACAAGGCGAACAGGATATCTATTTTGCCATACTTAGCTTTAACGTGATTACACATACGAGCTAGTTCTGCCGATGGCTAGTATGATCATGTCGATTCATAATGGACTTGAATTAGAGTTAAATCTACTCACAGCCGAAGATTAAAAAGCACGCTTAGAACATGTAGGAAAAATACCAGCCCGATTTTCCATGGCTATTCTGCAGATGATTTTTATCCAAATCCACATACCAACTTCGAGACGTAATATACACACCACTAGTTAGCTGTTCCCACGTATAACCGCATGACAAATTAATGATTGCCGATGCTGTCGTTTGTGAATCTAGCTCCATCGATTTCGATTCGTAATTTTTTTGAAGGTAATTAAAATCATACGCGACGCCAATAACTCCGCCCATAAAGAAATGCTTATAGAAATAGTTCGAGCTATATGCAACTCCCGGCGTAAATGTATAGATAGACGAATACGTTAAATCTGAATCTCTTTTAAATAAATCATACTTTTGAATCGAATTAATATTAGCAACATGGTAGCGAGTCACATTCGCACTAAACATCCATGATGACGAGCTTTCAGAACGTCTAAATAAAATCGGTGAAAACAAAAACGAAGTGTGCTTGGGATTTTTTAAATAGATCAACGAGAAATCAATTTTCTCGTAACTGAGATCAGGAAACCTATACAGTGGATTTCGATCGACTGTACTGTCTTCGACTAAAAATCCTTTAGTGTAATCGTAATTCGCATCGAACCTAATATTAGGATTAATATTTAAACTCATCCCCGCATAGATCAGCTTAGAATCAACGCGACTTTCGGTTGACTGCTTTGGGTCACGAAATGGAATGCTAACCGTAGAGTTACTGCCATCAACATCTAATCCGATCAAATAACTATTTCGGTTGGTTGTTGTCATCGATCCCGTGTTATTAATTTCTAGTCCCGTGATACGCTGTCCGATGCCAATGGCTGGCGTGTATTCATGCTTGGGTTTATATTTTAACATGGGGCCAACAGCGGTTTGGTCAACAATATCAGCAAATCCCAATGAATACGACTTCATTGGCAGCGATAGCATCGCAATAGTTAAAATAGTCCAAACTTTATAAGTCACAACTGTTCATCTCGCAAAAAATAGGATTAAGGAGACACCTAAATGCAGATCGGATGCCCTTCCATATCGTCCTAAAAACAACTTGAGCCTGTGCGTGATGAATTTAAATGAGTTCAAAAATGACGAACACGAAGTTATTACAAAAAAATCGTTGGGTCACAGATGTGCATCGCCTGAAGAAATTTGACCCACAGTAAAAAGATAAAAATATTCTGCTACACTGAAATGCAATTTACTTAGCTCACAGTTCATTTTCTTGCTGAATAGCAGGTTGCCCCAACTTTGCAAATCCAAATGGAGTGAATCCTAATAACCCACAACTCGAAAGGATGTGTTATGGCCACTACAACTATGGGACAAACGACACCGGATGTGACACCGAAGGGATACAACAAAGGTCTTTACTGGGCGATAGCGGCGGCACTAGCTGTGCTATTATTATTTGCTTTCAGCACAAATAAATCAGAAAGCGTTGTTACATCAGATCGGCTAAATGCACCAGCAACAACTCCAATAGACAGAACTCCAGCAGCGGTACAAACGGCACCGGCGATGGATTCTACACCCACAAATTCTATGATGAGCTCGCCTGACAGTACGGTGATATCACCACAGTCAGATACAATTAATAACGAAGGCGTAAATGCTGATCCGACAATCAAAATGTTTCCGCAGCAGCCGCCCGGTGTTCAGGAACCTGGAACTTCAGTTTCACCGGAAGCACCAAAAGGAACCATTGTTCGATAAATATTTGAGTATTTCTTTCTTAGTCGGGGTGCCTTGTGCCCCGGCTATTCAGTTTTAATGGTGCCAGGTCCTGTTTACGGGAGCGTCGCGTCCAGAAACAGGACCTGGCACCGTTTATTTAAGTGCGTTTAATAATTTACTTTGTTCAGAAACGCCGATACCTGGAATTTCACGGTTCAAAATCTTTTGCTGTTGATTAGTATTTAACTTGTTACCGTTCAAATAAACTTCAGAAAGAGTAGTTACATTACCTTCTGAAATAGTATGAGTCACAATAGAAACTCTGAAGTTTGGGAATTTCAACTCAGCTTTAGCGACGAGTTCAGATTTTGACGAAGAACCGTTTACTGCTGATTTACCAGCGACTTCAAATGTTGTTGTGTAATCAATTTGTTTGTCTAATGTAACATAGCTACCTGACAAGTTCGCAGTTACATACATTTTTTGATTGGGTTCTACAATTGACGTTAAACCAGAAATATTTGTATCTACGATCATACCACGAGCACTTAATAATTTTTGATATTCCGGCTTAGTGACTAAGTATTCAACCTTTGCACCAGCGCCCATCGACATGCCCAATTTTTTAATTTTTTGAGAGTCTTTTTCATATTCTTCTACGATGATCTTAGCGTTCATTTCACCTTTAGATGTCATTGGGCAAGCGCCAGATTTTGAAGTCACGTTAGCTTTAATATCTATAGTAAAGATATCGCCGGCTTTTACCTCTACTGTCTGACCGTCTTTAGGAAAGTTATTGTTATTAACTGGACGTGATGCCGTACAATTCGCTTGGATTTCTTTTAACATTTTATACGAATTAGGATCTTCGATTTTTAACTTCGCTTCTTTCTTAGAAACTTCAGACGCCGTTAAATCATCTGGGTACATTAGTTCACCCGGAGGAAGCATCATTTTGTTTTGATTTTGAAAGGTAGCTTGGATTTCTTTTAATTGAGCATCCGATGGCATTTCACCTTGAGGGGGTACCGAGAACGTTAATTTCTCTGGAACTCTATCTTGAAACGCTACAGGAGCATCATTGCCTTTGTCGTTACAAGAAATTAAACTCAATACACTCACAGACATAATTAATGACGAAAGAATCATCTTTTTCATGGGCCATCCTCAAAATCGTATACTTTATTGACAGTTAATAGTTGCGGTTTAGTTTTACAGGAGTCATCTATGCCATCCCTATACCGCAACTAGAGCTAAGCAATTGAACTTGAGTGTAAAAAAATGTTTACAAATACTACAGCGAACAAATTCTGTTTACCGCATGGCTCTTTTTTATTGGCGTACTACAAACTGCTATGCATTTTTTACTTCAGAGACGACTAATATAGGGCAAACCAATGTCGCTGAATTGCACCGGCACGTTTTTCAATTTTTTCGGCCGAACGGATCGCCTGCAATAGATTCAGTATGTAAGCTACACACCCAACTACCATCACGGCGAACCCAGGTCGACGCATCGGCGGCTTCGAATTCTACGGGTTTGCCTTCGACGGTTAAGTTTTCCCAAACTTTATAGCCGACAACAACTGTGTCTTCATTAATAACTGTAATTTGATGATCTTTAAGTTTGAATTCGTTTAACGTGTAAGTACGTTTACCTTTGTCGTTCATTTTTGGAAAGTCAGAACGTTTAATTTTGCTAACACCTTGCGCCCCTGTGATAATACAACTTTCATCACTGAGCTTCATCATAGTTTCAATATCGTTATCCTTGATCGCGTTCCAATATTGATTTTCTAATTTAATAATTTCGGTTTCTAAATTTCTATTTTCCAAAGGCCCTCCTCAGTTTATCTATTTGTCGGGGCAATATCGAACACATCACCCCGATAAAAACGATTACAAGTACGACCTACATTAACTGCAATTTTCGTGCAATTTTTGTGGAAATCGAGAACTAAATTATTCGCAAGTGTATCCAGCAGCGACTAATTTTTCTTTGATACGTGTTGATACTTCTTCGCATTTGGCTTGACCAGCAACTTGGCTCGCTACTGAAGTGGGTTGGCCACCTTTTGTGTACTCAAGCTCACAACCTTGGTCTTTTGCTTTGATAGAAAGTTTGCGTACTTCTTGTTTAGAAGTGCACGTCACTTCAGCCGCTGTTTTTGCATCGCCTGCAGTTTTAGCTGCTTTTGTTTTAGATTTCTTAGTGTCTTCTTTTTTAGTTTCTACTGTCGCAGCCGTTGGTGTCGTAGCTGGAGTAGTTGCTGTTGAAGGACCAGTTGCTGTTTCCGTTGTCGCTTTTTTAGAAGCGTTTGAACAGCCAATCATTAAACCCATTGCCAATAAAAATACAAATTTAGTCATGTTTCCTCTTTAATGTTGTTGAAAGAACCAAAACAATTTGTAACTTATTTTTTTTTCCTGTTCAAGCACTTGTGGAAACCCTGCTGAGTCGTGGGGCGACGGGCTTAGTAGTGAGGTGGCTTTTCGTGGGGTCGGATGTCACTAGTGTGTTCAAAAAGCTGCTTCAGATTTTTGCTTACGGCATCTAGAGTCGCTTTCAATTGGCGAATTTCATCTTGCTGAGCACAAACGACTTGGTTTAACTGCTCGATAGTGTGTTCTTGATAAAGAAATCGTGTTTCCATTTCAATCAGTCTTTGTTCAATCATTTGGGACTCTCCTATCGATAGCCTTGGCCTATGTATTCTTGAAACTTAAAAAAAGCCAGATTTTAGATCGAAACGGCCTCTAAGGTCCGACTTCTTCCCTATCAAACGCCTATTTATACGGCAATATTTTCAACTTTTCTCGTAAAGTCGTCTTGGCCAACGCAATCGTGAAGATTCTGTTAGGACACTGGACATACTCAGGCCATTGAGTTAGAAACGCCCTCGAGCAACCTTCTATCATAAGGAGCAACCATGGCAGCAGCGTCGGTACTGTTAACCCTATTAGGGGTAATTATTCTGTACTTCAGATACAACCCGATGGCCCATGCATCACAGTTCATGGTTCGACGATTTCTAAATTGGTTCCCACTCGGTATGAGTTACGCTTTCCTTTACATGGCTCGATACAATCTGAATGTTGCCAGCAATGCCTTAGGATCTAAAATGTCCATCGCTAGCTTCGGTACCATCTTTGCCGCTGGAACTATCACTTACGGCTTTTCATTTCTATTAAATGGTCCCCTGGTTGATAAATGGGGCAGCAAAAAAGGTATGCTACTGGCCACGGGCGGATCTTCTATCGCCAACATCGCAATGGGTATCGTTGTTTACCTTTTCCTAAATGGCCAACTCGACATGAACATGACGGTGGCGTTATCCATTCTTTATTCTGTTAATATGTTCTTCCAAAGCTACGGCGCAGTTTCGATTATCAAAAACAAAGCCTACTGGTTTCACGTACGTGAACGCGGCATCTTCGGCGCTATCTTTGGAACACTGATCTCTGTCGGTATCTACTTCGCGTTCGATTTGAACTCGGTGATCGCAGACTCAGCAAGTGCCAATCCAAAAAATCCAGGCTTCCTTTCTAATTTGTTCCATACAACATTAGGTTCTGTGAATAACGGTGTCGATTCTGTTTGGTTCGTCTTCTTTATCCCTGCTTTGCTACTTATTTTCTGGTTCATCATGGATGCTATCTTAGTTAAAGATATGCCGTCTCAAGCTGGTCATGACGATTTCGATACAGCGGATGCCTCATCTGGCCTAATGCACATCGAATTCACTAAAACAGAAATGCTTAAAAAAGTGTTCACTAATCCAATTATTATGATGGTGGCGGCCGTTGAGTTCACTACAGGTGTTATCCGTAACGGTGTTATGCAATGGTATTTCAAATTCGGTAAAGTGGTCCCTCAAACGGGCGCAGAATTCTTCCACGACAACTGGGGTTTAATTCTTTGTTTAACAGGCATCGCCGGCGGATTTGCGGCTGGTCATATCTCTGATAAGGTATTTCAATCTCGTCGTGGGCCTCCCGTCGTAATTGCCGGTGTATTGATCACGATCATTGCATCGACTATGTACTTTAGCTTGTTAACATCCCCACTTGTAGTTGGTACCTGTGCAGTTTTATTAGGCCTATTGTCAATCTCGGTTCATTCGTTGATGTCAGGAACGGCGGCAGCCGATTTTGGCGGTCGCAAGATGACGGCAACAGCATCAGGTATCACTGATGGATTCGTCTACCTAGGAACCGGTTTACAGTCTTTAGTTCTAGGCAACTTGCTAACTGAAAAACCAGAGAGCTGGCATGCTTGGCCGGCATTCTTGGTTCCATTTGGTATCTTGGCCGTATTGATAGCTTTAAAAATGTGGAAATCATTACCGGAAGCCACTCGCAAGTATTTAGCCGAAAATAAAATTCCAGCGGACCGCATTCGTGTTGTTGAAGAAGCACGTGTTGGCGGCACAGTAAATCTAGAACCCGATAATTCTAGAGCTTAAATAAAATTACGCCGCTTAAACTTTTTTGGCGGCGTCTTTTTTTAAATGAACTGAAATTTTCAGAATCTGTTTCGGGCTATCTACAATTTCAATTTCCGCAATTTCGCTGCCTTCGATCTTTAGGACTTCTTCCGCATTTAGCCTGATTCCATCAATAGTAATTCCTTCTGAAATACCTTTAATATAATGAACGCCGTCGCCAAAAAATAATTTTGTATTTTGATTCACTGTTATGACCTGCATATCGCAGCGATACTGATCTCGCTTGTATATGATTCCCATATCAACAACATCGCCTTCGACTAGTGTGCATTCGACTTCGTCTTCACCAGAAAATGCATGAACGGACAATGGCGACAATATAGAGCCATTCAATTTCAGCCCCTGACCGCTTAGGACTATCAACAATCGATCATAGCCGGGAAACGGCGAAAAGGTGTTGGCTGTTTTAATAACAGCGCTGCTCAGGCGCCACTGAAATTCACCTTTGGTGAAGTCCGTGTGCGAAGGCACAATGTCTATTTCCTGGGTGGATCCCAAACCATTTTTCCAAGGCATTTCACGAAATTGATCTTTTTTTATAACCGTTTCCATTTTAGTTTTTCCTAGCCGGTTGAAATAAAAGCATAAATCCCAATACTAACTGATGATCTTTTTTAAAATCACTGCTGAGCTCAAGCAAAGGCGCAAATCCACCGGATTTAACTCCTAGACCTAAGGCATACAATAAATGATATCGCGTTTGGTAGTCATCTTTGAACTCAGCGCCTAATGCCAGTCTCGCCGCCACTGGTTTTTGCACACCCGACACCACGACATCAACAAAATATATTTTTTCTGCCAAATTATAGTACCCAATCCCTAGACTCGGTATTTCATTGCCGTCGTATTTGAAATTCAAATCATAGCCAACACCAAACGCGCGATTAGTGCGAAGTTCCGCATGTAGAACTTCGTGAAACTCTAAGCCACGCGTTGGTGGCGGAGCAGACGCTGGTGGCAACGAATAGGACATTTCGTTTTCGATCTGACGAGCATGTTCGCGATAGGCCAGAAATTCAGGTTCCGCACCGTCCGTTCCGTAATGCCGATAGGCAAAAACTGCCAAGCACATTTTGTCAGGACAAAACGATTTCACTTCGGATCGTTTTAATCGTTTGTCTTTTATTATTTCAAAATAACATACGTACTGAGCATTCGAGTACCCCGACAGGCTTTTACATAGTTTTGTATCTTCATTTTTTTCAAACAGATTTGAATAGCACAGCCGCTGAATATACTTTGTTGGCTTTTGCCCGCAATGTTCAATCGAAATTTTTAAATCTTGTTCAGGGGCAAGCTTTGCCAGCTCCTCATTTTTTTCTTTTAACTTTGTCCAATAGACTTCGGACTCGTTCTCGCCTTTTCTAATTAACATCGAAAAGCAGCCGGTATTTAAAATCAAGATGGCTGCAAGAAAAAATATCTTAAATGTCATCTTTGGCTTTAACCATTTTCATTAGCTCATCTATTTTGAGGTGTAGATTTCTAATTTCTTTTTCGGCTTCAACATTAGTTTCAAAGTCCGCCAATGCTTCCGCACGATCTTTTTTGGCTTGTCGATTTTGGCTCATCATAATGATCGGTGCTTGCAAAGCCGCTAAGCATGACAAGACTAAATTAAGTAAAATAAAAGGATAGGGATCAAACGGCTTTTCCATAGCGCCGCAGACATTCAGTGTTATCCAAACAAACATGACTAGACAGAAACAAATTATAAATGTCCAACTACCGCCGACAGCGGCAATTTTATCTGCCAGACGGTCACCCAATGTCATCTGCTCATCAATTTGAGGTTTTGCGGCCATCGTTCCTACCTGTTAGTTAGTCTTATTTGTTAGTTTTGCGAGTGTAATTTCAGGTGCCACACCAAACCGGTTGGCGGGACCCCAATAGCCAGTGCCTGGATTCACGTACAACCATAAATTACCATGTCGATTTAAACCGCGATAATATTTATGTGCAAGCGGAATAAACAAACTAAACGGAAAAAACTGTCCAGCATGAGTATGCCCAGAAAACTGCAGATGAAACCCGTGATCTTCCGCCCAGCGATAGGGATCCGGGCGATGGGCTAACAAAATATTGTAGTCCGTATTTTCTAATGTCCGCCTCGCCTCGGCGATATCGGGGTTATGTAAATCAGAAACATGGCTACCGGCTGGATCGGGAATCCCTGCTAACAGAAGCTTTGAGCCACCCATTTCGATCACTCTGTTCTGGTTCATCAAAATATTTAGTCCTAATTTCTCTAACTCTGGTAGCAACGTTTTTACGCCCCAATAATATTCATGATTGCCGGTGACGTAGAATACGCCATGCTTGGCCTTTAAGTTGGCTAGCGGTTGCAAATGATGTTTTATAGATTCCGTGTAGGCATCCACAAGATCCCCTGTGATCACAATTAAATCGGGATCCAGAGCATTTGTTTTTTCAACAACGCGCTTTACGTAGCGAGTTTGCACCGTCGGCCCAATATGCAAATCACTAATCTGCGCAATTCTAAAGTTATGAAAACTGTCTGGTAAACGCGTGTCTTCAACATCGACTTCCACAACTTTTGGTCCGAATAGAACCGTTAGGTAACCCACACACACCATGGCTAAGGCCACTAACAATACCGCCACATGAAAGTTTTGCGTGCGAAAACTATGTCCGTCATTAAATAACGAATATACAAAATCCACAAGATCGATCGGAATCGAAATCAAACCAAACGTACCCCAGAAACCGATAAAGGTAGTCCCGATCCAAGTTAGAGATTTAAACCATGAGCTTTCAAACGATCCCGGATGACGACGACTGGCCATCATTGCTCCAACCACAGAACCAAATAGCAATACACATATCAGTACCATCAATGTCGGTTGTTCTGGATCCAATTGGATGGCTTTATAAATGGAATAGCTCAAAAAGAAAAATAGGATTACGAAGAAACGTGTCATCAAACTATCAAAACATATATTGAAGTAAGTTTCACTTGATTTGGTACTTTGGCAGTGAGAAAAATTAATATGCCTTATATTAAGATCGACGATGGAACCCTATTTAACGTCAGTATTCCGGTGACTCAACTTTCACAACCCGAACGTTTCAGAAAGTCGATGAAAACATTTGGTATCGTTTTTGGCGCAGCCGTTGTTTCTATCTTGATACCCGTATTCCACTTTGTGCTCGTACCGGCTCTATTGATTGCTTCCGTGGCTGCGGCTGTCAGGCAGTATAACAAAGTTTACTTATTTGATATGTCTCAAATTAAATGCCCACAATGCCAAGAAGACTTAAAAGAGCGATTGATAACCGCAAAGGAAAATAAGATTTCCATTTATTGTTTCAATTGCCGTCGTACCCTGTCCGTTGGTGTATAATTTTTTGTATAACTTATTTGCCTCTAAAGAAGAACGCCCAAAGAAGCAATACTACGACACCTGGAACACCCATTAAATATAGTAATATAGGTACGGCTACTCGTCCATTTACATCATCAACAAATGCTTTCAATTTTTTCATAACAAATCCTTTCAGGCGAATGCCTGTATTGACGTTCACACTGTCTTATCTCAAATTTCGTTCCGTATATTTTAATGTTCAAATAAAGCCAATTTGAATTGAGCTTTTACCCCATAAACACACCGGCCATATTTCCTGATCCATGTTCCAAAAATCCCTGTTGCTGGACATACTGACCCAATTCGTATCTAATTTTTATAGAAAAATTTTGGTGTGAAATCAAATGTGACATTGATTACACCCGTACCTACTCCAATCTATTACCTTCTGATATTGAACTATTAAGATTTACACTTTCAGACAAAACGATGATCAAACACCACGATTTAGGCGATGCACTGGCTAAGTTTCTTAGAATTACAATACTTAGATCCAAATCCCATGAGACAAAGAAGTCTATTGAACTTCTATTTAAATCATTGGCGGAAAATGACTCCCTTCTTAGGTGGCTTGAAAAAAATAATAAAATGATTGATGTCTTTAATGCTACTTGGGAGAAACAGGGCGATCCTTTAAAACCTCTAATAGAACAAACACGAAACAATTCTAATTTTGAATGTAGAAATTTTTATTCAAAAGTAACTTTTCATAACTAAATGAAAAGTGGCCATATAACTAGAGGCATACTCAAGGGGCAAAGGACATTAAGCTAGATAAACCTGCTATGTCAGAAATAGTAACATAGATTTTACCAACAAAAGATTTGACGGTTAAGTTAGTTGTATCTAATCCTTTTTTTCCTTTAATGTAATCTTCTTCTAGTTTTGTGCCCGCTTCTGTACCATCGGTTGACCAAAGCTCGGCGCCATGAACACTGTCATCGGCAAAAAAGTAGAATCTATCATTCAAAAAGGTACCTTCAGAATAGATCTTTACGTTACTTACACCACTAACAATATCTTTTATCATTTGTGTTCCAATCAAAGTCCCATCAGAAATCCACAACTCACTCCCATGAACACCATCATCAGCTAAAAAAACAAATTTTTCTTTGTTCGGGAATTTTCCATACATCATTTTAAATCCATCACTAACGCCTGGATTAATATCTTTCAATAGCTGAGTTCCAGAATCTGTTCCGTCAGAAACAAATAATTCTATTCCATGCGTTCCATCATCAGCAGTAAAAACAATTTTATTATTAACAATTAAAAAATTACTATTATTTGAAGCACTAGAACCAACGGGATTTATATCCTTTACCATCACGGTATTCAAAGAAGTACCATCCGTTCGCCAAAGCTCAGCGCCATTAGTTCCATCATTAGCACTAAAAAATAGATTCCCTTGATATTCTATTCCCTTAAAGAAACTATTTATGGAGTTAC
This sequence comes from uncultured Bdellovibrio sp., assembly GCA_964498705.1. Classification (GTDB taxonomy): domain Bacteria; phylum Bdellovibrionota; class Bdellovibrionia; order Bdellovibrionales; family Bdellovibrionaceae; genus UBA2316. The sequence continues at coordinate 23,997 of CAZCHT010000021.1, read as the reverse complement.
CAGATCCTGGATTTATATCTTTAATTAATGTCGTACCACCAGCAGTACCATCAGACTTCCAAAGTTCGGTCCCCGACGCTCCTGGAGAATTAAATACAAAAACAAAACCTGAACCAAATGTTGAAATAACTGAAATTTCTGAACCAGAAACCCCGGGTGTTAAATCCGTTACTAGACTGGTACCCATAGTAGTTCCATTCGAAACCCATAATTCATTTCCTACGACACCATCATTTGCCAGAAATAAAATTTTACTATTATTTTGTGCCAAATAACTCACATTAGCACTTGCTGTCCCAGGATTTATGTCTTTTACTAATTGAGTCCCAGCCGTTGTTCCGTCTGATTTCCACAATTCACCTTGACCATAAGTATTCGTGACGGCATTAAAAAACATTTCATTACCTAATTTAACGGGATTCCACAAATGGTATATTGAGCTACCAACTACAGGTGTTAAATCTTTCAGCAATGATGTCCCATTTGAAGTTCCGTCCGAGATCCATGGTTCGCTACCATATTCATTGTTAACAACCATAAATAACTTACCTGAAAGGTCATACCAGCTCATTGCCCCATTTAGATTGGTTTTTGCTACGGGAAAATCTTGAATTAAAACTGTGCCTAGCACGGTTCCATCTGTTTTCCAAATTTTTGGACGCTCATCTATTTTTGCTGCAAAGAAATAAAACCGATTTAAGTAATAAGTTAACGGAACAGGTGACGAAGAGTTTTCTCCGGTGGCAATATCTTTTAATTTATATGTCCCGATTTCTGTTCCATCCGTAATCCAGGGTTCTACTCCCGAAATACCATCATTAAGAGATAAAAAAAGGGTAGATCCATTTCCATATGGGATCACTAATACAGATGTTATACCCAATGCTCCTGGCACTATATCCTTAAGAATAGTTGTCCCTGCCAATGTCCCATCAGAGACACACAGCTCAGCTCCTGCTACTGCATCTATACAAGTAAACACAAGTTTGTTATTAACAATCTCTGGCTTAAAAGTACTAACACCTGTGTCTATATTATCTTTAATTAGATTTGTTCCACCAATCTCTCCATCTGTTTCATATAGTCCTGTTGACATTGGCGTTGTTGCAAAAAAATAAGCTTTACCATTCATGATTTTGAAATAAGTACTAAATCCCGTGGTTTGATTCAATAATTTAACAGTTCCACCTGTTGTTCCATCGGTAGCCCATGGTTGTATTGTCCCCGACTCTCTTGCTGCGAAAACCAATTTTGAACCTACAATAGTAAATTTGCTAGGTGATGAATTTGAAATGCCAGGCCTTATATTTTTTAATAACGCGGTACCTATTGGAGTTCCGTCACTTATAAACAGTTCTTGTCCATTAACACCATCATTTGCAGAAAAAATAATATTTGAACCCCAAACCGTTAATCCACTAGCAGTGGAACTACTCGGGCCAGGAGAAATGTCTTTTACTATGTTTGTTCCAATATTAGTTCCATCAGAACTCCACAGTTCATCTCCACTTACACTATCTCCCGCAATAAAATAAATTTTGGAGTTTAGTATTACAAATTCTCTGGGCATAGACGAAACAGTACCCGTATAAATGTCAAAGGTTAACCCAGTTCCGCTTTCTGTTCCATCAGTGCTCCACAACTCAATCCCATAAGCAGAAGTCATTGCCGCAAAATAAAACTTTGAGCCTAAAATGATATTAGTGCCACTCATAAAACCATAATAAAAGGAATCAAATGAACCAACTTCACCTGGTTCAATATCTTTAACTAGCTGAGTTCCTGACTCTGTTCCATCTGTTTTCCAAAGCTCAGAACCATGAATGCAATCATCTGCAAAGAAGTAATAACTTCCACTAAAAGCTTGTAAGAAAAAAATATCAGAAGAACCGGACCCCTGGCATATGTCTTTAATTAAACTTATATTACCTGTTATTTTATTTAACTTCCAAAGCTCTTTCCCATTTACGTAATCACCCGCTTGAAATAATAAATAATCACCAAATTCAACTTTAGAAATCACTGCTGCTGCTGAAGATAGGGGTGCAACATTATTATATTTTGAAAATGTTGTTTGGTCTGGGCCAGGTGATGGCTGATTAGCTATTGGCTCGTTATTTGCTGAATTTAGATTTTGTGTGATAGAGGAGTTTAAATAGCAACCTTGGTTGGTTGCTATAACGAATAGATACAAAAAACACCTTATTATAACCCTCAATTTCATACCCCTTACTTGTCGGAATACCAGTCAAATTTATAAAGGGTCCCTATTTAAACACGGCAAATCGTTCCTTAAAATTGCTGGCAGATTAATTATACTCAACATTACATCCAGCCAAACAGCGCCTCTATACGCGTATCAAACCGAGTCATTTTAGCGAATGGTGCCTTCCTGGCCTTTCGCACCCACAGCAACAAAGCTTTTGTCGGCAAAACGGCGTACGTGTTATAAATATGTAATCACTAATCCTAAAAAGGTCGTTCGATGCAAAAAATAAAATCAGATACAAATCAGTTCACTGGTTATCAAAAATTTGTAATCGCTATTTTAGCGTTTCTGCAATTCACTATCATTTTAGATTTTATGATCATGTCGCCGTTAGGCGCCATCTTGATGCCAGCTTTAAAAATTTCGCCGGCGCAGTTTGGAACCGTAGTTTCGGCGTATGCTTTGAGTGCCGGAGTTTCTGGATTTCTATCTGCTGGTTTTGCCGATCGATATGATAGAAAAAAATTGCTATTGTTTTTCTACGTCGGTTTCGTTGTTGGAACTTTGTTTTGTGGTTTAGCTCCTAACTATGGCTTCCTTTTAGCTGCACGAATTGTTACCGGTGTATTTGGTGGCGTTATCGGATCTGTCGTAATGGCCATTGCTACTGATCTGTTCCCGTTTCAAATGCGTGGACGAGTTATTGGTTTTTTGCAAACTGCGTTTGCTGCCAGTCAGATTCTAGGAATTCCAGCAGGATTATTTTTCTCGAATCATTGGGGTTGGCACTCGCCATTTATAATGATTGTTACAGTGAGCACGATCGTCGGCGGAATTATTTTCGTTTATTTAAAACCGGTAAACGCGCATTTAACGGAAAAGTCAGATCGCAATGCATTTCATCACTTGCTCACCACTCTTAAAAATACAGACTATATTTTACCATTCCTGACAACTGGTTTGCTAAGCTTGGGTGGTTATATGTTAATGCCGTTTAGTAGCGCTTACACCGTTCATAACCTTGGTATTCATATCGGAAGTTTACCTTCGATTTATTTGTTCACAGGCTTGGCTTCGATATTTGTGGGTCCACTCGTTGGTAAGGCCTCCGATGTGTTTGGAAAATTAAAAGTGTTCATGTTCGGATCTTTATTGAGCGCCATAATGGTTGTCATTTATACGAATTTGGGGATCACGCCGATATACGCCGTCGTTGCTGTCAATACGATTATGTTTATCGGGATTTTTTCGCGCATGATTCCATCCCAAGCATTGATGTCGGCTATTCCAACTCCAGAAAACCGAGGAGCGTTTATGGCGATCAGCGCTTCACTTCAACAATTATCAGGCGGTGTGGCTTCGCTAGTTGCCGGACTAATTGTGGTTGAAGGTACTGATGGATTTTTAGAACACTTCGATACTCTTGGCTACATCATGGTCATCACAACGATTGCGACTTCAATCGCTATGTACCTGATCAATCAACGCGTTAGCTTACCAGCCGCAAAACCAGCATAATTAGCTATTGTGTTTTGCCATCCATGCGGACTGTGCCGATGCGTACAGTCCCCAAATCGTCATCGGTACATAAGCCAAACCAATTTTTCTATCGACTTTACTTCCGAAATAAACACACGCCCCAGCGGCCGCTGTGGTCAGAAAGGTCAGAACGGCGCTACGTTTTTGACTCTTCAATGCTAATGATCCAGGACTCCACGATACAAACAACGCCCATGTTATAGCATGGACACCCAGGGCGGTTGTTCGCTGAGGCGATGAAGGCAGATGCCATAATTTATTAGTTCCGTAGGCTTGAGCAATGTTGATCGACAACCAAGCAGGACCAAACAACCAGGTTGGTATTTTCCAGTCTGGCTTTTCTAATTTTTCATAGTTTCTCTTAACGTCTTCGTCTGGATCTCTTTCACCAACGGCGACCTTGGTTAAACCACGACTAAGAAGATTGGCGCCAATGACCAGCGCGGCCCCTTGCAATGTTTGTTTTTGGTCTTGAGATAATCGCATGTCAGCCTCCTCGCTTTGCTTAGAGCAAAAACTGAGCCGCCTGAAGAGGTGGTAGAACTCTCGATACCACTATCGATACCTAAAAACCGGTTGCGAAATGCCCCACGGAATAACAACAAAGACTATTTTCTTAATTTTAGTTTCTTATTTAACACTACGAAGAAAATCATGCCGACAATCATCGCAACGACGAAAATCACGGGACGTAAATCAAAACTAGCTAACGACACAATCGCAGGCCCTGGGCAATAGCCACCTAGCCCCCAACCAATTCCAAAAATAAAAGCGCCTATGACTAACGCCGGAGTTATCTCATTATGGTCGGGAACGTTCCATGTTGGTGACAGCATCGGAGACTTTCGCTTTCGAATAATTTTATATGCGACAAAATGAACACTGATGGCGCCGATCATGACGAACATTAATGAGGGATCCCAATTTCCAAAAACATCTAAAAACCCAACCACCTTCTGAGGCTGAGTCATTCCTGAAATACCTAAACCAAATGCAAAGATAATTCCGACGACAAAGGCCGCTATACTGTTTTTCATAGATAGGCCACCAATGCTTTGAATCCAGCGACAGATAAAATTCCAGCAAGAATGAAAATTAGAGTGGCCACAATAGAACGAACTGACAAGCGGCTAATGCCGCACACCCCGTGACCGCTGGTGCAACCACTGCCCATGGCCGTTCCAAAACCGACTAATAAACCCGCCACAACGATAACAATGGCAGGCAATGCTAATGAATTAAAAAAAACATCCGGAACAAATAATTTCAAAATGAACCCGCCAACAATCAATCCAAGAACAAAGGCCAATGGCCAGTTCCATCCCGTCGGCTTGCTGGTAATCAATCGACCCAAAATACCACTCACACCCGCAACTTGTCCGTTCCAAAGCAGCATTAATGAGGCGGCGATGCCGATCAATACTCCGCCTAGCAATGCATTTAACCATTCTGGATTCATTTTAATTCTTCTTTCCGCAGGCCATATTCGCAGGAACGGCTTCGTGGATTTTTTTCGGGTTGGCCAAATTTAACTCTGACATGATTTTTTTAAATGTGCCAAGATCAATTGATAAATTTAATCGTGAGTTAAATTTTTTCTCTTCTGCAATAGAAGACGATGTATGTCCTTTATAATCATGGCCTGGATAGACAATAGTATCTTCAGGCAGAGCGAACAAAATATTACGTACGCTATTAAATAATTTATCGGAACTGCCCTGTTGAAAATCCGTACGTCCGCAACCACGCACAAGCAGAGCATCACCTGTGAAAATCATATTTTCAAATAGATAAGAATTGCATGTATTCGTATGCCCAGGGGTTGCTATGACTTTAATTTTTTTATTTCCAAGTAGGAGTTCTTGGCCGTCACGTAACGGGATATCGACACATTCAACGTCGGCATGTTCGCTGATTCCCGTTTTTACACCTAATCGTTTTCTAATTTCGCCCGCACCAGTAATGTGGTCGGCGTGAATATGAGTATCCAGTACATATTTTAATTTAATACCTAATTCTGTGATCAATTTCAAATCACGATCAACTGTTTCAAGAACAGGGTCTATCAATGCTGCTTCCCTAGTTTTTCTATCCGCAATAAGATACGTATAGGTGGATGATTCAGTTTCAAATAGTTGGTGAAAAACGGTATCACCGTTCATAAATACTCCTCAGCTACGTTTATATCCTAGCTAATGGTTGGTAGCCTGGGAACCACAAAGTGTGGCTGCCGAAGCGATCTTAACGCAAATGATAATGTCCGAAAACAGCCAGTAAATTGGTTAATTTTCCGCTATAGTGACCTCATGAAGCAGCGGGATATCTATTACCAAGCCCTATTAACACGCGATCATCGTTTTGATGGAAAGTTTTTTGTTGGTGTAAAAACCACAGGTATCTATTGCCGCCCTATTTGTCCTGCAAAACCTAAAAAAGAAAACGTAGAATTTTTCGCGACCCACTTTGAAGCTGAAAAAGCGGGCTATCGACCGTGTTTGCGCTGTCGCCCGGAAAGCGCGCCCCAATCACCAGCCTGGATTGGAAAATCGGCAGTTATCCAGCGCGCCATCAAGGTTTTAAATGCGCAAGAATCTTTGGAATTTGACGAGGATAAATTTGCCTCGCTATTTGGAGTTTCCGCCCGGCACTTGCGACGCCTATTCCAAGAGGAAATTGGTAAAACGCCAAAACAAATCTCGTTTGAAAATCGATTGAACCTAGCGCGCAAATTAATTACGGAAACTTCTCTACCTATCACTCAAATTGCATTTGCCTCGGGATTCAGTTCCATCAGGCGATTTAATGATGCCTTCAAAGAACGATTCAAAAAATCACCGCGACTGATACGCCGAAACAAATCCACCGATGACGACGGCCTGCGAATAACGATCCCTTACCGTCCCCCATTTGATTTTGATGGCTTGCTTGCGAATTATAAACGCCATCGCATTGGAGATTTGGAATGGTTTGAAAACCACAAAATGCATCGGTTGATTTCCATGAATGGCAAAATGGGAAAGATCTGCATAGCCAATGATGAAGCCAATTCCCAGTTAGTTGTGAATATTGATTTCCCGGACACGTCGATGATTCACGCCATTATATCAAAAGTTCGTCACGTGTTTGATTTAAACTCGGACCCTGTTGTCATCGCGAATCAACTAGAAACAAATTCGCAAATTAAAAAATTGCTTATGAAATACCCTGGGATACGCCTGCCGTCTGGTTGGGATCCCTTTGAAATAGCTGTTGGATCTATTTTAGGTCAGCTGGTCAGTGTCGAACACGGTCAGGCGTTAGTTCATGATCTGATTGAAATTGCCGGCACTGAATCCGGCTACATCGTAAACGGAAAAAATGTAAAACTATTTCCGACGCCCAAAGAATTGGCGATCGCCGATTTGCAAAAATTAAAAACAACACGAATACGAAAACAAACTTTGGCTGATTTTGCAAAAGCGGTAGCCAACAAATCGATTTCATTAGAAGCCACCCAAGAAGTCGATGAATTCCTGAATCAAGTGATGTCCATCAAAGGTATTGGCCCATGGACCGCGAATTACATGGCATTGAAAGTTTTGCGCCATACAGATACATTTCCAGAAACCGATTTAATATTGGCGCGTGCTTTAGATTTACATCCTAAAGAAATCATCCAGCAAATGAGTCCATGGCGAGGCTACGTCGCTGCGCTATTTTGGAGAACGTATTCCCACCGTTTAATTAAGAACAAGAAAAAAGGAGTCTTAGGTGTCAGTGATCCAAGCAGCAATCCAAGTTAAAATGAAATCTAAAATTGGGCCGATGTATTTGGTTGCTTCAGATAAGGGCCTTCATGGCGTTTTCTGGAAAGAAACCAAAGCTCCTTACCGAAACAAGCAACATCAAGGTCGCGCCGTCGAAATTTTAAACGAGACGCAAATTCAGCTCGAGCAATATTTAGACGGAAAACGAAAATCATTTGATCTGCCACTGGATGTTCAAGGGACTAGTTTTCAAAAACAGGTTTGGAACGAATTAAGTAAAATTCCCTACGGAAAAACATACTCCTACAGCGACATTGCTAAGAAAATAAAAAATGATAAAGCTGTTCGCGCGGTCGGTACTGCTAATGGCCGTAATCCTCTGAGCCTGATCGTCCCCTGCCACCGAGTCATTGCCGCTGACGGCACGCTTGGGGGTTATGCTGGCGGACTGTTTATTAAAGAAAAACTTCTACATCTGGAGCAAACTGGGTCGCTATGATCAATCTTCTGCCGAAGGACGGCGACGTTTTTTATAAACCTGATTTGTTTTCATTGACGGAAAGTCAGCAGTTTTTCAGTTCACTGAAAGAAGAAATTAAATGGCGTCATGAACCCATTGTTTTATTCGGCAAACAAATCATGCAACCGCGTCTGACGGCGTGGTACGGCGATGAAAACAAAGTCATTCGCTATTCTGGCATAACCATGCAGCCGTTGCCGTGGACGCCCGTCCTGACTGCAATAAAAAACCGCGTGGAATCCTTTTGCGGAGTTTCTTTCAACAGCGTTCTGCTGAATCAATATAGAAATGAAAACGACAGCATGGGTTGGCATCGAGATAATGAAAAAGAACTAGGATCCGACCCCGTCATTGGTTCGGTCAGTTTCGGAGCGACACGCGCGTTTCATTTTCGGCACGTGGATGACCCTAAATTGAAAAAAATAATTCCTTTGAATGACGGCAGTTGTTTGCTGATGCAAGGATCAACTCAGCATCACTGGTATCACAGCATTCCAAAATTAAAGAAGCCGACCAATCCCCGAATTAATTTAACGTTTAGGATAGTTAAGTAAGTTTTATTTTGGCCAAACGATCTTTAACCTGGTGCCATTGCTGCGACAAGAAGGGCGAATCTTGTTCGGGCTGATTAACCGCTGCCACCAATGGAAAAATCGATGCTGGACGACGCTGCGTTGACCATTCTTTTTTTTCATCCACGAAAAACGTATTCGTATTTTCATAAATTTTTCGGCGTTGTTTTAATTGTCCATTCACAGCTTGATCCTCTACTAACTTTATGGCTTCTTTTATTGCCGACTCCGGAATTTGGCCACCCGTTTTTTCGGCCCACAAAGTTATCGCGTTCAATCCGCGCAAGATATCATAGTGATAAAATCTTGGAAAGCATAGATCCGCCCATTTCTTGGCACTGTCACGTTCGCTTTTGTTGTGCTCGGTTGCAGATCCATTGATTAATTTTCGTTCGATTAGAAATGCGGCGCCTTTATCTAGAGTCGTTTTTTCATCTTTGGTCCATGGCCTCGGTGTGCACAGCAATAAAGCTTCAAATACTGATATCAGTCCTACCATTGAACTTGGGACTTCATCTTTAACTAAGTAAGCATTATTGTCACAGCTATAGCCACCATCAGGCATTTGATAATTTAAAATCCAGGAACGCATCCACGGCAACTGGGCATCCACATTGACTCCGCAACTTGAAAGCACTTGATAAACGGTACCAATTTGACAGTGGCAAGCACTACCTCGATAAGGATCTAATCCTGGCGGGTAATCGGCCGGCTGAATAGGAAAAATTTTTAGAGGCAATCGATTCAAAGAGGCTATGAAGGGTGGAATAATTTCCTTGGGAATTAAACCCGTCACGCCCATTTCGTGGAACAACAGCATATGCCACCATGGCCCATCCCATTTGGGCCAGTAGGGATCTTGCGACAGCGCCATTAGCGCGTCGCTAGATTTTAAATATGAAACTGATTCTTGAATTTCTTCCACGTTCACATATTAAAACCGTGAACATGAAAAAGTCTAGGGAATCAAACTACGAAATGCCAACAACGCACTGACCATCTCGATGCATATTTTCGGACTCAATGGCTTTTGTATATAAAATGGTGAAAGTTCGCCTTCACCTACAAGTCGCGTAAATTTTTGCGGACTCACAACACTCATCAGTAAAAATAAAGTTGGCCCCTCGCCAAAACGCCTCCATAAATCAATTCCCGTGCGAGTTCCTGATAAAAATACGTCGGCGATGACCAAATCAAACTCTTCGTTCAATCGCAGTTTATTACTGATCAGCTTTTCAGCGGCTTCTTCCGTTGATAGCCAGTGAACAGAGGCGCCGGTCACAACCGTTGAAATCACATAGGACCATAGCGGCTCCATTGTTAAGTCATCTTCGACGATTAAAATCCGAGCGGAACGCTTGGTTGTTTCACCGGATAAATCCTTTCTAATCATTTCCATACTGCCTCCATCACAGTAGTATCGCCTAATGGCGTAAATCCGCTGCGAAGCCGATAAGGAGAGATCTTCTTATTCGATAGACTTGGTCCAGTTTTTAATTGTACGATAGGTCCGACGTATGAAATCGATTTTATGTATAGAAGACAATGCTGAAGTTCAAATCCTAGTGCAAGCAGCATTAGACCAACATCATGTCACGGCTTCAACCAAAGTTGCCGACGCTAAAAAATTACTCGCAAGCCAGTCCTATGATCTTGTCATTTTGGATTTAGAATTACCCGATGGCGATGGTTTAAAATTTTTAGCAGAGCTAGGCGGATCTGATCAAAATCTAAAAACACCCGTCTTCATTTTAACAGGAAAATCGGAAGTCGCTAATAAAGTGATCGCCTTTTCTTTGGGTGCTGATGATTTTATCACTAAGCCATTTGATGCCTTAGAATTACGGGCCCGCGTGAATGCAAAAATAAAAAAACTCGCTCATTCTGATGAAGAAAAAAGTACGTTGAAACTTAAAGACATTACAATTGATGTTCCTAAGCAGCGCGTTTATTTGGCGACTCCGGTCGGACAAGAATCAATCACACTGACCTCATTAGAATTTCGATTATTGTTAGTATTTGCTCGCGCACCGGAACGCGTTTTTTCGCGAGCGCAATTACTAGATAAAGTTTGGGGTTCTGATATCAGTATTACTGATCGCACAGTCGATACACATGTAAATCATCTACGTAAAAAAATTGCTGGGTCTAAAGTTAAAATTGAAACCGTTCTAAACGAAGGCTACCGATTTATTTCATAAATAGTAGTTCTGTTCTTTAAAAACCGACAACACTTCATTTCCCTTCGACAATAACTGTTTTGCAATTGTTTTAACTGGCTGTACGGACTGAGTTCCTTCCGATTCATTCTCGAGTTGATGACAAAGATCACTCAGCTCTAGGGCTCCGAGAGAGGCACTTGAGGCTTTCAATTGATGGGCCCATCGACCCAATTCTTTTCCATTTTCCTCGGTTATTGCTTTTTCGATATGACCTAATGTTTGTGGTAGAGTAGTCAAAAATGATTGGATCAATCGTTTTACTACGACCGGATTTGTATTTTTCGCAAGTTCACTTAGCACTGTCCAATCGACCGCCGAGTTTTGCTTCTTTTCTAGAGTTGCGTTTAAAATATTTGATAGGTCCATATATTTTAACGGTTTAGAAATAAAATCATCCATACCAGAAAGTAGGCACTTTTCGCGATCTGATTCCATCGCGTTCGCCGTCATCGCTACAATCGGAGTGTGCATACCAAGGCTGCCTTCACGGCGACGAATATCCCGAGTGGCTTCAAATCCGTCTTTCACTGGCATTTGGCAATCCATGAATACCAAACTATACGAAACACGTTCTAACGCTTCTATAGCTTCTGCGCCATTGGCGACTACGTGAACACGGCAACCCAGTTGTTCTAGCAATGTTTGCGCGACTAATTGGTTGGTTGGATTATCTTCCACTAGCAATATCAATGGACCATCATCACTATTTTTAATCTCAATATCCGTTTCCAGCGGCACTTCGTCTTGCGCCCGTTCACCGTTAAGTGCGGCAAAGAATTGTTCTCGAGTAAATGGATTACGTAGAAATATAAAAGGTAGAGTCGGACTATTAAGCAGACTGATATCGTCAAACTGATCTTTGAATTGATCCTTCGCAATCAAGACAACAGTTTTTCCTTTGGCATTTTCATTGAAAAGGTTCTGTTTCAATTCTTGATCTGAAAAATCTTCCATATTGATCAGAACGCTATCGTAGTCGTTCCACCAATCATCTGGGAAAGCCTCTTCCGACCGAGCATTAAGAACCATTTCTGACGTATACATAGCTACGATCTGATCTAGCAGCACATTTTTTCCAACACAAAGAAGACGTTGCCCGCGCTCTTTGATTTTAAAGCTATCCGCTAGCTTGACATCAGATCCGGCTTTTAATTGCACTTCAAACCAAAACAAAGACCCTTGCTTTTCACTAGATTCAATTTCGATTCGGCCGTTCATATTTTCAACAATCCCTTTACAGATCGATAAACCTAGCCCGGTTCCATCTTGATGGCTCTGGCCTTCACTATGAACTTGATTGAAGGCTTGAAATAGTAACCGCTGATTTTCAGCCGATACACCAATCCCAGTATCTTGAACTTCAAATCGAACCGTCACCTTTTTACCAGCTTGCAATCTATGACGTGCTTTAATCAAAACCCCACCTGAATGAGTGAACTTAATCGCATTGCTAATTAAATTTCTTAGAACCTGACCAATGCGACTGGCATCACCCAATAAGACCGCTGGCATTTCCGGATCAACATAAGTTAAAATAGACAGATTTTTTTCACGAGCCTTTGCGGAAAACAATTCCGCAGAGGATTGTACGACATCCAATGCCGAAAACTCTGAATATTCAAATTCCATTTTCCCAGCTTCCACTTTAGAAAAATCTAAAATGTCGTTCACAATTTTAAGCAAAGCATTGCCCGAGCTGTGAATGATTTCGATAAATCGTCGATGTTCGGGTTCTTTTAAACGGCTGCGAATGATATCACTCATACCGATAATGCCGTTTAGTGGCGTGCGTATTTCGTGACTGACCGTCGCCAAGAATTTAGATTTCATTTTCGACGCAACTAAAGCCGCTTCCTGAGCCTGTTGCAAATCTTTTTCATTTTTGGCGCGACGTCTGATTTCCTGTCTAGATACGTATGCGAATAATATCACTAGTGCGAGTGTGATCAGCGAGCCTACAATAATCGTTGCAATCAACAACGGCGCATAACGGTTTAAAAATCGTTCGTGACGAACAGCTTCGCGTTTAGCTTGATGATCGATTTTATCCAACACCGATCTAATATCACTCATTAACTCCTGCCCTTGGCTAGCACTGGTTAACGGGTTTTTTAAATCGTCCAATTTTTCAGAAATGAGTTCCTCTAACTTTGGAACGTAGTTTTCGTTTGGATCAGTACTGTGAATTTTATCTTTTAATGATTCCACTAGGTCTGGCATTTTCTGAACCGTACTCATATACTCAGTTAGATACTCATCTTGTCGAGTGAGCAAATACCCTCGTTGCGAAGACTCACTTTCTTGAATATATTGATAAAGATCATCGACGCTGCTTTGGACCTCATTAGCCTGACGTTCTAGTAGAATCGCTTGCTGAAGAGAAAACACGATCCAAAGGGAAATAGACACCACGATGGCGAACGAAATCAGTCCAATCGGCAAAATCAGTTTTAGTGCTCTATTCATAGGCTTCTCTTGCATTTTGGCATCCTCTTTCATTACGGACTGCCAAATTATATAACCACTCTTCGAACTAATTATAGGCAAATTTTGGTCGATACGCGACGCATACGGTATGAAGATTTCTCCTTTCGAGCTTCAAAACCGGTACTTATTGCCAGTTTAGGTTCTACCCAAGCCGCAGAACTGAATCTGCAAACAATAACTAAAAGGAGTTCTCATGAAATCATTATCTTTATCCGCTGCTGTATTGGTTGCCGCACTCAGCCTGAATACATTTGCTGCATCGCCCTCTCCCGCGCCAGATAAAACGACAGGTGCTGCTCAAGCCGCTGCTCACCTTAAATCTCAAGACGTAAAACAAGAACAAGCTACAGGTAAAGCATCGTCTTTATCTAAACAAAAGAAAGCATTCCTTAAAAAGAATCCATCATTAGAGAAAGGCCACTAGAAAGCAATCGGCTCTTCTTTCACCACATAGCGCGCGGCCTTCACCTCGCGCTAATCTTTTTTCAGCTATTGGTATTTAGTCTTTACAAATCTGACGAATGACTTTGACCACTCGTTTCATGATTTTCGATTCATCTTCACTGGCTCGCTTAACAAAAAACACATCCCTCTGACTGCGCTCTTTATTTTTCCGAACTGACGATAAATCCAGTTCCGCCAATTGATAGTCTTTTTGAAGACGGGCATTTAATTGATTCACAACAAATTTTGGTGCATAGATCGCACACTCTCCGGCCTGAACCATCTTCAGAGCGATCGACAAACTATTGGCCCGAAAGGGCGTCTGCCGACTCAACGTCGAGTTCCATCCATCACGAATTTTTAAACTGAGTGGATTTTCTTTTAATTCCGACGAAGGAATCACATAAGGAATCGCTTCTGGATCTTTGCCACGAAAAGCGTTTAGATTGGCGAATGAAGCTAAATGAATATTCGCAATTTTCAGATGATCCAAATTCTTATCTGGAAATGGGACAAACGTGAACCCAAAGTCGATCCGACGATCAAGGATGCGCGCTTCAATTTCACCCGAGTCCAAGTCCTCAATCGTGATGCCTTCTTTGACTTCCATTGCGATACTTTCAGCCGTGGCTAACGCCAAAGACTCAGGAACAGCGACACGCACATTCGCGGTGGAAAATACTTTGTCCTGCTTAAGTCCGTTTACCATTTCTAAAATCTTGCGACCGTTTTCATACAACTCGCGGCCTTTTTCAGTTAGCTCAAGTCCACGACCTTTAGGGATTAGAATTTTAAAACCTAATTCATCTTGTAAAACTGACATGGCTTTTGAAAGCCCGCTGTGGGACACACCCAACACCTCAGCCGCTTTGGTTAAGCTACCGGTGTCCACAATCAAGCAAAAGTACTTTAGACGATCTGTTTCCATAATTCACATAATATCAACTATATGTCTCTTTTATTCAACTTAAAGTTAGGGCACAACAACCAAGTCTTGAGGAGGACACATGAAAACAGTATCTATTATTATTGGAACCAGACCGGAAGCGATTAAAATGGCGCCGGTGTATTTGGCTTTGAAAGAACGTTTAGGCAATTCTGTAAAACTTATATCTACAGGACAACACCGGGAGCTACTTTGGCCAAGCCTTGAGTGCCTTCGATGTACAAGCCGACCTTGATTTAAATGTCATGCGACCCGGGCAATCATTGCCCCGACTGACCGCGCGCCTCCTCGTAAAATTGGAAAATCACTTTAATCAATATCGTCCTGATTTGGTTTTGGCTCATGGGGATACTACGACATGTTTTGCGGCTGCGCTATCCAGCTTCTATCAGCAAATTCCATTTTATCATGTGGAAGCCGGTTTACGCAGCCACCGGCTGAATTCTCCTTTCCCTGAAGAATTTAATCGTCAATCCGTGGCGCCGATGGCGCGCCATCATTTTGCACCGACTGAATTGGAAAAAGAAAATCTTATTAAAGATGGCATCTCGTCCCACGCTATCACCATTACGGGATCTACGGTACACGATGCGATTCATCTTATTAAAAATAAAAACAAACGCGAGACGGAACATGCCAAACAACGAAGTTTAGTCGTTGTAACTTTGCATCGGCGAGAAGCTAACCAATCCATCACGCAAACACTCGCCGGAATAAGAGCCACTGCGGAATCACGCCCTGATGTTATGTTTGTATGTCCGATGCATCCAAATCCGAGCGTACAAAATGCGTTCAAAGATTTATTAGGCAATCAAGAAAACATTGTGCTGACAAACCCACTACCGTATCCAGAATTCATTTCTCTGTTGATGAAAGCTCAACTTGTCGTTACAGATTCCGGTGGTGTTCAAGAAGAAGCGGCCTATTTTGGAAAAAACGTGCTACTGGCTAGAGCCGAAACAGAACGCCAAGATGGATTTAGTTCTGGCTTAGTCAAACTGATTGGCGTTACCGCCGAATCCACTCAACGTTCGATCACTGAGACACTGGATCTAACCAATCTAAAAACGGCGGATCATCAAACGATCGAAGATCATTCTCCTTCAGCCTCAAGTATCATTGCTGATGTCGTCGAAAGGAATGTCGGATGAAGCGCACTATTCTTGCTATTGGAACTCACCCTGACGATATCGAAATCGGTTGCGGCGGTACGATCGCGCAATATTTTGAACAGGATTACAGATTAGTTTTCGTAATCGTAACCTCGGGCGAAGAAGGCTCGTTAGATATGCCAAAAGCTCACCTCGGAAATATCCGTGAGGAAGAATCAATCAATTCCGGCCGGCGCCTAGGTGCTAAGGAAATTATTTTTCTGCGCGAACCGGATGGATTAGCTCAAGTCAGCAAAGAAACTAAGACTCGCCTGATTTCCATCATTCGCGAGGTCAAACCTCATACTGTTTTTACTCACGCTAGATCCGATCATTTTCCTGATCATAAAATTGTTCACGATTTGTCTATGGCAGCAATAACGGCTGCTTCGGGGCCTTGGTATCAAGACGCCAAAGGAATTCCTCACCACATTGCCAATGTGTTTGGTTATGAGGTCTGGAATCCAATCAACGAGGCCCGTTTTATTAACGACATTTCAGAACATATCGAAACAAAAATCGAAGCATTAAAACTTCACACGAGCCAAACCAGCAACGTTAACTATCTAGCGGCCGTACGCGGACTAGCTGCCTATCGAGGGGCAACGTCTATGACTGGAAAATTTGCAGAGGCGTTTGAAGTATTAAAATTAGGAGGCATCGTATGACGATCCCGCTTTCACCCATGGACTATTATTTTTTCCGGCCCAATTTATATACTATTCAATTTGTTTTTGAATACCTAGGCGATTTAGATACAGAACTATTTGATTTAGCTTTGCGAAAAACAGAACATTTCTGCCCGGCTCCGTTTTGTCGCTTGGTAACGAAATCGAAAACGGAAATGGTTCTGCAGATGGGACCACCGATTATACCGGCTGTTCGCTATATTGATTATGAACCAAATCTGCAAATCCCCGTCGACGCTCGCCCGTATCTTGTGCCGATTACTAATGCGCCAGAAGAACCTCTGTTTTCGATATTGATAACAAAAACACCAACACGTTCTGTCGTTGGATTCAGCTTTTCACATATCGTCGGAGACGGTGCCAGCTTCTTTAAGTTTTTTAAAACGTTGTGTCAGATGATGCGAGGTGAAATTTCTTCTAACTATACTTTCAATGATAGATCGATACTTGAACCCAAAGGTAATATTCATGAAAACCCTGCCGATCAATTGTTTTCCTCAACCGGTTACTGCTTTCCGCGACCGGCAGCGATTACAAACGTTTCAACAGAAGTGATGTATTTTAAAAAATCAGATATCGCACAAATAAAACAGGATGCTAACCATTCAGTTTCCGCGAATGATATTATTATGGCCTCACTAGCTAAAAGGTTTAATCGAAATATTCCGTTACACGACGGCAAATTTATAATTCGCTGCCCCGTCGATTATCGGAAAATTTTTAAGCTGCCTGAAAATTATTTTGGTAATGCCGTTCGTGACGCTGTCTGCGAATTCGACTTGGATGAAATTGAATCGTCGTCACTACTTACCGTAGCAAAGAAAATTCGCTCCTGTATTGAAAATACTGATCACGCACGCGTTGCCGAATCTTTAATTAGCTTAAAAAGTTTACGGCTTCGTTATGGAATCAATGTATTTGATACATCCGTGGGCTGCCCCGGTTTACTCGTCAGCAATTTTTCACGATTCCCTATAGCAGAAATGAATTTAGGACTAGGATCACCGATCGGATTTCATCATGCTTCGCTGAATCCTCGGCTAGCATTAATCCTGAACGCAGATGACGGTTTTGAAGTCCGTTTCAAGCGACCTGTCGAATAAGGAATCACTATGCAATAAAAGATTTACTTTTTATCATCTGCAAATAAGAATAACCTCGAGAGAGTCGAATTGTAAATAGGCCGCGGGAAGGATTGCACCGATGATACATTTAACTGGTAAAGAGCATGACCTTGGCGGCGGACTAACTATTCATAGAATTTTACCTGACCGAACTAAACGTATGGTGGGTCCATTTACCTTTTTAGATCACATGGGTCCGCTAACAACAGCACCTGATCAAAACACCGATGTGCGCCCTCATCCTCATATTGGTTTATCGACACTGACTTATTTATATGAAGGCCGCATCGTTCATCATGATAGCTTAGGAACCACCGCCGAAATTACACCCGGTGCCGTCAACTGGATGACATCGGGCAAAGGCATTTCACATTCAGAACGTGCGCACGCCAGCGAAAAAGGGAAAGCGCGCCGTCTGCATGGTTTGCAGTTTTGGATTGCCTTGCCAGATGACTTAGAAGATTGCGAACCTGATTTCCAGCACTACACTAAAAATCAAATTCCGACTCTAGAAACTAGTGATTCCAAACTGTCTTTAGTCGTCGGCTCTGCCTTTGGTTTGCAGTCTCCCGTAAAAACAACATCGCCTACCATTTTTGCTGATGTTGTCGCTAAAAATGATTTTGATTTTACTTTACAAGTTCCCGGCTTTGAACTGGCTATTTATATTATTGAAGGATCCGCTCGAGCAGGAACTAATAAAATTACAAAATTCCAAATGTTGGTATTTGAAAAAGAGGCCGAGCTAGACGTTAAAATCGAAAAGGGAACTCACTTTATCATCGTCGGCGGCGAACCCTTCACGACACCACGATATATGTGGTGGAATTTGGTTTCTAGTTCTAAAGAAAAAATTGAAATCGCCAAACGAGCTTGGGGTGATCGCACGTTTCCTCAAGTTCCCGGCGAAACTGAATATATTCCACTACCTACATCATAAAATAATAAGGAGATTTAAATGATTGATCATACAGGCGTAACAATTAGTGATGCCACTAAAAGCAGAAAATTCTACGATGCCGCGTTGGCTCCACTGGGCTACACAGTGTTGATGGAAGTTCCAAAGGAATACACTGGCGGCAAAATGGTTATAGGGTACGGCATCGCACCCAAACCCGATTTTTGGGTCAACGAAGGCACGCCTCAAAAACCACACGTTCATGTGGCTATTCGCGCAGAAACACACAAGCAAGTTGATGAGTTTTACAAAGCTGCATTAGCTAACGGAGGCACTGACAACGGAGCCCCAGGTCCACGCCCCCACTATCACGAAAACTACTATGGTGCTTTCATCACCGATCCTGATGGCCACAACATCGAAGCTGTTTGCCATACTCCACAGAAATAATTTTTAAAAATTCTGGCGCGCCTAGGATGGGTGCGCTAGTTCAATCGCTTCTATATTTTGACGGCTAAACGGAATCCCTGATCGATCGCCCGCTTGGCATCTAGTTCTTGAGCCAAATCAGCACCACCAATAACATTGACCTTCACTCCGGCTTGAATCAACGGTTGTTCTAATTCGCGCAAAGATTCCTGTCCGGCGCAAATCACAACATGATCCACTTTTAAAATCTCTGATTTTTCGCGAATACGAATATGCAAACCTTGATCATCAATTTTTTCGTAACTGACTGAGCTTAACATTTTAACGTCTTTATCTTTCAGCATCGTGCGGTGAATCCAGCCGGTGGTTTTTCCTAAACCATCACCCAGTTTCCCATCTTTACGCTGAAGCAAAAATACTTGACGAGGAGGTGTTGGTATTTTTCGTGGTACACCGGTTACGCCACCGCGTGCCTGCACTGTGAAATCCATTCCCCAGTACTTTGCGAACTCAGCTGGGTTTTCACTCAAGCTATGATCTTTTTCCGTTAAATACTCGGCCACATCAAAACCAATTCCACCAGCGCCAATAACAGCGACGGTTTTTCCAACACTCACTTTGCCGGTCAGAACATCGACATAGGAAACTGCTTTAGGATGATCGATGCCCGGAATTTGCGGAATGCGCGGCTTAACTCCAGTTGCGATGACGACATGATCAAACTTCATATCTATCAACTGCTGGGCCGACACACGCATATTTAATTTTAAATCGACGCTATGTTTTTTTATCATATTACCAAAGTAGCGAAGGGTTTCGTAAAACTCTTCTTTTCCTGGAATTTTTTTAGCCAAGTTAAACTGGCCCCCAATTTCGCTAGCAGAATCAAATATCGTTACCTGATGTCCGCGTTGTGCGGCCGCTGTTGCAAATGACAACCCCGCAGGACCTGCACCAACAACAGCAATTTTTTTCACAGAATCAGTTTTTGATAAATTCAAATCACTTTCGTTACACGCCCGTGGATTTACTAAACACGTCGCAGTTTTATTTCTGAAAATATGATCGAGGCAGGCCTGATTGCAACCAATGCACGTATTGATTAAAGAATCTAAGCCGTCTCGCGATTTAGCCACAAACTCAGGATCAGCCAGCAGTGGACGCGCCATCGAAACTAAATCGGCACTTCCCGCCTCCAATACGTCTTCTAATTTCTGAGGGGTGTTGATTCGGTTGGATGTGATCACCGGAATCGAAACTTCTTTTTTCAATCGCCCAGTCACCGATACAAAAGCACCTCTAGGAACCATGGTCGCGATTGTAGGAATACGGGCTTCATGCCAACCAATGCCCGTATTGATAATCGTAGCACCCGCAGATTGAATCGCTTTCGCTAGCTGAACAACTTCAGCCCAATCACTGCCGTTGTCGACAAGATCCATCAGCGACAAACGATAGATGATAATAAAATTAGTACCTACTTCAGCGCGAATACGTTTTACGATTTCAACAGGAAAACGCATGCGGTTTTCATAACTACCGCCCCAACTATCGTTTCGTTTATTTGTCTTTGCTGAAATAAATTGGTTGATTAAATAGCCTTCCGAGCCCATGACCTCAACACCATCATAGCCGGCCTTTTTAGCTTGGCGTGCACAATTCACGTAATCATTTATCGTGCGCTCAACTCCACTACTAGACAGGCCTCGTGGCTTAAACGGCGTGATTGGTGATTTGATCGCACTCGGTGCAACAGATAGAGGATGATAAGCGTATCGACCGGCATGCAGAATCTGCAACGCAATTTTTCCACCTTCGCGATGAACGGCATCCGTCACGATTCTATGTTTTTTGATTTGCCAGAAGTACGTGAGCTGAGATGAAAACGGAGTCAGGCGTCCAAACAAATTCGGAGAAATTCCGCCCGTTAGAATTAAACCAACGCCACCACGGGCGCGTTCAGCATAATAATCAGCCATTCTCTGAAAACCATTTTTTTCTTCTTCAAGACCCGTGTGCATTGAGCCCATAACGACTCGGTTTTTGAGTTCTGTAAAACCTAAGTTCAAAGGGGTAAACATGCGAGGAAATGAATTTGGACTATGTTCAGACAAAAAAGCCTCCAAGAATATTTTCTGGGAGGCTTTTGGAAAGAGCAACTATATAATATTAGAAACTAAGCAAATACTACGGGCAAACTTTTTGAACACCAGTCGTGTATTCAATGAGTGTTTGACCAGAGCAGTTACTGCCTTGGCAATATAAGTATGACGTCATACCGTAGCCTAGGTATTTTAAGAAGATACCGCTACATTGATTTGGATTGTAACCAGCTACACCTGTGCAATACGAGTAATCCACTGGCTGACCCGTGAAAGTCTGGATACAGTTTCCACCTAAAATTTGATAACCATTGCCAACACCTGATTGCGTGCAAAGATTTTGCGCGACTGGAATATTGTTGACGTCTACACACGTAACACCGTTCAAGTGATATTGTGTACCTGACGTACCGTAAATACCGTTCGTGCACAAAGTTGTCGTCACTGGGCTGCCATTAACATCACGGCATGTTGTACCATCGTAACGATAAGAACCGCTAATAAGAACATTAGCACACAAATTTTGAGCAACCACAGCTTGAGTCGTAAGATCACGACATGATCCACTGACGTAGCCATATTGACTGGCAGCAGCCGCAGCAGGAGCAGAATCTCCGCTTTTTTTATCACACGCCACCGATAGAACTACTAAAAGGCCTAAAGCCAATTTAGCTAAATTTGTAAGGTTAAGTGTTTTCATTCTAAAATCTCCTGTCTTAATTGAAGGCCATACTAATCTATTTTTACCGAATTTTAATGTGTAAAAAAATAAGACAGAAGTTATTACATTTATCTATTTCGCGAGGTGACGTTTTTGGTCCAGATAAAACAATCATTGGATGCCAAATCGTTTGTATATGCTAAGATCACAAAATGACTAAAAACATACTTACTACCGCCATCCTAGTTTTCACACTTACGATCTCCTCACATGGTAACGCTCATGGTGAAGACAAGGCCGGTCCTCACGGTGGCTTCATCAAAATGCCAGGGAGCTTTCATACCGAGGTCGTCCCCGTCACAAACAATCAAATTAAAGTCTATCTTTTAGATATCGAGTGGAAAAATCCAAGCACCGAAAATTCAAGTGTTACCGTTAACTCAACACCATGCAAACCAGAACATGATGTTTTTATCTGTGATCTAGGTAAAAAGTTTGATCTAAAAAAGAAAGGCACTCTTAATATAGAGGCTACTCGGCAGGGACAAAAGGGAAATACAGCTAGTTACGAATTACCGCTGGCTCTTTCCAAAACTAAAATGGATCACAAACATCACTAAATGCTATGAGTTTTTAGGCACCGGAGCTGATTTATATAAATTCAGCTCCGCGTCCCATTCAGCCAATGGATTGGCGTAAATTCCTTTAACTACACCCCAAGTCAGATCATACTCAAAAACATAATCAGGAAATTTTTCTTTAAGTTCATTGTGGGCTTTACGCAAATTATACCAAGGAACTTTCGGACTGATATGATGAACGACGTGCAAATTCACATCGTTAAAAATCCGCTCTATAATATAAGGAACCCGAAAGTTATACGTTCCTAAAATTTGACCGCGCAGAGGTGTCCAATTTTTCTCGTCAAAATAAACGGCATTTTCATGCGCATGTTGCAGTAAGGGAATACCCACGGCAGAAATAGCACCGAACGCCAGCGGCAGCAGATGAAAGTTTAAATAAAATGAAATGCCGCCGAGTTGATAGAATAAATACATATGACCAAAGCTAAACAGCAGAACTAGAAAGCTTGAAAACATAACTTGTTTTCTTTGGGATTTCTCTAGAGGAATAAATTTATAAGAACGAACAAAGAAAAAATAGTTAAAACACGCGAAGTAATACCCGACCAAAACACCAGCTAGTGTGGCGTAGGCGACTAAATAGTCTTTCTGAGTTTTAGAATCACTCTTCACAAATGTTTCGACCGTCATTTTATCTTTCGTCCACGTGGTATCACGTCCCATCGTTTGTGAAAATGCGTGGTGAAAATTGTGAACAATCTTCCAATTATGAAATCCAATATGAAAGACACTTAAAATAAAATGTCCGACGGCTTTGTTCGCTAATTTACTTTTTGAAAAACTGAAATGCCCACAGTCATGAGCTAAAACAAACAGATTAGCGTAACAGCAAAAAATACCCACACAAATAAGCGCATCTAAAAGATAGTGGTACCAAGACCAAGACGGAATTGAAAACAATGTCAGAGCACACCACACTAAAAACACCCACGTAAACATAGCTCGAAAGAATACGGCCCACGCTTTCCATTCTACGATTTCTGTATAGGAAAACGGAATGGCTTTCGTAAAGTCGGTCCATTTCAATTGGCTCGCATTTAGTTTTTCACTGATTGGCCCGAGCGGGGGAACAGTACGCAAATGTGTCACAGGGAACTCCTAGCAAAATGCTTTCATACCCGAGTTCTACGAGCAACATAAAAAAAGCCCGTTTAGATTTCTAAACGGGCGTAATGGGGAGTTGATGAGTTCAGTGAAGATATTTTAATATTCTCTGGCAGCTAACCGCGCTTCACGACGTTGATAACGTCTATGATCGGCTTTTCGTGCTGACAGTTCGCCCATTCGCTGCTCTACCACAGAGATAGAATCGCTAATCAGCGTAAAGAGGTCTCGACCTTCCCTAACAATTTTCTGAGTCGATCGGTCATTTGCGGTTTTGTAAATAAACTCACATGAAAAAATAGGATGACGATTATCCATACGGGCGCGAATGCTTTCTATATATACATCCACGGTTGGGTTGTGGGCACGATACTTTTCAAACATGGTTTGCAACTCACCTCTAATAAAATCGTTAATGGATTCAGACATCGCTATATTTTTATAGTGAACTTGAATTTTCATTTTGCCTCCTGTGAATACAGAATCTGCTATTTCAATACATAAATAAAA
>CAZCHT010000020.1:0-41777 GCA_964498705.1 uncultured Bdellovibrio sp. | reverse complement strand
ACATACACCAGTTAAAGGTTGGGGCCATGAAGTTTAAATTATTTATTTCCGTTTTACTAATGTCGGCAATCGGCTTTTCGCAGGCATTAGATCGACCGCCTCAATTTGTGTTGATTTCATTTGATGGATCTAAAAGCCACAATTTCTGGAAAGAAACGTTTAAATTGAGCCAAGATGTTCAAGGTCAGTTTACTTATTTCGTCAGCGGCGTTTATTTTCTGCAAAAGAAAGATAAATTAAACTACCAGCCACCAAAACGTAAGGCCGGCGCGTCTGATATCGGTTTCGCTGAAAATGATTTGGGCGATATTCAACGTCGCACAGAAGCCGTGTGGCATGGATTAAGCGAATTAAATCCAGCGATGGAAATCGGATCTCATGTTAATGGTCATTTTGATGGATCTTATTGGACCTATGAAGAGTGGACAAAAGAATTCACAGAGTTTCACCGTTTAGTTGAAAAAGTATTTAGCTTCTACCCAACAATGAATACGCGATTTGCTAATCAGTGGGAATCGACTCTGCATGCAGAGATCAAGGGTTTCCGTGCTCCTTTGTTAGCTGGTCAAGTTTCCATCACAGGCAAAGTTTTAAGCGATTTCAAATACGCTTACGATGCCAGCCAAGTTTTAAAAGGTAAATGGCCCTATAAACACACTCCTGATTTATGGAATATCGGTTTATCTAGAATCGGTTTAGCAGGAACAACTCGTGAAACCGTGGCGATGGATTACAACGTTTTGTACGGTCAGTGCGGCGGTGTTTTTAATCCAAGCAATTCAGGTGAATGCAAAACGATCGATGACAAGCTTTTAGCGTATTATGAAAAACAGACTTACTATTCATACATTCAAGCCTTTTTAAAAGACTACTACGGTAACCGAATGCCATTAAGTATTGGTCACCATTTTTCTTTATGGAACAAAGGAATCTATTGGAAGGCATTACAACGTTTCATACGCGATGTGTGCACTCTGCCGGAAGTTAAATGTATTACACACGGCAAGATGGCTGAATGGTTGAACGAGCAAAATGCAATTCACGGGTACAGTGTATTTAATAAATTGAACCAAGGTTTGTTTGATAAGACGGGAATCTCTGAAATTCCTCGCGAGCGTCTAAAAGTAGACTTGTCGCTGATGAAGAAAGTGAGCTTCGGAGAAAGAGCATTAGTTGTTCCGGACATTTCAAAGCTAGTTGAAAAAGTGATGTTAAAAGGCGATCTGCCGCATGCGCATGATGAAGCACCTGGCGACGTGGACATGGAACAATTCCGTTATACTCCACCAGAGGTTAACTAATGCGTTTGATCGTAGCTGGAATTTTTTTAATAATCCTCAATCTAAATCAGCAGGCAAAGGCGCAAGAAATTCAAGCGTCACAGTGCCAAGAGGGAATGGATACCGTTCCCCTTATTTTGTGCATGGATGATGACGTTAGAGAATTCGAAGATCTTAAGAACTTTGTAATGAATAGAATCTACGGTCGTATCGAACTTAAATACGCGAAAAAAGATCCGGCACGCGCTAAAACTTTAAAAGAAAAAGTTGAAAATTATGCTAAATCTTGGGACGGCTACCGTATTTCTTATTGTGATTTAGAATCGATTCATATCACTGATGAAGACAATCGCTCGCAATTCGTAAAGGACTGTTTGATGTCACTGACTAAGTCTAGAATCGAAGAACTTCGCCTGTTGCAAATTAATATTTAGATTTCAAATTCAAGGTACATCGGCAAATGATCCGATAGTAAACTCCACGGCGTGTTCGACAGCGTTTCAATGTAAGTCGGCTTGATATTTCGCGCATAAATACGATCTAGGCTTAGCATCGGAAAAAAGCTTGGAAACGTCTTTGCGTATCTATTTTTAAGCTGCTTATGACATTCAAACAAATTTAGTTTTGATTCTAAATAATGGGAGAGTTCTTTTCCCCAATCATTGAAATCACCAGCCAAGATAAACGGTGCATCGGGCGGAATCAGTTTAGAATAGCGAGCAATAACTCGCTCGACTTGTTTTACACGTTCTTCATGCAGCAAATTTAAATGCACGTTAAACAAGTGCAGAATCTGGCCATTTTCTAGCGGAATTTCGCAGTGTAGTAGACCACGCTGTTCCCATTTGTTTGTCGAGATGTTTTCGTTTTCCCATTTAGTGATTGGAAAGCGGCTTAGGATGGCATTGCCATGGTGGCGATCTTTGTAAACGGCATTTTTTCCATAACAATGATCGGTCCAAATCGAGTCTGCCAAGATCTCCATCTGTGAAGAAACTTTAGTGCTGAGTCCTTTAGGAATAAAATCCGCTCCTTCGCCAACTAGTTCTTGGATAAACATAAAATCGACCGGCAGAGAATGGGTCGCTTCTTTTATTTTAATCAAAGTATTGCTAAGCAAGAACGTCGAGCGTGCTTTATGAATATTAAAAGTTATAAACTTGTATTTCTTCATAACCAATTTTTAAACCAAAAAGAGATACGGCACAACTGCCGAATAATGAATGAATCCTTGTCGATCTCCTCTTTGGAAATCAGATGTGATTTTGATTTTAAACTTTCCCAATAATCTAGTAGAGGCTGCAGTTCGGACTTGCCCTCTAGAATAATATCCATTTCTAGATCATGCACAAGGCTGCGATGATTCAGGTTATGACTGCCTAGGGTAGCCCAATCGTCGACGATCACGGCTTTGGCGTGCATGAAGCTCGGCAAATATTGATAGACCTCTATATTGTATTTAAGCAGCTTCCTAAGCACATAGCGGCCGGCTAAATCCACGATAATATAGTCGCTGCGGCTGGGAATAATGATTTCAATAGTCCCATGCTTTTTAGCGGATGTAATAAGCGCCCGAATAACTTTTTTCGACGGCACAAAGTAGGGTGTGATAATACGAATTTGCTTTACCGAGGTCACCATACGATCAACTAACTGACGCTTGGCTAGGCGACGTGATGCCATTGAGTGTGTTGATCGAACACGTTCAAAATTCACGCGTTTGTGGCGCTTTACCAGCGAGTATGGGAAGCGCAACCAATACGCATTAGCAAGGGAGGAAATCTTTGCTACCTCGGGGCCTTTGACTAAAACAGCGAGGTCTTTCCAGGCTGCGGTGCCACTTTCTTTTTCAGAATGAACTTTGGAAATGTTGTAGCTAGCCACAAATGCGGACGTTTTATCCGTGATCATAATTTTGCGATGATTGCGTCGATTCGTGACCCTCAGGAACCGAGTGAAGTGTTTTAGAATCGTGCTGATGTAGGGTAGGGCTCGGTAAACGCGAAATTCGATGCCGTGAGCTTCGCAGTAGGCGCGTATTTGATTAATTGACGTCAGGCTGCCGATTCCATCAACCATCAGTCGTACGTTCACCTTGCGACTGCAGGCATCGGCGAGCGCAATTAGAATGCGCTTGCCAA
Source organism: uncultured Bdellovibrio sp. (assembly GCA_964498705.1). GTDB lineage: Bacteria > Bdellovibrionota > Bdellovibrionia > Bdellovibrionales > Bdellovibrionaceae > UBA2316. The sequence continues at coordinate 38,356 of CAZCHT010000020.1, read as the reverse complement.
CAACATCGAATTCAAAAATGTAGCTTTCCATTTGGACTTCGACCTGGGCATGATTAATTTCATCGACAATCAGGTCGTAATATTCGTCGCCAGAACAGATAAAGCGGATAGAGTTAAATGCAACATCGGACACCGCTTTGGTATATCTTATTTTTTAGTCTTTTGAAAGCAATTGCTAATTACCCATTGAGGTTGTGTGCTTCCTAACGTAGTTGCCGTACCTTGCTTGACATAGTTATTCAAGAATTCAACAAGGCGTGGTCCTGATACCTTTTTAGCATTTAAGTCTTCAAGGTACGACGCTAAATCGTGACGCCCTTGGAGTACTTTTGGTAATTGCTTTTTGAAGAACACAAGCTGTGACAGCGTTAAGTTAAATTCCACATTTGGATTATTCGCTTGTTTCGTAATTACGATTTGCTTTACGCGTCGTTTGCTATTTTTAGGCCCGAACGTGCAATACATTTTTTCATTAATTGGCAGTGTGAATGAGTATGCTTCGGCAAGTAAATCTTTAGCGGTCGAAACGCTAGCCGATTTGATATCGATTACTTGTTTACTTGCGGGACTTGAAGGTAACAAAGCCGATTTTACTAAGCTAAATTCAAGGACAGATTCTGCAAACAATTCTGCACGGTTTCCTACTCCTAAGTCTAACTTGATGGCATTGGCGCCTTTATTTAATTGGGCTAATTCTATCAAGGCCTCGCCGTTAGCGTCGAAAACGACCTCTGTTAGTTCATAAGCTAACTTAATATCTTTTGTCGTTACGATTTTTGAATTCAGTTTTGCTTTCAACCAAACTGGACGCTGGGTGCCTCTGCCGATTGGGTTGATCGATTGGTTAACAACGGTAAGATCGATCACTCTAGATTGGGCCCAGTACATTTTTTCTTGTGGGCGAGTCACGGACAAAGTACCTACGCGCTTGATCGCTGCACTAGGGAGCTGATTAAAGAAACCAAGCAAGGCTGCTTTAGAGAAACCCAATGGAATGCGTGTTGGCGTGTCCGCTAAAACTTTCATATCCATCGCTTGTAATTGCATAGATCCAGCAGGAAATTGTACGTCGATACTTTCGCCTTTAGCTAATGATTTGATTGGTAAAGATCCATCAGAATTAACCCACGTAAACTCTGGAGCCGGGCCATTCAATCCTACAATTTGGATATCTTTTGGAGATGGCATTGAAGACGTATTTACTAGTTTAATACGTGTGATGTTGATTTTCTCTCCGTATTCGATAATGCCGTCTGCATTTTCATCTTGGTATTCTACGCCTTGGACTTCTAGGTTGTATCTTTCCGGGTAGCTAGCGCCCGAAATTAAAAACGCATGTGATCCATCTTGGCCACGATTACCACTATATCCACTGCTGCCTGTGCGGCCGTCAGAGCCATCGCTGCCGTCCCAACCTGATGATCCACCTTGCTGGCAATTATTACTGCCGCCATCACCACCGTCGCCACCATCGCCGCCGCGACCACCACTACCGCCATCGCCTGCGCGACCGGCTGAGTTGTCTAGTGATTTAACTAACATCAATAATTCAGATTGAAATTCAGGGACTGATATTTGAATTTGTCCACCACGTCCGCCATTGCCACCATCGCCGCCGCGACCGCCATCGTCACCATCGCGACCGTTTGAACCACTTGAAGGGGGGCAACCGGCCCAACCATCACTACCGTCACTGCCGTCGCCGCCTTTGCCGCCGTCACCACCGTCGCCGCCGTTACCGCCATTGGCAGAAACGCTGATGTTTTTTAGAGAGCTCAAGCTGAATTCGTTTTTATAATTTACGCCTTGATTTGGAATTTGGATAACAACGTCAACGCTAGTTTTAGATGCATTTGTATAACTTAAAAACAGAGTTACATTTCCTCCGTCTCTTCCATTGTCGCCATCTTGTCCCGAACTACCACGAGAATAATATGAAGACGAACCACGGCTGCCGTCTGAACCACTGCCACCTGAAGCATCGATAGAAAGAGTTCCCGATTGAGCATTAAAGTTAACTTGTGCGTGGGTTAACGCCGAAAAACAAAGCGTCAGCAAAACCGCTATTTTATAAGTACGCATGGGACTCCTTAGGGTGAGGTTCAAAACCATTATTTATTCCATAAATAACGTTTCTTTGCGAGTTTGATCGTGATGTCTAAAGTTTTGCCAGAGACAATTTCCACGAGTGTCAAAAGATGCGACACGATAGGGCTTTGGTCTGGTGAAGGTCCAGTAAAAATCCCTTTATTTTCAACTTAAGCTCGACCAAAAACTGGCCGACAAAGGTCCTAAGAGAATCACTAAGGGACCGACCATGCTAATCAAAAAATTATTATTCCTTGTTAACCTCATGTTTTGCGAAGCAAAAGCCCAAACAAATAGGGAACTCAGATCTAAAGTCTTGAATGCCTTACGGGCCAAGACGGAAATCGCCGAGGTAAAAGTGACTCAGTCAGGTTCTGACAAGGTCCAAACGTACAAATATTCAGTGACCGATCTGAACCCAGAATCGTTGGTTATCCAAGATTTAGCGGGAGCAAAACCTGTAGACATTGTCGAATTTCAAAAGATGGGCTTGAGCCCGGAAGTGTTTGCGTATTCATTTTTTAATTCAGAAATTCCAACTCCGTTTGGTATGAATAAAACTTATCATATCACTTATACGGCCGTGAAAACTCTGAACAACAGCTTAAGCCATTTCTTGGTGTACTATGATAAAAAGAATTTTTATCCGGTGAAAGTGGACTACTACAACGGTAATAAAAAAATTTCGACGATCGAGTACTTAGAGTATAAAAAGATGAAAAACAAAGTATGGCGCGCGCACGTGATTACGTCGGAAAATCACTTAAGCAACAAACGTACGAAAGTGGAATACACAAAACTAGATATTAATTCCGATTCTGTAAAACCAACACTGGGCGCAGAAACTCCAAAGAGTCCTCTTTAAGACTTAGCTAGGATGGCTTAGTTGTGAACAGCTGAGCAAACGATTCGGGAATGGGTGATTCGCAGCTAACACTATCGCCCTTCCACACCAATTCTAGTTTCCAAGAATGCAAAGCCATTCGGTGAAAATCATACAGTTTAGAAATACGTTCGTTATCTTTGGCATTGCCATAACGTGGATCGCCGAGAATGGGTCGGCCAGCCAGTCGACTGTGCTTGCGAATCTGATGCTGTCGGCCCGTGATTAACTGGCAGTGCACAGCCGAGAAATAAGGATTGGTCTGAACGACCGTATAAAGAGTTTTTGACTCCTTTTGATCTTCGAGTTTGCCTTGCGGTGTTTCACGTCCCTCGCCCTGATCAGAAATCGGGTAGGTCCACTCATTCCACGGTCCAGATACCTGGCCTTCTTGCAGTCCAGTACTTTGAGGCAAATTTCCTCTCAAAACGGCGGAATATAACTTCTTACCTTGAGTTAATGCGAGCTGGATCTGATTCTGAAGATCTGCTTTCTGAGTCACGACCACTAGGCCGCTGGTTTCACGATCGATACGGTTCACAAGATGCCAGCCTTTTCCAAGCCTGTGAATCAGTGAATCGGTATCGTTGTGGCAGCTCAGGCCCGCCGGTTTGTTCACAATAGTAAAGTCGTCGTGTTGAAATAGTGTCTGAATCATTTAGTTTGAGTTTAATTACATAAAAAGTTAAACTTGTTAAGCACTTAGTTAGGATTTATATGGAACAAAAAACAGAAGCACAAAATTTTTTAAAACAAATCGTAGAAAAAGATATCAAAAATAACACGCATGGTGGTCAGGTCGTTACACGTTTTCCACCAGAGCCAAATGGTTATTTGCATATCGGGCATGCGAAAGCGATCTGTTTGAATTTTGGTTTGGCCAATGATTACAACGGTCGTTGCCATTTACGTTTTGATGACACTAATCCAGTAACAGAAGATGTCGAATACGTGGAGTCCATTAAGGCCGACGTTAAATGGCTTGGTTTTGATTGGAACGAAAACTTATTCTATGCTTCGAACTATTTCCAACAGCTATATGACTGGGCCGTGTATCTTATCAAAGAAAACAAAGCCTATGTCGATAGCCAAACTGAAGAGCAAGTAAAAGAATCTCGCGGTGATTTTAATCGCCCCGGCAAAGATTCTCCGTTTCGCAGTCGCACGGTGGCTGAAAATTTAGAATTATTTGAAAAAATGAAGAATGGTGACTTTGCGGACGGCGCGCATACGCTGCGAGCAAAGATTGATATGCAATCACCGAACATGAATATGCGTGATCCGTTGTTATACCGAATTAAAAAAGTGCATCATCACAATACGGGTAGCAAGTGGAACATCTATCCGATGTACGACTACGCTCATCCACTTAGTGATGCGATCGAGAAAATCACTCACTCGATCTGTACTCTGGAATTCCAAGATCACCGCCCATTTTATGACTGGTGCATCGACAACGTACCTGTACCGGCGAAACCGCGTCAGTATGAATTTGCACGCTTGAACATGACCTACCTAGTGATGAGTAAACGTAAGCTCCTTCAATTAGTGAAAGAGAAACTAGTTAGCGGTTGGGATGATCCACGTATGCCAACGATTTCAGGTATTCGTCGACGTGGTTACACAGCCGAAGCGATGAGAAACTTTGCTAAACGTATCGGCGTAGCCAAGGCCGAGAGTTTAATCGATGTGGAAATCCTGGAAGATTGTGTGAAAGACGATTTAGATCGCATTGCGTATCGCGCGATGGTGGTTCTAGATCCAATCAAAGTCACGATCACTAATTACCCTGCGGATAAAACTGAAGAGATGTCAGTATCTAATCATCCAAAAAATGAAGCGTACGGTAAACGAACACTTTATTTCTGTAACGAAGTGTACATCGACCGCAAAGATTTCATGGAAAAACCAGATGCTGATTTTTTCCGTATGGCTCCGGGACAACAAGTCCGCTTAAGAAACGCGTACGTTATCCGCTGTGATGAAGTTGTGAAAGATTCATCCGGCAAAGTCGTGGAATTAAAATGCAGCTACGATGTCGTCACATTACATGGCAAGCCAACAGCAGAAGGCAAAAAGATCAAAGGTATCATTCACTGGGTTTCAGCAAAGCATAGTATCGATGCTGAGGTTCGTTTGTATGGTCGCTTGTTTAAAGTGCCAGATCCTGAGAACGTTCCCGATGGTCAGGACTTTAAAATCAATTTAAATCCAAATTCGTTAACGGTTTTGAAAACGGCTAAACTTGAGCACAGCTTAAAAGACGCCGACGATCAGAAGAAATACCAATTCGAGCGTACGGGTTATTTCTGCCTAGATAGCGTGGATTCAAAACCAGGCGCTTTAGTATTTAATCGTATCGTAGAACTCAGCTAATCTCATTCTGAGACAGGGGTATTTAAATTTAATATCCCTTCTGTAACTTTTTGCTATTTCGTTTGTATATCTATTAGCAAGCGTAACCAACAAGGAGTTTTCCATGAAAAATCTTTTATCGGCCCTTATCTTATTTAGCTTTGTTCTTCCAATGACTTATTCATCAGTGACTTTAGCTGACCAAGAAGCGCGCCAAGATAGGCGCGAAGACCGTCAGGACAACCGCAAGGAACGCCGTAATATGCGCCAAGATAACCGTAAAGACAGACGAGAAGCGCGAAAAGAAAATCGTCAAGAGCGCCGTAAAAAACGTTCTGGTAACTAATTGTTAAATTTATTCTGCACCATTAGTGGTGCAGAATATCTTCTTCTAAAGGTTTAGCTGATTCTAAGCGACTCATCATTAGGTACAACGCCGGTACCACAAATAATGTAAAGATAGTGGATACGATACTTCCACCGATAATCGTTAGACCCATTGGCAAACGAGTCTCTGATCCCATGGCATTACCTAATACTAACGGAAGGGCCGCACACACGGTCGCCACTGACGTCATCAAAATCGGTCGAAGGCGAATTGGACACGCTTCCAGTAATGATTTTTCAATGAGTGCGCGATCTTTACTGTTTGTGTAGTCTTTTTTCAGACCATATTTTTCACGCATCTGATTGGTGAACTCAACGAGTAGGATCGAATTCTTTTTCGCGATACCCATCAAAACAATGATCCCGATAAAGCTAAATAAATTTAGAGAGGCACCGGCTAAGTATAAGGCAAGGAATGCGCCTGTAATACTAAATGGCAGTGCGATCAAGATGACGACCGGATGGATGAACGAATTAAATTGGATAGCTAAAATCATGTAGGCAACCATGATACCGATCATTAAAGCCGAGGTTAGCGTTGTGAATGCTTCGTTTAATCCTGATGCCGCGCCTTCCAGTGCAAAGCTGTATCCATCTGGTAATTCGGCTTCTGCAATTTCTTGTGCTTTTTTTAGAATCTCACTTTGTGAAGCCCCTGGCATCATTGAGCCAAACACTGAAACGGTACGTTGACGATTGATACGAGTGATCGTTTGCATAGAGCCGATTTTTTCCATATTCACGGCATTTGAAAGTGACATGATATTTCCGACTATATTGCGAACGCCCAGCGAACCAATTTCCTCTTCGGAATTAATCGTAGTATCAGGAATTTTCACGCGAATATCGTAACGTTTACCATCCGCTGTATAGCGACCTTTACGAACACCGCCGACCGATGCCGCCAGAGTTGTACTGATAGCCTCTTTTGTTAAACCCAAGTTGTACAATTCACCTTGTGATTTGGGCGAGATTTTTAATTCAGGTAAACCCAGTTTGAAATCAGTATCCAAATCCTGGGCGATTTGCATTTCTGTCAGTTTCTTCATTATGACGTCGGCTTTTTCTTTTAGCACCATTAAATCTGGTCCGCGCAGATTGAATGCGACAGGAAACGATCGACCGGAGGTAATCCCACGGGCCGAAATATCTCGCATTTGAATCCGGACTCCTTTAAATGATTTAAAGCTTTCACGAAGCTCATCCATAATCTTTAAGTGGGACAGTTTTCTGTCTTCTTTTGGTTTTAAATAAATAGGAATAAAGATGTTGTTAACCGTTGGACTCATTCCGCCAAGCCCTACGCTGACTATGTAACCCGCGATCTCTTCACGTTTTTTAACGATCTCTTCGATCTCAAATGATTTCTTTTGAGTAGATTCTAAAGAGCTTCCTGGTGTCGTCATCGCTGTTAACAAGATAATGTTTTGATCTTGAGGTGGAAGAAGTTCTTTTTTAACTGAAGGAATTAATTTTAAAGAAATCGCAAATACCAACAAGGAAGCAAATACGATTGATTTTGGATATTTTAAACAAAACACCAAAAGTCGTTGGTAGCCATGGGCGGCTCTTTCAGATGCTTCATCTACATATTTTTCGAATCGCGAAATTTTTTGACCCGCGGAAAGGAATGCCGCCGCACGCATGGGCGTGATCGTTACGGCTTCAAGCAGTGACAATAGAATGGCAGCAGACATTGTCACGCCAAACTGATAGAAAAACTTACCCCAAATTCCATCCATGAAAATAACCGGAAGGAAGATGGCGATGACCGATAACGAAGCCGCAATGGCGGAAGGCAAAATTTCTTTGGATCCATCCGATGCCGCTTTCGCAGGACTTTTCCCCATCCTAAAATGCCGCACGATATTTTCAAGCAGCATAATGGCGTCATCGACGACGATGGAAATCGCCAATGTTAGCGCCAATAATGTAAATAGATTCAATGTCATTTTAGAAAAATATAAAATGATAAACGCACCTAAGATCGAAGTCGGGATCGAGAACAAAATATTTACTGCGTACTGAATACTTCCTAAAAATAGAAAACAAATGATGATCGTAATCAATCCGGCAACCACAAGTTTTTCAAGCGTCGAAAACACGGTCGCTTTTGTTGGCAACGTAAAGTCTATATTAACCTGGGCCGTGTAACCCTCAGGAAATTGGGTTTTCATGGTTTCAAGTTTTTTCCGAACCGATTCAGCTAAAGTCACTTCGTTCGTTCCACGTTGTTTTTTTACGCTAACGAAAATAGCGTCTTTCCCATTGATACGTGCCAGACGACGAACGTCACTGAGGCCTTCTTCAACGGTAGCGACGTCTTTAATTTTAAGAGCGGCGTTGGGTTGAACCGTTTGTCCACCACGTTTTAGAATCCGAATTTCGCCAAAATCTTTTACGTTAAGCAGTTCGCCTTGCCATTTTACACGTAATTCTTGGCTCATGTGGACAAACTGCCCCGCTGCCGACTCGATATGCTGGCTAGAAATCGCTTCCAAGACGTCAACGATGGTTAAATCATTTTTCCGTAGCTTTACTGGGTCTACCCACACACGTAGATTTCGAGCAGAGAAGCCCGCGATAGAGACTTCGCCCACGTTGGGAATAAATTGAATTTTATCTAGGAAATAGTTATCAAGCCATTTGATCATGTTCAGTTTTGTGTCACTAGAATAAACCCCTAGCATCATTATGGGGTCTTCTTCGGGATTAGATTTTTTGATAATTGGTGGATCAATTTCTTTTGGTAGAACTAACTGAGACAAATTTGATTGGACTTCTTGCAGAGCGATATCGATATTTCTGTTGATATCGAATTCTAACCGTACACTGCCAGTTCCTTGGCGCGCGGACGATTTCATTTCTTTAATTCCTTCGACGCTGAGCAGGCGTTGTTCTATCGGATCTAGAATTTCTGTTTCGATTAATTCGGGCGCTGCGCCTTCGTAATTTACCGAAATATCTAGAATTGGAAAATCGACATCGGGCAATTGGCTGACACCCATTCGGTTCAGGCAGACTGCGCCGAAGATGATTAGAGCACTCATTAGGATCCAGGCGAATACGGGACGTTTGATGGAAATATCTATTAAATTCATAGAGTAAAGATTATGCGGATTTTTATAGAGTTCAAGCCAGATCTGGCTAATAGAACAGTTTTTAATTCTTACGATTTGTAATTCTGAAATACTAGGTCTACAGTTGTGGATACGCCTATGGAAATGCAATCTCATTTTTTCACATCTACATATAATAAAAAAGTTCACTACTACACTTATGGCAGTCCCAAATCGAAACCAATTTTTTTTATTCATGGATTTCCCGGTACGGGAAAACAGGGTCAAATGCTTTTAAAGGGCAGCGTATATGAAAAAGATTTTTTCATGATCGCGATGGATCGGCCTGGATATGGGACGTCTGAACATGAACCTAATTTCAATTTAAAAAGATTTGCGGAAAACACAGAAGAGCTCATGGATCTTTTGGGTTACAATAAATTCGTGGTTATTAGTGTCAGTGGCGGTGGTCCGTACGCCGCAGCGGTCTCGTATTTTTTAGGAGATCGTGTTCAAGCTACAACCTCAATTAACGGAATTGCGCCGATGGAACTGAAAAAATTTCCATTCTTAAATCAGGCACAAAAGAAAATGTATTTGTTGAACAAACTACTACCTAGACCAGCGATGCAATTCTTTATCGAGCAGCTCTATAATAGAAATGCCGATCGTATTGATCAAATATTGACGTCTGATTTTGAGGGGATTAGCCCCAATGACCGGAAAGTTTTAGATGATCCAGAAACAGGGCCATTTCTATTTGAAACCTTTAAGTTTTCTGTGAAGCATGGGCCATACGGACTTTTGTCTGATATGCGTATCTACTTAGAACCATGGGGATTCGAAATTAAAGATATCAAAGTTCCATACTATCTATATCATGGAAACGCGGACGATGTCGTTCATCCGATCTGGTCACGGTTTATGAAAGAACAATTAACAAATGTTCGCTTTCAGCTGTTTGACGGCGAGGGACATTATTCGCTGCCGTACAATTACCGCGATCATTTTTTGCGAGATATCATTACCGATATAATCTAATGACATTGAAATCGCATCGCCTTAGCATTAAAAAAGTCATTTTCTAATATCAAATAGAAGGAAAAAATATGAAAGCAATTTTGTTAGCAAGTCTATCTGCTTTAGCTTTTTCAACAGCTTTTGCACAACCAAACACGGATACAAAGACGCTACCAATGAGCAAAAAATCTAGTGAGATTCCTGATCGCAGGACTTTCCCTTTAAGCTCAACGGTTTCGGCGTGTGATAATTTTCATGATTACGTTTGTAATGATGTAGAAAATTCTTTTGAACTTCGCCCAGATCGCAGTTCACATACATTTTCATTCAGTGATTCATTCGAACGAATCTTGAACAAGAAAAAGGAATTTTTCTCTAATATCGAAAAAGAAAAAAAATTAACTCCACGGGCTATGCAAATTAAAAACTTCTACCTAGCCTGCATGAACGAAGGCGCTGGCGCAAAAGAAGAAAAATCAACAGTTGCTGACCGCGTAAAAGCGATTTCAAAAGTTAGAACGATTAAAGACTTTTTGAAATTAGACACAGAAAATTTCTTTGCTGGTAAATCTAACCTGATCGTATTTGATAGTTCAGCCAATGCAGAAAACCCAGATATCTATGATGCCTACATGGCCGTAAGTTTCATGAACTTACCGGATCATGGTTATTACGAGAAACCAGAACTAGTTGCGGACTACAAAGCGCTTCTAACTGAATTCTTTAAAACAGTAGAACCAAAATTGACAGCTGAAGACATCAAGGCGCGCGTAGAGAGAATGTACAACCTAGAAGCGGAATTTGTTCAACGCTATCCAAAAGCCGCAGAACGCCGTCAACGTTGGGGTGAAAAACGTGATATTCCTCAAGCTCAGTTCTTGAAAGACTATCCAAATTTAGCTGCTGAAGTTTATTTCAAAAAATTACCTAAGAAGTTAAACGTACGTGTAAACATTCCTGAGAGTTTCAAATTTTATAGTGAATATTTAACTCCGAAAAATTTGGATATTATTAAAGACATCTACTTATATAGAACAGCATCTGGTTTAATGGACGATGGTTACCCAGATTTCTTTGCTAAGAAATTTGCATTTAACAAAAAACACCTAGGTGGACCAGATTCACGCCCCGTTCGTCAAGAGCGTTGCACAATGCGAATGATGAATGAATTCGAAAAAGAAGTAGATGAAGTTCTAATGCAAAGATTGTTTCCTAATTTCCCAAAACAAAAAGTGGTGGAAATTTCAGAGAAAATTCGTGGTTCTATCTTAGATGGTATCAACAACAGTACTTGGTTATCTAAAGAAGCGAAAGAAGTAGCTAAAAAGAAAATCACAAGCTGCCGTTTGCAAGTCGTAGCGCCGCAAACAGATCGCGAATGGAATTTTAATCCAATCCAAAAATACTCGGCAACTGAGCCAATCAAAAATGCGCAAAAGTTACGAGTCGCATTGATCAAAAAGACAATTAAAGAAATGTACGAACCGGTAAATAAAGATGCTTGGGGTATGGGACCATTAACGGTGAATGCGTACTTCTCGCCAAGCGAAAACAAATTCGTAATGCCAATGGGAATCCTGCAATACCCATTCTTCGATGACAAAAACACATTAGAAGAGAACTTAGGCGCAGTGGGCGCAGTGATGGGCCATGAGTTAGGTCACGGAGTTGACGATCAAGGTTCACGTTTTGATGATAAAGGCAGCCTCAGAGTATGGATGTCGATGACCGATCTTGCTGAATTCCAAAAGCGCGGCCAGCGCATGGTATCGCAATTCGATAAAGCCGGACACAATGGTAAGTTAACACTAGGTGAAAACGTAGCTGATCTTGTGGGCTTAAGTTTCGCGTACAAAGCAGCGTTTAAAGATAAACAAGCAACGAAAGAAGACAAACAAAAATTCTTCGTTTCTTACGCAAGAACATGGTGTGAAGTAAAACGCGATGGATACAAAGAAAAACAATTGAAAACAGATCCACACTCGTTAGGCTGGGCACGGATCAATGAACAAGTAAAACATCAGCCGGGATTCCAAGAAGCATTCAGCTGTAAATCTGGGGCACCGATGGTGTTATCAGATAAAGATCGCATTGTGATTTGGTAATCTCTAAAAATTTTATGAGATAAACAAAAACCCCGGGTGGAGACACGCCGGGGTTTTTTACGACGGGCAATAAGGAATACCTTTGCCAGTGAATCAGCAATTTCAAAAGGCGCGAAACCGATTTAGATTTGCATATTTTTCTAAATAATCGTATTTTTTGCCAATGGAAATTCCTATAAATAATTTGGTTTACTTAAATGATCAAAATTTATTTCGCGCCATAGTTTCTAGCGCGGATCGTTTTCCTGGATTATACCGAAAGTCAGCTACCTGGGATCAAAGTCTCAATGAGGATAGGTATCTGAAGTGGATAAATTATTTAGAGGTAATCTTATTGTCTCAAAAGGGACGAGTTTGGACCAAAGCACAATGGTTAGCGGCTCATGATCATATTTTCTCTTTGGCTTATGGCAAAAACAGCAGAAACGAAAACCGAGAAGAAAATGATATCAAAGACGTGTTAAAACAGAAGGCCTTTAAATGGTACACAAAGCCAATGGCTTTAAGGTTGGCAATTATTGATTTTCAATCGGAGGTCTATACTATTGAGTGCAATAAAACCTACTATATGATGGGTAGTTTAATCCGATTTACAGAGCATTCAGTAAAGATAGCCTACGACCAATTTGCCGACAGTTGCTACTTAGAATTAGCAATATCCTACTCACAGGCCATTGAATATATTAATTCAATATACAGCCCGAAGTCTTTAAATGACCTTTTTTTAAAATCTGAAGTTGTTGGACATTTGATCTTTACTGAGGAAGGCAATGGGAACTTACATTTTAAGGAAAATATAATAGATGAAATTTTTTTAAATTTTCAGCCAAATAGTCCACTATTTGGTTCGGTGATTTATGATAAAAACCTTCCCATTCAGTATGGTAAACCAATAGGAATATGTAATGTCGGAAAATTATTTAGCTGAAATTATTCGATACAAAACGGATGAATTTAAAACTCCTAATATTTATGGCAATACTGCAAATAATACTTTGTTAATTTCTTGTGAGCACTTTCGAGTTCCCAATAAAGAAACTGAATTATTCCTATTTGTTTCTTTTGAGAATATATTATACCTACCTATTTGGTTTGAATTCCGCTCCACAAACATTAACTTACTTTTTTTGATTGAAGAGTTTGAAGTTGACTCTTTTGAGTTACTACAGAAAATTCTGAACAGCTCTCTTAAAAAAGAAGAAAAACGCACGACCGAAATGAAGGCTATTGTTTATCATGCTAAAAAACTACCAGATTACATGCACAGATTGACTAACTTCAAGATCGAGGCACCCTTGCGTATTGATCTATTTGAAACAATCTAGAGAGGATATCAATTCCTATTAATAGAAAAGGTTATTCTTGTTCGTATGCTTTTAGTTTGGGTAAGATCTCTTCACCAAATCCCGAGTCAATGGCCGTCCCATCAACTAGGATAAATCTCACCATGCGATTGCGGGGACTTAAAAAGGAACTGTGTTTTTCAAAAGATACGATGTCCTTCATATTCACTTTGTGAAGACGACCAAAAAGCAAATTTTCAATGGTAAGCCATTCGATGCGGTCATTAGAATTGCTGTCCTCCCAACTGATCGAAAGGCGTTTTCCAAATAGAATTTGGAGTAGGAGTCCTAGGGCTGTTGTAGTTAAAAAAAGTTGAGGCTGGAAAACCTTGATATTTAAATTAATCAGAGAGCTGTCACCGATGAAAACTGAAAATAAAATAAACCCGGCAAGTACCGATGCCGGTGAAAGCAAAAACGTACCTAGAACGGAAGGGCGTACAGTGTTCCAGTTAATGTTTTTGATAGATGAAAAAAAACGGAAAGCAATTTTTAAAAATAAAATACTGACTGCTATCGCAACCAAGAAGCCAAAAACAAAACTAAATGGTAAAACAAAAATTTTCATCTGTACGAGGTCTCAAAATAATCTGGTATGAGAATAACCCAATGCAGAGGGTACAGACAACAACTATAGAATGTCTGCAGAGAGTTGGCGCGAAACAAAAACTCCAGAACTATCTAGTCCTGGAGTTCGAGAAGTTCTATTTTGATACTTTCTTAACCGCACCCAATTTCGCGGCAATCTCTTTCTCTTTACCAGCACAAACTACATGACCAAAACCACCAGCACTTTTGCCGTTAGCAACGTCATAGATAATTTGATCATCTTTTGTCGCACTTACGCCCGCAGGAACGTAATCAAGGTTCAAACTTGCGCGTGTTTTCCATGCGATATTGTGATCTGCACATGATGAATCGCCGCTTACGCCGATACCGCCGATGATTACGCCTTTAGCGTTGTATAGAGCTAGACCGCCGCCGAATACGTTTACGCCGCCGATACGTTCGCCAACCATTGGATCTTTTTTAGATCCGAATTTTTTCGCGTCGCCTTTGTAAGCTACTTTTGTGTCTACCGGATTGCTTTCCTGTAAACCAAACAAGCTGCCACCCGGTTGTACTGCCGAGTACAAGTTAGCCGTTGATAGAGCTAAACCTGGTAAACTGAATGCATTCGCCGTGTTTGCTTTTTGAGCGGAAATAACACGGCTACCTGGCCATTGAGCCCCTTCTGTGTCGCCGGTCATCGCTACGGCGCAAACAGTACCGCTGCGATCAACCACGGTTCCCCACATTTCTAGGTTGAAACCGCCATTATCTGTTTTACGTGCCTCGATCAAAGCTTTACGTAGATCCTCTTGAGAGGGTAAACCATCGCATGTTTTGGCTTGGACATAGAACGAAGTCGCTAGCACCGCTAGCATTGCTATTACTTTAGACATAATTTTATTCTCCTTATCGAATAAATAGTGTTTTGTTCCGTTTGTTTTGCAAAGATATTAGTAGGACTGTGTGGAGTCACAAATATCAGCATGCTGATCCTATGACATCAGCATGCTGATAACTCAAGGAGAAAATTTGAGATTTGAAGAAACTTTAGGCATTAGCGCCCTTTTAGGCCAAGTGGAACATCAATTAAGCCAAAAAATTGAGCAATCCATCCGCCATTTCGGTATTACTTTGCCCCAGTACTCAACATTGTCGGCTATTGAAGCGAACCAGAATTTAACCAACGCGGATTTGGCTCGTAAATGCTTTGTGGCGCCGCAGACGATGAATCGAATCTTGCAAAACCTGCTTAAAATGAATCTTGTGAAAAAGAATAAGAATATTTTTTCACTGACAGCAAAAGCGGAAAAGCTGGTTTGCGATGCTCATATCATTGTGAACACAATCGAAGTTCAAATGATTAAAAGCCTGAATAAAAAAGAATTCACTGAGTTTCAAAAAACTCTAGATGGATTTATTCGGAATTTAGAATAATAGACTAATGAGTGGGATCCGTGCAAGATTGATTCGGCCATTCGACTTCAATCGTAGCTTCGGTAATATGAAACTCTTTCATCAACGTCTTTTTCAAATCGATCTTCAGCTGATGAACCTCATCTTTTGACGTCGTATCTTCAACAACTAAATGAGTCGTTAATATATGATGATCCCCATCCATCGACCATAAATGCAGGTGATGAACGCTTTTTACCGGAGGTGTTTGTTTTATTTTCGCAGTCACCGTTTCAATCTGAACATCATTTGGGGTCGCTTGCAAAAATACATTAAAAGTAGTTTTTAAATTATTAAACACATTCCATAAAACCCAGATCGCAATACCGATGGCCATGATGGGATCTAGGATCGGTAAATCATAAAACATCATAACGATCGAGCCGACAAAAATAGCAATCCAGCCCATCACGTCTTCTAGTAAATGCCACAAGATCATTTTTTCGTTTAATGACGTTCCTTTAGACATTCGAAACGCCGCGAATCCATTTACTGCCAATCCTAATATCGCCAAAAGAAGCATACCTTCAACATTGGTAGGTTCAGGATTAAATAATCTAGGAATCGCCCGTGCTAAAATAATTCCCGATCCACACATCAGGATCAATCCCGTGATCATCGCGCCCAGAACACTTAAGCGGCGATAGCCATAGGAAAATTCTAGAGTGCTGCCTTGACGAGATTTTTTTTCTAAATACCAGGCCATGGCAATTGCCAAAGCATCGCCCATATCGTGAAAAGCATCGGATAGAATAGCTAAACTATTCGTATAAAGTCCGCCGACTAATTCGATGATGGCAAAGACCAGGTTCAGGAAAAAAGCAACACCCATGCGCGAACTAGCTGAACCGTGCGAATGCCCGTGGGAATGTCCATGTTTATGATTATGAGAATGATTTGCGCCCATGCTTAATTGATATGACGACTGATCGTTTGAATCAACATATCTGTGCGAATAGGCTTAGTTAAATAGTCCGTACAGCCAGCTTCCAGGCAGCGACGTCGATCATCCTGCATGGCATGCGCCGTAAGCCCGATTATAGGGCGGTTAAAACCTTTTTCGCGCAAAATTCGGGTGGCCGAATGACCATCCATCACCGGCATTTGCACATCCATTAGAACAATATCGTAGTCATTGTCTAAGGCTTTGTGCATACCAGATTTGCCGTTATCCGCCGTTTCAACAATGGCGCCGCGGGATTTTAGGATATGTTCCATCAACACTTGGTTATCAACAGAATCATCCACAACCAAAATCTTGATTCCAACAATCGATTTTTCAGGTAGCGCAACGATGGTTTCCACAACGGAGTTAGCTTTTAAATTAGATGCTATTTCTATAATAAACGCCGCGCCTTCGGATGCGTTTGTATCCATCAAAACAATGTCGCCGCCCAGTCGCTGTGCCAATCGTTTGGAAAGGATCAACCCGAGCCCTGTACCGCCATATTTACGTGTTACCGATGCATCGGATTGGCTAAATGGCTGAAATAGTTTTTCGCGAACGTCTAGCGCAATGCCAATTCCCGTGTCAGATACTTGAAATACAAGCCTTTGCCTATTTTCATCTAACTTCACTGTTACTTTAACGTGTCCATCCATCGTAAATTTAATGGCGTTACCAATGATATTAATTAAAATCTGTTTTAGACGATGCGGGTCGGTCACAAACTCATCAGGAACATTATCGGCTACCTCTATGATGAACTTCAAACCTTTGGCGGCCGCCTTTGCCGTTTTGTACGATTTGATTTCGCTGAGTAAATCCATCAGCGAGATCTGCACAGTTTCTAGATCTAGGTGGCCAGCCTCCACTTTAGATAAATCCAAAATATCATCGATCAAGTGCAAAAGTAGTTCACCATTTCTTTGAATAATATTGTGATACTTGGCTCGCTCGTCATGGCTCAATGAATCTGAACGAAGTAGTTCGTTAAATCCTATCAACGCATTTAAAGGCGTCCGGATTTCATGAGACATATTAGCTAGGAACGAAGACTTTGATTTATTGGCATTCTCGGCTTGCTCACGCGCATGACGTTCACGTTCGTATAAAAGAGATTTATCGATGGTTAGTCCCGCACGCCGGCCAATATCTTCTGCTAAAGTTAAATCAAATTTTGAAAATTTTCGTTTTGATTCCGAAGCCACAAAGGTCATCGCTCCTAAAACAGATTCATTTACAAGTAGGGGGACTATCATAACAGAACTCATTCCTAGTCTCTTGAGTTCTAGCAACTGGTCACGATTTGGGATAGCCGCTTCAAGTGCTTGATCCGAGAACGAGTCTGATAGTTCAGATTTTCCGGTACTAATTACGCGGGCGGCACCTGGCGATGATCGCCAGTCAGAGCGATATTTTTCTCGATACGAATCGGCCCAAGTGCGTTTTTCTGGATTCCAATGCCATGAAATAGTTTTGGGATTATTGGGATCGGCAATAATGTCAATTATGCACCAATCCGCAAGCACCGGAACGATCAGTTCACATAATTTTTGTAGAGTGACCAAGTAATCCAGAGATGAATTGAATATGATTCCTGTTTCGGCAATCAGACGAAGTGCAGACTCGCGGCTTTTAAGTGAGTTTTCATTTTCTTTATGAACCGTAAAATCACGGAAAATCGAAACGGCATACAAGACTTCGCCGTTGTCATCAAATATAGGAGCCGCACTGACGATCGACCAATTTCTTTTTCCCGTTTTTTTTATTTCCATCTGCAAAACAGTTTCAGGCGGATTCTTGACACCTTTCAAAGCTAGGCGTCCCGGCAATCGTTCTGCAGGAAAAACTTGGCCTTGCTCGTCGAAAATAAGATAACGATCAGCCACATTTTCATTCGAAGCCGTTAGGATTTCTTCTACGGAATTGAATCCGCACATCTCGGCGCCAATCGAATTAGCGTATATGCATTTACCATTATGATCAAAAACAGTAACACCATCGGTGATGCCTTCAAGGATTACCTCTAGTTGATGTCGTGAATGTTGTAAGTCATTTAATTGCTGTTTTTGTTTTTCTATCTCAGTGGCTGTGGCAATCCAACGTTGGATCAAACCATTTGAGTCTTTTACAGGAGTAGCGCGCCAAAGAAACCAAACATAAGCGCCGTCAAATCGTTTGATTCTAAATTCTTTCTCGAACAGTTCGCCACTCGCTACAGATTTTACCCAGCGGGAATAAGACTCGACCCGGTCATTTTCATGAATGGCGCCAGTCCAAAAAGATAGCTCGTTTTGTAAACCACCACTTCCGGTAAATTCTAAGAAGTGAGTGTTAACGTATTCAATATTTCCGCCAGCATCGGCCATCCATATCATCAGAGGCAGAGATTCCGCTATTTCGCGAATATCATTTTGGCCATTGATCGTCCGTGCTTGCGAAAAAGATCTATTTGAAAAATTAGAACCGATGATGTTTTCCAAAAAACGCCAACCTTTTGAAAAATTAACTGAGATTAAGATTTTTTACCGCGACCAATTTGAATTAGCAACTCGTGAGAAAAATGAATGTCATTCTCTAATTTGCGTATAATTTAACTGGCGTTTGCTTCGCAGACAAAAGATCGGCTAGGTCTAGTCACACTCTATTTCAAAACAAAAAAAGTAACATAACGCTTCTATTTTAAAGTCCAAAAAAGTACCGGTCCTAAGCAGTTAAACAACAAAAAACCGAATAGATTTTATCTTCGTATAGGAAAATTTATGATAAACCGCCATCTTATTTTTTTCAGTCTTTTCGTATTCTTAGCTATTCCGACAATGGCCAAACAATTTCAAACTCAATACTCAGATCCTCATGGGAATAAATGGCAACGTTGGATTATTTTAGATGAACAAGGCCGCCGCGCCCATTTATTAGTCGTAGAAAATCCAGTGAAGGATTTGTCGCAACGTCTGACTACACAAGTTGTTGTTGAAAAATCGACTTTGGTGAATCGCACAGCCGGTGAAATTCAAACGAAAGTAAATTATTACCGTTACTTGAAAGACTTAAAAACAAGATCAAGTTCGTACTATCTTGCTCAAGAAACCGAGCAGAAATTAAATAAAACACCAACGCCACTGTGGACGCCAGCGAAAAATGATTGGTCCGAAGATGATGAAAATAAATTTGCATCTTGGTTCAAAAAAAATGCATCGACTACAATGGCGGTTGGGAGTGGCCTGGAATTTGACTGCGCCGATTTTGGATTACTTGGACGTTGGATTTATGCTCACGACAATAAATTGCCAATGATGACATCTTTGGCAGGATCTGGAAAATTGTTTGGACATTTTAGTGAATCTAAAAATTGGATAAACTTACCAACAGATAGCGATTGGAAAAAAGATCAGCGATTCAAAGCAGCCATGCGCTATCTTTTTGATTCCACCTACACGCACAGTATTTTCAACGACTTATACCCAATTAAAATCAGCAAAGACTATGTAACTCCCTGATCCAT
The DNA here is from genome assembly GCA_964498705.1 of uncultured Bdellovibrio sp. Lineage (GTDB taxonomy): Bacteria > Bdellovibrionota > Bdellovibrionia > Bdellovibrionales > Bdellovibrionaceae > UBA2316. The sequence continues at coordinate 18,664 of CAZCHT010000020.1, read as the reverse complement.
CATTCTTACGTTGCGTTCAGGAAACACGGGCCACACGCAAGTGGTGTATGACGTCGGTATGCAAAGCTACTGCGGTGCTGACTGCATTTCCGTTCTATTCGGTAATGAGCCTTCTCGAGAATACGCCTATAAAACTCTAGCCGATATTCGTTATCACGAGTCAACGGGCGGTGGTTTTTTAAGATGGCGCTGGCCGCAACTAAAAAATGGCAAGTGGCAACTGGCACCTAAAACCAGCATGCCGGGATATTCGTTAGACCAATACGATCAATCGGGACTATCGTATGATGAATTCAATAACTACGTCTATGAATCACTGGGATTTAAAGTGGAGCCCTACAGAAAAGCGTATTCAATGGCGAATTCATTGTCGCAGGATTTAAATGATCGTCTAACGATAACATCCCAAGGAACGATTTTTTGCTATTATCAATTTTGTGATCCGCAAGGAACTGTGTTTGATCAGTACTCAACACCCAGCAAAGATAAACGTTTTCGCGAAAAGCGCGATCAATTGCTGCGATTGTTTGATTATTTAACTCCAGATGAACAACTCGATCTGATCTCGATGTTCAAGCGCGATATTTTTATTGGTCTCAGCGGAGTTCCTGTGACAGCGGCCGACTATATTTTTAATGCAAACGGCATTTCTGATCGCATGTCCTCGGACCCAAGTACTTCGTTTGAACAACGTTGGGGTTTAGAGAACTTAAATGTTCGCCAATCTGTTTTATTAAAATCCTCTCTTTTTCTATTCGCATGGCGTTTTCGCACGGATGTTGTGAACAGCGCGATACGTGTCTGCGGCGAAGGCGCAACGCCTGCGTGCGATCCCCTTTCGCCTGAAATCACGAAACTTTCAACGACAACGATGGATGCTAGTCTGCGCATAGTTTTTAAAGATATAACGACAGGATTCAGCACGCTATCATCTAATGATAAACGATTTGTTACTTATGCATCTGATAGATTGCAATTGCATAAAGGTTGCACGTCGAACCTATTTAACTATTGCTCGCTGTCCGATTATTTATTTCAAGGAAACACGTACGTAGATAAAATGTCTTCGGATCCCATTCAAACATTTCGAAAACGAATGGGGCTTGAATAGCTAGGCCACCACTTTTGGTTTATACAGAACTAAAATATTTCCTGCTAAACACAGTGCAATTCCAAATAGCATTGTGGGCCCTAATTTTAATCCTTCAAATGCATAGGACAATAGGATCGCTAGGATCGGTGAAATAATAGTGGTGTAGGCCGCTTTGTCGGCACCCAGAGTTTTAAGCAACGTATTATAAGCCGCAAATGCCACTACAGTTCCTAAAATGCTTAAGTAAAACAAACTGCCGATAAAACTGGGATTCAATGGAACCGACCATGAAAGTCCCGAAATTAAAACAACTAATCCAGTGAACAAAGTTCCGTACAGCATACTAAATGTGTTGGCTGTACTGATACTGACGCCTTTTTGAATATTTCGAACTGAAATCATATTTCCGGTAGATGCCGAAAGTGCCGCACACAAACCTAAGCCCATACCCAGCATTTCTTTGCTTGAAGAAGTAATAAATAAATCATCTTTAAAAATCATCAAAATACCCAGACCGCCAAAAATAGATCCAACCACGACTTTGAAAGAAACTTTTTTCTTAAAGAAAATCCAAGAAAACAAAATATTGAAATAAACCATGGTCGTAAACGCAATGGCCAAGACGCCGGACTTAATAAATGTCTCGGCATTATAGGTCAGCATATAATTGATAGAAAAATTGAAAATGCCTTGAAGGAAAAACCAAACATGGGTCTGCGAACTGAATTTTAAATTTTGTTTGGACCATTTTAGGTAGCAAAACATGATGATCGTAGAAACTACGAACCGCCAGAATACGGTAACTAGCGGGGGAGCTTGACTAATTTGTATTGTGATAACGAAATAGGTCGATCCCCAAATCAAAGAACATAATGCAAATAGAAAAACATTTTGAGCGGGCGTACGAGACGTCACGAAGAACTAACTATTCTTCGTCCTCGTCAGCGGAATCCTCGTCGTCCTCATCATCTTCGTCTTCGTCGAAATCTTCGTCTTCATCTTCATCGATGTCTTCTGTTGTTTCGATTCTAAGTAACCAGCCCTCTTCGTAAGGGTCTTCTTGAATTAATGATGGTGTTTCAAGAACTTGCGGATTGATTTCTAAAATAGTTCCATTTACTGGCGAGTAAATATCAAGTGGACCGTCGTCTGTTTCGATCGTCCCGATAACAGTGTCGGCTTCAACTTTTTCATTTTCAGGTGGTAATTCGATAGATGTGATTTCGTCAAAGTCTTGTAGACCTTCTTCGTTGATTCCAACAGTGATGACACCGTCTTCTTTTTGAATCCACATATAACCCATGAAATTTACTGTATCTTCGCTCATTATTACCCTCGTAAGTTGATAAAGTAATAACAAACAATTTTTGTCTTAGACTAAGAAATATTTCACATAACGCAAAACGATAATTCTCGTCGCTTGCGCATTCTGAAGGTCTTTGATATCTACCAGCCTTCGCAATTTGGCGTAGTAATTGGAGGGGAATTATGTCGACAAATTCTATATTTCTGTGCACGTGCGTGGCAGATGAGGATTTCTTCTTAGGTAAAATACAAAATCTTATTGTTTCGACAGAGGCGGCAACGATCCAAGCGGCTGTATATCGTTCCAAAATCGGTTTTCCCGTGCTTTTAAAGCAGGGGGCTGATGAGGTGCAGGGTATCCTGGTGCACTTAAATGCCACCGATTTAACCACTCACCTGGTTGATGAATTAATGGGCTATTTTGCCCAAGATCCGGCTCAGGGATTGACTCATAAGGAATTGGTTCAAGTTCAGACCGAAGCGGGTGTTGTAGAGACTCATGTTTATTTTCTGAATCCAGAAAAATTAAACTCGGATGTAAAATATATCGAAAATGGCGACTGGCAAAAGGCTCTGATCGAAAAGCCACCGATTCCAAAAAAATTGAACGAACGTCAGCGCAATTATATCCAAAAATTAGGCAAAAGCTCGGGCCGTGATATTGTGCCTATTGATTTAGCATTATACCGTGAATTGATGAACCTAGAACTGGTGATCGATAAAGGTCGCAGAATCGCGTTAACAAAACTAGGTCAGGAAGTTTACCGTTACTTATAATCCACTTCTTCACATTGTTCTTGTTGAGCCGGAAATACCTAACAATACCGGCAACGTAGGCCGCACCTGTGTGGCCACGGAAACCTCATTAACATTAATCAAACCGATGGGCTTTGAAATCACCGACGCGAAACTCAAACGCGCCGGTTTAGATTATTGGCAGCATTTGCAATGGACAACGTTGGATTCTTTAGCGGAATTGCCCAATGGGCGAAAAGTTTATTTTTCGGCTCACGCCAAACAATCTATTTATGATTTTTCGTTTCAAAAAGGCGATTTTTTAGTATTTGGCAAAGAATCTAAAGGTCTAAATCCAGAAATTATTCGCGACAATGAAGAAACCAGTGTTTTTATCCCGACCCCGGGTCTGGTCAGAAGTCTAAATATGGCTACCGCCGTGGCAGTTTCGGTCTACGAGGCGCTCCGTCAGATTAAGTACAAACAGATCTAAGTTGCTGTTTTAACTTAAGGAGTCTATCCTAGTTCACATGATTGCAAACTTATTAAAATCCATTTTTGGTACTAAACACGATCGCGAAATGAAAACTATCCAACCGATCGTTGATCAGGTGAATTCTTGGGAACCCAAGATCAAAGCGCTGACGGACGAACAACTCAAAGCCAAAACTCCGGAGTTTAAAGCTAGATTAACTAAAGGTGAAACTTTAGATGATATATTGCCAGAAGCGTTTGCGGTTTGCAGAGAAGCTTCGCATCGTTGTTTGGGTATGCGCCATTATGATGTTCAGTTAATCGGTGGTTATTGTTTACATAAAGGTCGCATTTCTGAAATGAGAACCGGCGAAGGTAAAACTTTAGTTGCTACATTGCCTGTTTATTTAAATGCATTGAGCGGTAAAGGTGTTCACGTTGTTTCCGTGAATGACTATCTAGTAAAACGTGATGCTGAATGGATGGGTCGCCTGTACAACTGGTTGGGTTTATCAATCGGTATAATCGTACATGGTTTGACTGACGAAGAAAGAAAAGAATCTTATGGTAGCGACATCACCTATGCGACAAACAATGAATTAGGTTTTGATTACCTCCGCGACAATATGAAATTTGATCTGAATGACTACGTTCAAAAGGGTCACAACTTTGCGATCGTCGACGAGTGCGATTCTATTTTAGTGGATGAAGCGCGTACACCGCTAATTATTTCTGGTCCCGCGGAAGCGTCGACAGATAAATACGTCATCATTAATAAAATTATTCCTCAGTTGAAAGACAAAGAGCATTTCACTACGGAAGAGAAATCTAAATCCGTTTCATTAACTGATGAAGGTAATAAAAAAGTTGAACAGCTTTTAAGTATTGGCAATCTTTACGATGCAGAAAATATCGAAATTCTTCATCACGTGATTCAAGCCCTTAAGGCTCATCACATGTATCGCCTAGATGTTGAATACATGATTCAAAATGGCGAGATCGTTATCGTTGATGAATTCACAGGTCGTTTAATGCCAGGTCGTCGCTGGAGTGATGGTATCCATCAAGCGATTGAAGCTAAAGAAGGCGTTGAAATTAAAAATGAAAATCAAACGCTAGCGTCGATCACATTCCAAAATTATTTCAAAATGTATTCTAAACTAGCTGGCATGACGGGTACTGCAGATACAGAAGCTGTCGAGTTTAAAAAGATTTATGATCTAGAAGTTTCTGTAATTCCGACTCATAGACCAATTGCCCGCCAAGATAAAAACGATGTGATCTACAAAACGGAAATGGCAAAATTCAGAGCGATCGTGGAAGATATCAAATCCCGCACTCACAATGGGCAGCCCATTCTAGTCGGTACAATCAGTATCGAGCGTTCCGAATTACTTAGTCAGTTCTTGAAAAAAGAAGGCCTACGTCATCAAGTTCTAAATGCGAAACATCATGAACGCGAAGCTGAAATCGTAGCACAAGCCGGCCGTAAAGGTTCTGTGACAATTGCTACCAACATGGCCGGTCGTGGAACAGATATCGTACTGGGTGGAAATGCAGAAGGTTTAGCTCGTCGTGAATCCAATGCGGAAGAAGGACCTGAATTTGAAGAAGCACTAAAGCGTTTCAAAGCTCAGTGTGAGGCCGAGAAAAGAGACGTTGTTGCGGCCGGTGGTTTATACATTATCGGAACAGAACGCCATGAATCGCGCCGTATTGATAATCAATTGCGCGGTCGTTCTGGTCGTCAAGGTGATCCAGGTGAATCACGTTTTTACCTTTCGTTAGAAGATAATTTACTTAGAATTTTTAATGGCGAGAAAATTCAAAAAGCCATGACGTTTTTAAAAATCGACGAGAACGAACCGATCGAAGCTAAAATGGTGACATCACAAATTGAGGGCGCGCAAAGAAAAGTCGAAGGCCATCACTTTGATGTTCGTAAGAATTTGTTTGATTACGATAACGTAATGAATATTCAAAGAAATGCGATTTATCAAATGCGCCGTAATGTTCTAGAGGGAAATGAAATCAGCACAACTATTTTAGAAATGTTGGGTGATGTAACATCTAACGTTCTAGATGTGAATATGCCTGAGGGGGCGCCTCGTGATCAGTGGAACATCGAAGGCCTAACAGTATCTTTATCTCAAAATTTTGGTATTCGTTTGGAACCTTCTATTTATACGGGTTCCGCGGAATCGATCTTGGACGCTATCAAATCTGCGATCAAGCACGTCTACGAAGCTCAGAAAACAGATATGGGTCAATATTTTGACCAAGTTCAAAAAATGATTCTTCTTCAAAGCATTGATACAAAATGGAAAGAACATTTGCTTGTTATCGATAAATTAAAAGAAGGCATCGGTCTTCGCGGATACGCTCAGAAAGATCCGTTGATCGAATACAAAAAAGAAGCGTTCATGGCGTTTGAACAGTTAAACATTTCTATCCGCCAAGAAGTGGCTGAAAAATTAATGAAAGTTAAAATCGTAGCTCAACAAGCGCAAGAGGCTCTCGAGTCGTTCATGCCAGAAGAGCAGGATTTAAATGAATTAAATTATCAGTCTCCACAAGAGCAAGACATTGGTCGAGACTTCGAATCGTCAGGAAACAAAGAGTCTTCAGATAGTAAGCCTAGAAACAAGATGACCTACAGTAGTGGCCCAGCTGACGACGGTAAAATGAACCGCGAACAGCGTCGCCGTTTACAAAAGGATAATAAAAGAAGATAATTGAGCTAATGGCTCAATGTCCGAATTGTTCTAAATCTATTGCTATCACCGATGATAATTTTGGAACGCTTTATCGTTGTGAGCACTGTAACGCCGAATTTTTTATTGGCTTTGACGGTGCTCCTGAAAATTCCAAAGAACCGCTGGCTGCGGACCTAATTTCCGACCAGCCGCCGCCGGATGAAGAACCCAATATTCAAACGACTGAACCGATTGCTAGCCAGATGTTGGCTCCATTGGATGGCGGAATGACATTGGATTACGGCTCGCCAGAAAACGATCCGTATGCGCAGCAACAGTCTCAGTCTAACGATTTATTTAATATTCAAGCCACTCAAGATGAGCCTCCACCGGAAATGAATTCAATGTCAGATATGAATTCGTTGCCGGAAGAGCCTGCTCAGCAACCAACTCAGCAAACGTCAAAACCTAAGGGTAACGCATTTAAAAATTTTGCGGATGATGTTCAGAGTTTCGGGAACGATGTTTCTGAAACTGGTTTGCTATCATTTGATATCGAAATTTCCGGAATTGATTTAGGTGAAACAAAACGTGATTTGATAGAAGCCTTGGACGACAAACGCTTTGGCTGGAATGTCGGAGACCTTACACAAAATATGAAAGACGGTAAACTGACACTTTCAAATATTTCGGCACCGAAGATTATCGTTCTTGTGAAACGTATTACGGCATTGGGTTTAGTGCTCAACTGGAGGCATCATGTTTCGACGCAGTAGAGTGATCGCTTTGATCTTTTGTTTAAGCACGAGTGTTCTGCACGCTAACGAAGGTGGCGGCGAGCACGGTGGTGCACCCACAGCAGCAGCTCCAGAGAAAATTCCGTTTGAAGAAAAGCAGCAGCAAGAACGTACAAAAGAATGGATGGACGTCGTTACATCGTTAAGTTCACTGAAAGCTAAAATAAAATCCAAAGAAGATACGATTAAAGAGATCATCCATCATAAAAATAGTGCAAAAAGTAAGGCCGAAGCAGAAGCTTTGGTTGGCGAGCTTTTGCGAGAGCATAAAGAGTTAACCAAGTTGTTAGAAGATTATAATCAAAGCGCGCAATTATTAAAGTACCGATATCCTGATGTGGGTATTACTGAAAAGCGAAAATATGAAAAGATAGAAATCAAGAGCATCGATGATTACGAAGATGCGCAAACGATTGAAGGCCAAGTCAAAAAAACGGTGGCCAAAGTCAAAACTCACTACGGCGTTAAAGATGAAAAAAAGCCAGCTGCAGAAGAAGTAAAAAAGCCAAGTATTGATAACAATAACTTGGCTCAACCTAAAATTTTAAAAAAATAAATTTAGTCGGTAGTTTTATTCCACGGATTCAAACTCAGGAAGGTACTGTACTTCGTCTTCCTTTTTGATTTTCTTTTGGTATTTCATATAATTTGTATATGCATTTTTTGAAGCTTCTTTTTTGCGTTGAGATTCATCTTCTAGCTGTTTTTCTACTTCGGCATTTTTAGTATCAACGGCTACCGGGTCAATTTCTGGCGTTGGTTTCTTCTTGTCACCAACGTAAATCACAATACCATCTTTAAAATGCACTTCTTTTTGCTGGCGAATTTCATCTTGATAGTACAAATAGTACCAACGATCTTCACCATTCATGCGAGTAATGTTACGTGGGGACCCGAGGCGATCAAGTACGGCATCTTTATCTGTGCCGGGAGTAATGCGCTCGAATTGCCTTGCCATATTCGTTTGGCAAGAGATTAGGAATAGGCTTAGAGAAAAAAATAATAGTAATTTCATTGATCCCTCACTTAAATTGTATCGGCTTCCGCGAGACAAATAAAAGTAAATTTTGAACTGTATCAATGTGGGATGGGACTAGTGTCTCAATATAATATGGGATTATTTTAGCTTATCGATTTTTTCTTCAAGCGCCTTTAAGCGCTTATTTAGCTCGATGTTTTTATGGTAGACCTGCTTGTGGTACTCCCAGATGTAGGGCAGCATGGAGTTATAATTTAAGGCCATGTAGCTATCTTTTTGGTCGAGCACAGAGTCTGGAGAAAACTTTTGAACTTCTTGGGACAGGAAGCCAATTGAGTAATCTTTTTGCCCCTTGAGCTTGTAGTGATAGGCGTGAATTTGATTGAAGTCCGATTCAGCTAAATTGATAGGCTGGATATCTTTTTTCAACTTTCTATCTGAAGGGATAAACAAAGTGTTGTTGGGACCGCCTGGTGCGGCTGGGTTTGCGACTTGTGGTTCAATGATAAGCTTGTTGAGTGTGTCGCCACCACCCGCATAGTTGAATGTTAGATTGCCTGTGATTGTAAGTGAGCCGGTTTTAATATCGTTGATATCAGATCTAACAAACAAAGTTTCAGGTAAAAATGACCTAGCCGATGCGCATGTAATGACATTGTTACCGGCATCCACTGTTCCATTTATTGGGATTATTTTAACCATAGAAAGAGCAGGAGAAAACGTGTTGTATCGATACGTAATTTCAAGGTTAAACCGAATATTTCCAGCTGTATTTTGCAAATTAGCTACAGTGGCTGTTAAAATATCCACGTTACTACCATTTAAATTAGTAGCACCCATATTCAAAACGTTACCGCCACCAGCATTAAACAAGGATACAAGAGAGTCGCCATTGGCAATGGAGCCGATGGAGGCCTGCGTAAAGGTAGTAATACAGGCACGCTGTGAATTCAAAAGTTGATCGATATTCGTATTAAAAATACGAACGAAACTTTCAGCTCGCATCATTTTCATGCTACTAAAAGTAGATACAGTAAACATATTCAATGCGGATACGAACAAACCCAGCAAGGCTACGCTTACTAATACTTCGACGATGGATAGTCCTCGGCGATTTTTAAGTCTATTTAACTTTGACCCAATGGCGTCCATTTACTTTCACTTTCATTTTTTCAGGACCAAAAAATTCATCGTATTCTGGTTTTTTATAGATCCCGACAATTCGTTCCGGATAAAGCTGCTTTTCCTCTAAAGTCATTTCAGTTAAATCGCCTTTAGAGTCACACGTTAACACTGTTCCTGGTTCGTAAATTTTATCTACAAAAGCTAAAACCCATCCGCCTATTGCGAGAGGAACTTCATTTTTATATCGTCCACTTCCTACCGCGAATCCAAATGTATCTGAGGCCACACCGACGACACTTTTTTGGCAGCGAACATTGCAGATTTTTGCTCCATCAAATGTGTCAAAGTAACATTTACCTGGAATGATCTCATCACAGGCTTGCTGGAAATCTACGATATCATTCCAAACTGCATTCCAAACTCGCAGAGCCACAAATGAAGCATCGGCTGAAGCTCCGCTAGTACTTACGCAAAGGTCAACACCGCCGGCACCAATGCCAGATACAGTCCCAGATGCGTTGATAGAGCAGTTTCGTAACGTCGCTACTGCCGAGGCTTTATTCCCGATCGTCAATAGACTTGTTAAGAACGAAAGTTTTTGCATAGACTACCTCTTTTGATTTTTAAGTTTCTTTTCTAATTTTTTTTCTAATAATTCAATGCGCGAATCCAGGTGCTTCGAGTTCTCTTTCAAAGATCTACTCGATTCTGCTAAAATAGGAACCAAGGTTCCGTACCGCAGTTTCTTGGTATTCTTGATAGGGTCTGTTTCGACTAACTCGGGAAATTCAGCTTCTACTTCCTGAGCGATAAAACCATGATCATGTCGGCCTGAATTTTTCCATGTGAATGAATACCCACTGACCTTATCGATTTTTTCAAACGGGACTTCGATCGTAGAAAAATTTGATTTTAAGCGACGATCTGAAACTTCAAAGTAATGTGAACTAATTGTCGTAGTACCAATGACTTCAAGATTGGCCGGAATAGCGGCGCCACTAGGGTTTAGGACCAAATCCCCAACTTTTGTTTCGGCCCCATGACGATGCAGATACGTGGGGATATCAAAACCAAATCCAACGCCCGCACCGGAGGAACATTGAATGGGATTTCTAGCTAATGGATTACCGGCAGCCCACGCTAGTGGCGCTGTTTTCACAGTAGCGATGCGTGTGACCGTTCGATTGTTTGTCGGACTTGTGCTGTAGCTATACGTAATTACTAAATCGAATCGGCCTGTGAATGGTGCTGGCACATCAGAAGCTCCCCCAAAAACAAAGTTCTGTGCTTGCATGCCAGTGATGGAGACCGTTTGGTAATAAGTATTTCCAGTCGAAAATTTCGGTGCATTTGTTGCCGATCTAATATCAGTCACAACTACGGGTGCACCGGTATAATTGAGTACGGAAAACGTATTCATACAGGCACCCGAATTGGAAAGAGTCATCATTAGATTGGAATGAACTTCATCAACTCGAGTTTGGCGACCAGTTTGAAACAGTAAATCTTGAACGCTAGAGACCAGAACCGCGGCAAACGACGCCACAACGGCAAGCATTCCCGTAGCAACTAATAGTTCTACGATTGTGAAGCCTCGGGATCTTTTGGAGTGAGCGCGTTTCTTATTCAATCTAATCCTTAATTTTGGACACTCTGGATTCTAAATCCTGAATTTTCTTTTCATAAATTTTATTTTCCTGATCCAATTTTTTTGTCGATTCCATGATGAGTGGAATAAATGCTGTGTAACTGACCCTCTTCCAACCATCCTGCTGAGTCCCATCAACCAACTCTGGCAAAACTTTTTCTACATCTTGAGCTACGAATCCAAAGTCTTTCGATTTCGAACCTTTCCAGTTAAATGTGTAGCCGCGAATTTTATCCCACTGTTTATCAGAAAGCGAATAGGGAGTAATTTCTTCCTTATAGCGAGCATCCGAAATTTCGAACAAACCCGTCAGAATCGCATTACCACGCACTCGGATAATACTGTTGGTGGGAAGACCAAGGTCAGGATTCATTGTTAGATTTGCCCTTTTTTCGTCAGGTAGATTTTTTGAAATCAAGTCACTAAAATCAACTCCCAATTGAGCAAGATCACCCGCAGAAACGCAGCCATCATCGGGCACACGAGGAGTAGACATTTTAGAAAGGGCTGTCCCATCAGCCCAACCAGCAGGTGCAAATGTGCGAATTTGAAAAGTGCGAGGTTTCATTTTTACGCCGCCTGTTTCACCAAAGGGAATTCTGTAAATGACAGTGAGATCAAATGTCGCGATGTAAGGTTCAATGTTGGGTGGAGCTACAGGGTTATATATGTAATTGCTGATTGTCATCGAGACAATGGTTACGTTCTTTACGTAAAGGCCGTTTACTTGGAACGCATTTACACCAAGTTCATTTACGATATTTGGAACAGCTAAAGTTGGCGTCGTTTTAGTAAGGCCACCAAAAGTATTGTGGCACGCACGCCTGTCCTGTAGTAATAAATATATTTGTGAGTTCAAATCATCTATATTAATAGTCGAAACTATTTCGTTATACATGTTTCTATTCCAAAAGATCAGCCGGTTGACGGCCGCAAACATCACGGAAAAAATTCCAAGCAAAACAAGGATCATGATCATTGACATCCCGTTTTGATTCGTTTGTTTAAGTCTTTTGTAGAGCTGTTTTATCATAGATTGGATATGTCGAATTTATTTGTCCTTTCTTATATCCTACATTTATACTAAAAGTATGAAAAGAAGATTTTTCTTTAGTGTGTTTTCAAGTTCGTTTGTTCTACCCTCTTTCTTAAAATGGTCTGACTTAAATCGAGACACTTCGATAGCAGGGGCAGAATCGACAAAGACAGCATCAGTTATGCAATCATTGGAAACATTGATTAGCTTGTCTCCAGGACAGCACTTTGTTCTTCCAAAAAGTGCGACGCCGTTGAAAACATACGTTTTTCTTAACGAGGGACAAGATTGGGCGACCAATCCTCCGGTTGTTAAGGCGGAGAAGTGGCTTCTTGCGGGAAAACACGAACCTATCTTAGTCGATCAAAACTCAAGCTTTGCGCTTAAGTATTTGGGACGAGAAGTTGGCTGGACATTAGTCAACGTTTAGCGGATGTCGAAATTTCTTATAAAGCCAAACTTACAGAAACTTTTCATCTTTATTGTTTCGTTTGCACTTCTAGTTGTCGTCTATTTCATTTTTCCGCACAATTCTAAAGAGTCTCCCGCAAATCAAAGGCCAGTTGTTGAAAAAGAAGAACGCCTGCCTCTTGAAAAAGCACTCACTGTTACAGATCAAAATTTAGTTTCTATCCCTGTTTTTAAGAAAGTAGTCGAGAGTAACTCTAAAAATATTAGTCGCGTATTCTTTAGGATAAGTAGTGGCATCGCTTTTAAGTGCGGCCAGTTTCTTCAAAAGTGCGCCTTGGAAACGGCGGGGCCATCGAATCTTGACTTATCGGCTTACGCTTCGATACTCAATTCTTACTCAATTCCGATGGCACTGATTTATGATCTAAATATCGATAATTATAAATATAGATTTGAAACGTTTCGTACGACCGCTCATGGTAACGATATATTTAAACAGCAAGATGCTCTAGAGAAAACCAAAGCTATTTTTTCAAATCCAGAATATCGAAACGCGATTCTGAAGGACTTGAGTAGCAAATTAAAAATTTTGAAATTCGATAAAATTATTTTTGGTTCGGAACTTAATTTCTATTTCTATAATGTATGGGGAACCAAAACACGACGCGCTGAAATTGAATCATTTTGGTCGTTGATCAAACAGATTAAATCAGAAAATCCCGATTTACCGATTTCAACATCTTTTAATTATGAGCATCTTAAATATTATAATTTTTGGGGCGAGCTTGGTGTCGGTAAATTAGTAGCGTTGGATTTCGTTGCGCTCAGTTCTTATCCTCTGCATCCCGGCTGGAGTCTATTTCCTAAATTTGACGAGCCACTTTGTAGCTTCAATTCCAAAGGTTTAGATATCGAAAAATTTAATTACTATTCGATGATTAGGCAGAAGTTATTTGGAGTAAAGAGCGTCTATTTTATCGATTTTGGATATCCACTAGATGAATCTCAGGAGCAAAATCGTTTGCTTCTTATCCAGCATTTAAAAGATAATCCAGCTATAAGATCGGTTTCGTGGGCGCTGACGTCAGTGGTTAGTGGGGATACGCCAGAGTCTCGGTTTCACAATTCTCTATCAATTGTTGATGAAAAAGGTGATCTAAATGTCGGTGGGAAATTCTTTTTTGCTGAAGAAAAATTAAATTAGTTGAGTTCGAAGCACGATAACTTGGTTATATGGCCACTTTTTACTGTTTCAAAGATATATGAAATAAGGCAACTGCTGATTTTTCCGGGCAAGGCACTGGTTGAAAAGATAGATCCAAATCGCTGCGCTATACAATCCTGCAGAAATCCATAGTAGTTTTCAGAGAATAGAAGTTCAGTCCTGTGCACAGGATTATCAATTGGTGACATCAAAGCTTTCTGAAAAGTTTCAAAATAGTCACCGTCTTTAGCAATCAATTCAAGTGCGCGCTGCTGAGCCTTTAAGAAAATTTCTTTAGGGTATTTCGATAGTGCCTGTTCTGCGGTCTCGCGATTGAAGTCGGCATCGAATAACCAATTAGTTTCAGGCGATGCATAAAGAGCTTCTTCGAATTTTTCCGGCTCCATGGTGTTAATTTCTAGTTCAGGAAAAAGTTTTTTGATGTCAAAAATAGAATTAAAAATATCTTCACGTAATATTGAAATATCGTTATACCAAGCTTTCCAGGCTATTTTTTTTAGTTTTTCTTTGAAAATAGCTTCGTACTGGCTATTTGGACTGAAAAAATGATTGGCTAAAAGATATTCAAACGAAATACATTCGCGATTTATACTGGATAAATATTCAGAGGCCGTGTTCTCGGAATATATTTTGTCAAAGTCTTCTCTTGTTACAAAGTTGAGGCTTTGCGAAATAGTTTCTCTTTTTAGTTCGTTAGTTTGTAGGAAATCGCTGGATTTAAGGCGACGTTCCAAGATTGACGAGTTATGAAGCCAGAACAAAATATCAGGATCCGGTTTTTTAAAAAATGTTTTCCAATAGATAACTTTTAATTTTAACTCTAGAGGCGTATCGACATAAATGACAAAAGCCTTATCCGTTTTTTCTTCGTAAAATTCTTTCCAGATACTATCAACCGACCCGCCGGCGCTGGTTTTAATATATTCTTCAAATGACGGCAGAGCGCCCATCATTTCTCCCAACTCTAGGTTATACCGAGCCAGTGGGTGAGGCATGGATTGAGAACCAATGACTTTTGATGGAAAGGTTGAGGTGTAATAAAGAACATTTTCTAAGTATATTTTGTTGAAGACGTGAAACATTAATCAGCTCGCTTAACTAAAATCTCTTCATCTAAAATGGTGTTATATTTATTTGAAAGACCACCATATACATATTTTGAATGTTCATCAACGATACGTTGAACAGGATCATTTTTATCAGCTAAAAACTGTAAACGAGATTTCATGCGGTTAACCTGCAAATCAACATCTTGGCCTGCGGGTAATAGTGGACGGAGAGATGCAATAAACTCTTCATAATTTCTAGCTAAGAACAATGACGAGATTGTCTGCAAACCCATCGTACGTCCTTGATATTGATAGTAAGCAAAGGTGGTCTTGGCACATAAAGCATCTTCAATACTCGAAAAAATTTCAGCAAGACCTTCATTTCCCGAAGATTTCATTTTTTCTAAAGCGGCCCAGCATCGTTTATAAAATTCACTAGCACTAAGACCTAAAGTTTCGCAGGCTTGTCTTAGAGTCGTCGTGACATTTAGGCACTCTACGCCGCGGACGAAATTGTCCATAAAATACATCTGTAACCATTCTTGTTTCGTGTAAGTCGATGTTTCGATAACCAAATCAAAATAGCCCTGATATTGCGGATCATCTAACAAATAGTATTCCTTTTTAGTCAATTGCTTCAATGTATTGTAGTGGGTATAGCGAACAGGAACAGTTTTAAGTTTATATTTTTCTTTGTACTCAGGTTTTGCAGCTGGAGATTTTGCTAACAAAGACCATACATAACGTTCGCTTAACCAAGCGTCGGCGTAGGCAATATCGTCGTAGTCTTTATAAAAAATATCTAGAGTCGTTTCAGGAAGACCCAAAATGTATTCGATACGAGTTTTGTAACCCAAGCCTTTGACCTTTTTTACGAAATCAACGTGCATTTGAGTAGGGTACGACCATCTGTTAACGGCTTTAGAAACTACTGAATCCGAGGCATTGACGGAATAGTGATAATCACTCTTAACTGCAATTCTTGATTCTAAAGTCATCATATCGATCTTTTGAATCGTTTCTATATCGTTCTTTGTCTTTCCATTTAAACCGATTTCTATGTCCCAACCTTGCTTTGATCTATCGATCAGATACTGAATAATTCCGATATCACGATTTTTAAAAATACCAAAATTAGCGTCACACAAATCTATATATTCTAGATTCAGGCTTTCCATATAGCGGAGTTCTTCGTAAACAATCTCTTCGCTTTTCTTAAGAACTTTTACACCGGTGCTGCCGCCCCAATCACAATAAGCACAAGCATGAGGACAGCCGCGTGTCGTTTCCCATAATGTGGTCAAGCGTGCGTCTTTAGATTCTGCAATATGCTTTAATACTTGAACTTCAGTTTCGTTTCCATAGAACATCGATCTTGGCCATCTTAATTCACGAGGCTTTTTAGAGGCCGCTGATTTTACAGCGGTCGTTCGATCAGTCGATGGAATTATGCAATAGGGAATTTCATCTGGAACATAACTGCCATCAGCGAGTTGGTCTAAAAGAACCATCATAAATTCCTCGCCGGTTCCTTTTGAATCCGCGATAAGATCAACAAAACTATTTTCCCTTAGCCAATTTTCTTGATCATAAGGAACTTCAGGGCCGCCATAAACTATCAAGCAATCGGGAAGATGAGCTTTAACGGCCTTCCCCAATTCAAGATTGAGTTTGTAATTCCAAACGTAGCTACTAAACGCCACTACTTTGGGGACTTCCATAAGAATTGTATTTAAAGTTTCTTCAAACGTTACATCTTCAACGCTATTGATTGGTAAAGGCCAATTCCAAGCATCAGGGTATTTTCCGAACTCTTTGTGGTAAGACTTAAAAATTAAATATAAATATGGCAGTGGATGGTCTGAATAAGTCATGATGGGATTGACTATAAATACTGAATTTTTCATATAAAAACTTCCCTCACCATCCTTATAGCGTAAGCAGGTTCGGCGTTGATTTCAAACTAAAATTTTGACACTTAGAACCCATTTTTCAACAGGCAACTTGCTTGCTATAGAACGCTAAAGTATCGTCGTGAGATGCTTACTGTCCCAGTTTCAGATTTGACCTACTTATCAGCGGAAAATCTATTTAAAATAGTAATTTCGAGTGCGGATAAATTCCCCGGTCTATATCGGATGTCCTCATCATGGGCGGAAGTCATGCATGATCCAAAATTTCTTAAATGGTTACATTTCATAGACATCATTCAGCAGGCCCAAAAGGGTAAAAAGTGGACTAAAAAGCAATGGTTTGCGGTTCATGATGAACTTTTCTTGCAGGCCTACGGCAAAGAAAGTCGTAATGATCAGCGGGCTGAAGATGATTTAAAGATTCTTTTAAAAGACCGGGCTCGGAATTGGTATCAAAAACCAAGTTCGTTTAGACTCGCTGTTATTGATTCACAAAATCCGGTTGAAAAAATAGAAAAAAATACGACCTACTATATGATGGGCAGTCTAATTCGATTTGAAGAAACGTGTGTTAAAATTTCCTACGATCATTACTCTCAAAAGTGCTATCAAAAATTGGATGTTTCTTGGAATTTTGCTAGTGACTATATTAATCAAACCTTTAGTTCAAAATCATTAAGTGAATTGTTTTTCAAATCTGAAGTTATTGCACATCTTAATTTTTCCGAGGACGGTGTTGGCGACCTGATGTTTAATTTGGATCAAATCTATGAAAATTTTGGAACCTTTTTTCCGCAGAGTCATGTCTTTGCATCGATAATTTATAAAAACGATTTACCTATTCAATTTGCTAAACCCATTGGAGTTCAGAATGTCGGACTTATTTCTTAACGAAATTATTCAGTACGAAAAAGACGTTTTTACGACTCCTAATATCCTAGCCGTCGATGCTAATGGAAATTTACAGATACATAATGATAACTTTCGAAAGCAAACAAAGGACGTTGAGTTATTTTTATTTTTTCATTTTGAAGACCGTTTCTATTTGCCGGTATGGTTTGAGTTTCGATCGATTAATAACAATTTGCTCTATCTTCTAGAGGAGTACGAAATTTCTTCTTTCGCTCTTTTGCAAAAAATTTTGAATAGTTCGTTAGAAAAAGAAGAACATTGGACCGTTACAATGAAAGCGGTCGTTTACCACACCAAGCAAAAGCCGCCATTTTCACATTTGTTATCTGATTTTACTGTCGAAGCCGATTTCCGTTACGATATATTTGAATAGTCAGGCTCTATTTTTCACTCGCAGTTGTACGTCGAATAAATCCCTGTTTTGAACTCAATTTTTGAATATATTCGATCTCAGATTGCAGGTTGGCATAGCGTTCTGGCGAATAATTGAATTTTTTAAACTCTATTTCTTTAGTTTTGCGGTCCCAAACATTCACTTGGGTGCCACGATTCTTCATCAGTTCCTGACCAATTTCAAATCCGCGCATAGAAAATTTTCGCTCTTCTTTCATTAGGCGTTTAATTTCTTTTACGAATAAAGAACGGTCAGAATCAGATAGTGAAGCCAATGCTTTTTGAGAGACACCAACTATTCGGGTAATCATGCGATGATTGGTAATATTGACCCACAGTTGAGAGGCGTCATCTCGAGTATATATACCATCTACTCCGGCCCCAAGAATCTCGCCAGAAGGTGCTTGTTTCAAGTCACCTTCGCGCAGTCCAATAATTTTTCTGGGTTCTAGAAATTCTTTGCTAAAACCATTGTCATTTGCCAAAGAAAATTTCTCTCCGACTAAATCATCAAACGAGTTCATTTTCTTCTGACTAAAAATATAAAGTGGGCCGCCCGAATATGTGTAGTCAATGGCTTGCATAGTACCGTTGGTAAACTTAGCTAGGACATTTTGAGCATTTTTGCTGACGATGTACTTTTCAGCGTGCTTAAAGTCTTCGAATAAAAACGGAATCTCCCAAACTTTTACTAAAGGCGAAACCTGTTCAAAGTTTCCAGTTCCAGATTGGGTAATTTGATATTTACCAGATTCTATATAGCTCTGAATAGATTGGTTTTCATTTTTTACATCATAAACATCAATATTAATTTTTACTCTATTTTGCGTTTTTGATTCAATAAACGCTTTGAATTCTTTTGCGATTCTAATA
>CAZCHT010000019.1:0-43525 GCA_964498705.1 uncultured Bdellovibrio sp. | reverse complement strand
TTCATAAAATCCGGTTGTAAATCAATGCCTTCGTGAAGATGGGTCAAAAGTAATTCGCCTCGATTTTCAAAATTGGCGTCTTCAATTCGAATGATCGGTTGCCCGAAATTTGTCATGTGAAACAAAAGTTTTGCCTTAATCGCTTTAAAGTCTCGAGTGTCGACTTCAAACTTATTAGTACGTTTATTGAACTTATAAACAAACAGCTTGTTTCGCACACAAAAGTCTTCCGTTAGAAACTCATCAATAAACGTTACGTCATTATAGAATTTTCGGACTTCAAAAATCTTTTGACGACCCAGGCCTAACTTTTTATCCCAATGCTTACGCTCTTTAACGTCGTCACATTGATCCCACTCGCGGCCGAATTGACCTTTGTTCCAGCGATCTTCGATATCACGAAACAACTCAATTCCAACTTTGTACGGATTGTAACCATTGGGTGCCATCGCCATCGTTCCAGAATGATGATCTGCGAAATCAATAATTTCTGAATCGTGCAGAATTTTCTCTGTCATTAATTTAGAATGCCAGTAGGATGCCCAGCCTTCGTTCATAGTTTTCGTCATACCTTGTGGCGAAAAATAATAAGCTTCATCACGGATGATGCTTAAAATATCTTGCTGCCAATCTTCTAGAGGCGCGTAGTTAAGTAGAAACGTGAGAACGTCTTTTTCTGGCTCCGAAGGAAATTTAGAGCGCTTGATCATTTCTTGTTCTTCACGTTTTCTTTTTTGTTCTTTCACAAATTCAGGTGGATTGATGAAGTCACGCATGTAAGGGCGATTCACTCGCAGCATACCAGGCTCTACATTGCGGCCAGCATCGTGAGCCTCGGGCTCGGTTTTCGCGCTTTTTTCATGATAAGGACTATAGCGATCAATCAAGTTTTCTAAGCTCAAGCAGGTATCGATGAACTCTTCTACGCGATCAACACCATAACGATCTACGTAGCGACGAATGCGAGTCGCGTGGTTAGCCATTTGATCCATCATCTTGCGATTTGTTTTTCCAAACCAAACATTATTTTTGAAAAAATCGCAGTGACCATAAACATGCGCCATCACCAGCTTTTGATCCATCATCATGTTGCCTTCCATTAGATAGGCGTAACAAGGATCCGTGTTGATAACCATTTCGTATATTTTTGATAAACCATATTCGTAACTTTTTGAAAGATGCTCGTATTCCATACCGAATTTCCAGTGTGGATATCTCACGGGAAAACCTCCGAATGCAGCGAACTGATTGATTTGATCGTATGTGATCAATTCAAAAATAGTTTCAAAGCAGTCCAGACCCGCATCTTTGGCGATCTGACAAATTTTCTTTCGTTCTGCTTCTAATTCGGGAGTTAAATTAGCCATCTATTTTCCTTTTCCTAGGAAGTCCTTAATTGAATCTAAAATCTTGTCGCGGTTTTCGATCTGACTTAGAAGCACCTGTTCACTTTCCGGAAATTCTTTCTGTAAATCTTTTAAAAACTGACCAGATCCATATTTGCTTTCTACCTGGCCGTAGCAAAACGCGTTTGTATTCGGAATGAAAAATTCACGAATCAGTTTTATGCACAGTCGTGTATCTTCACCGCTCCAGTTATCACCATCGCTAAAATGAAATGGATAAATGTTCCACTCATTTGGTGGGTAGTCTTCTTCGATAATTTGCTGAGCTAGTTTGTAAGCTGAGCTAATTAATGTACCACCAGATTCACTGGTTCTAAAAAATGTGTTCTCGTCAACTTCCTTGGCCGCCGCATCGTGAATGATGAAGCGGGTTTCAAGGCCCTTGTAATGTTTTTTAAGCCATGTGTTGATCCAAAAACTCTCTAATCGCACGATTTCTTTTTGCTCGTCACCCATTGATCCCGATACGTCCATCATATATATGACAACCGCTTTGGTTTGAGGCTGAACGATTTTCTTAAATGTTTTATATCTATAATCACGACGGATCGGAACGATCTTTGGATCGATAGGATCGTAGTAACCGCTAGAGATCATACGTTTCAACGCTTGCTTGTAGGTATTTTTAAATTGACGAAGACCCTCAGGTCCCACCGGCGCGATTCCGTTGTACTTGGTCTTAACCGTGTCGATATTCTTATTACCCTTGGGCTCAATGCGAGGTAATTGCAATTTCTCGCCAAGAATCTCGGCTAATTCATCCAGAGATAATTCAACTTCGACTAAATGTTCGCCCGGCTTGTCGCCCGCAGCGCCTTGGCCAGAGCCAGGATCACCGACGTCGTCACCTTGCTGACCTTCACCCTGACCGACGCCACCCTGTTGTTTGGCGCCGTATCGGAAATTAGGGATATCAATAGACGGCAGCGGGATCTTTACGAATTCGTCTTCTCGCTTGCCTATCATTTCACCTTGCGAGACATATTTTTTAAAGTTCTCTTTAACTTTACCTTTAACTATATCTCGAAACCGTGAATGATCTTCTTTAATTGACATGTTCCCTACTTATTCTTTACATCTCCTCGAGCAAAGATACTTGCTACGTAATGTAACACATCTGTCGCCGAGATTTCATCGTAACCAAAATCTTTGATTAGACGAGATTTAACAATTTCAATTTTTTCTTGTGTATCTTTGTCTACAACTGAGCTCACCAAGCTTGTTAACTTGATGCTATCTTTTTGATCTTCAAAAAGTTTCAGTTCTAAAGCTTTGTGCAAACGTTCATTCATTTTGTAATTGAACTTTTTGCCTTCTAACGAAAGTGCACCAATGTAGTTCATGATCTCGCGACGGAAATCATCTTTGCGAGACTCAGGAATTTCAATCTTCTCTTCGATTGATCTCATTAAGCGTTCGTCGGCTTCTTCATCCATGCCCGTAAACTGATTACGTACGCGCTCTTTTTGAGTGAACGCCTTTACGTTATCTATGTAATTCGCGCATAGTCTTTGAAGGGCACTTTCATCCGCACTGATCGCACGTTGAACTTCGCCTTTAATGATTTCTTCATATTCCTGCTTAACAACACCAATTAATTCACGATAATCCGATTTCAATTCTTCGTTCGAAATCAAAGAGTGATTTTTCAAACCATTTTCAAGTTCGATCAATACCATGAATGGATTCACAGAACCTTTGTTGTTCTGCTGAGCATTCACGATCGCGTTTGAAAGTTTATCCTGAATGTAACGAGGTGAAATACCTTCCAAACCTTCACGGATTGTTTCTTTACGTAATTCCTTAACGTTATCTTCCGTGTAATTTGGTAATGTTTTACCATTATATAGTTTCAATTTTTGTAAACGAGTTAGATTTGCTTTCTTCGGTTTTTCTAAACGAGTCAGAATCGCCCACATTGCGGCCATTTCGATTGTATGTGGCGCAATTGAAATCCCTCTTAGACGTTGAGAATTAAAATCTTTCTTATAGATGTTAATTTCTTCTTTCCAGCGAGTGATATAAGGAATATCGATCTTAACTGTTCTATCGCGAAGTGCTTCCATAAATTCGTTGTCTTGCAAACGACGATACTCGGGCTCATTCGTATGACCGATGATCACTTCGTCAATGTAGGTCTGAGCAAATTTCTTAGGCTTCACGCGATGCTCTTGCGAAGCACCTAATAAGTCGTACAAGAAGGCTACGTCCAATTTCAGAACCTCAACGAATTCAATCATCCCGCGATTAGCTACGTTGAACTCGCCGTCAAAGTTAAACGCGCGTGGATCAGAATCTGATCCGTATTCAGCAATTTTACGGTAATTGATGTCACCAGTTAATTCAGTTGAATCCTGATTCTTTTCATCTTTCGGTTGGAATGTGCCAATACCAATACGATCCGCTTCTGAAAGGAACATTCTACGCACGCGTACGTGAGAGAATACCTTCATGATATCACCTTGGTATTTATCCATTAAACTTTTGAAGATGAAACGTGATGGCGGTGACAGCTCGCCTTCAATTTTCATACGATATTCGCCGTCTTGTCCGCGATTAATTTCATCGCACAGTTGCGTGCGCATTTCTTCAGGGATTAACAACAAAG
The DNA here is from genome assembly GCA_964498705.1 of uncultured Bdellovibrio sp. Lineage (GTDB taxonomy): Bacteria > Bdellovibrionota > Bdellovibrionia > Bdellovibrionales > Bdellovibrionaceae > UBA2316. Next base: position 39,511 of record CAZCHT010000019.1, on the reverse strand, counting down.
GCTCTTCATGCATCGGGCTTGGGAAAGCACGAACACCTTTTCCTAGTAAACCATCTAGCTCTTCTTTTTCATCAATCCACTCAAATGTGTAGAGAGCGCCTTTGTCTGATTTCGAATAGGATTCTAAACCTTTTTTTAACATGCGGCAGACCGTTGATTTTGCAGATCCAACCGGACCGTGAAGAAGGATGACCCGTTTTTCAGTTCCGTAGCCTAGCGCCGCGGCTTTCAGCACGTTTACTAATTTCATCAGCATGATGTCTAATCCGAAAACAGCGTCTTTACCGTTGTTCGTAGCATCGTCGAAGAATTTATAGCGAACGACTTCTTTTTTGAAATCGACATATTTTTCGCTGCCGGATTCAACGATCATGTCGTACATACGCTGGAACGCGTTTCGTGTAATTTTAGGATTTTGCTTTACCATTTTCAGGTATTCGTCCAGAGTCCCTGACCAGTGCATCTTTGATGTCTGGCTGGTATTTTTCCAATTTTGAACTATGGAACTAAAATTGATATTGTCGCTCATAAATCACTCCCTGGATTCAAATGAACAACAGGGCACCATTCAAAAAAATGGCGTCCAGTGGTTCTATACTTAGATTATGCCAAACTTGAATTAGGTTAGTAATCGATAAATGAAATTTCACAATTATTTGATTTTTGCCAACCCTTGGTCGAGTCTAAATGAGACTTTTATCAATTGTATAAATTTGGTTTATGTTACCAAAATCGTTTTTAGAATGAACCTATACGATTTAGCTTACTTTTTACGTCGAGATGGTTGATGGTATTTTAATGGTTTGGACCCCGTCTGTCGTGTTCACAGCACAATTAATCACTACATTAATCATAGGTCTGCTCGTACCCTTGTTCATCGGATTTCAATGGTGGCGTAAATCAACTCCGCCTACAATTCCCTACGTACAAAGCGGAATTCTAGCAGCACTGAGTTTGTTTTTTATGTTTATTTTTCCAATGCCGGTCATCGGGATGGGTTTTGCTTATTTGGGTGGAACACCCGGCGCCTCTATCGGCGTCACTATTGGATGGGCTTCTGTAGCCATCATATTTTGGCCCACCCTCAAATTACTATTCAATTATCTGAAGAAACGAAAACGCACATAATAATATCATCTAATTTCTTGAACTTGATAACCGTTTGGCAATTCAGCAACAAACAATTCAGGAGTTAACTCTTTTGGTTCAGGAGCTTTAAAGAACCAAGTGATTTCTATCGCAGCAGATGAAATTTTGATTAGCTTAGCGCCTTCTTTTCTATTTAACCATTCTACTTTGGCAATTCCACCATCACACAGGCTGACAACTTTATTTGGATCAAACTGGCATTTCCAACCACGGATCGGTTCATCATACGCAATTGAGTACAGCGCCGTTGGCGGAATCGGAATATTAAATGTCTTAGCCAAACTACGTTCGTTCAATGGACCCTTGAAAATTTTCTTTTGAGGATAAATAACGGCGATGAATTCATTCGAGCTCATAACGAGCGAGCCGACTTGGTAGCCTAATGTTGCCGAAGCTTCCAATCGCAATTTTTGATTTTTGATCGCGATCAAATCGATTGTGACTTGAGTGGTTTTATTTTTCCGAATGTCCCGAATAGCGGCTTTGGTTTCCCATCCCATCGGTATTCCCCTAAGCTCATCAGAACCCAATGAATCTGAACCATCTTTTTTCATTTTCATTGCGCAACTGATATTGAGAATGGACATAACTAAAACTAAAATTGAAAACCATTTCATCATGGTATCAAAGATACTCAGCAATCGGTGGTGTTAACAAGAAAAAAGAAACAATTTGTCTTCTATATAAAGGACAAATTGTTTCATTATTTTTGAAACTTAAAGGTCGTGGGGACTATTTCCCTATGCTCGCCGGTATACGATCTGGAACTGCTTGATTTTCAATGGCTAGAATTTTTTGTTCTAACTCTTTAGCTTTCTTTTTATCGAGTTCTAAATCAAACGCTTTTTTGTACATTGATTTAGCTTTTTCAACCATCGAAAGATCACGGTAGATATCACCTAAATGTTCAGCAATAATACCAACTGTTGGTTGAAACTTAGTGGCCGCTTCAAGAAACTTCAGAGCTTCTTTTTTATTGCCACGCTTAAACAGAATCCAACCTAGAGTATCAAGGATGTATCCATCTTCTGGATCTAGCGTCACTGCTCGGCGAGCCAGTTTTTCCGCTTCGTCCATATTTTTATCCATTTCAGCCCATGTGAATGCTAGGTAGTTCAAACCCTGTGAATGGTTTGGATCAAGCTCGATCACTTTTTGCATGTTCGCGATAACTTTCTCTTTATCTCCGGTACGATCAAAAATAGTACCATAGTAGAAGTGCAATTGAGCATTGTCTGGATACTTCTCTAAGCCTACGCTTAAAACTTCGAGTGCTTTTTTGTAATCTTTCGCTTCGTCTAAAAGGGATGCGTACATTGCGTAGATCTGCGGATAATCTTTTTTGTTCTCGTAGGCTTTAGCTAATACGTTAACCGCTTTATCTAGCTGACCCATATTTTTCAATAAATAGCCGGCATGAACCATAGACTCACCATAAAAAGGGCTCGATGGTTGTATCTTAAGGTAATGGTTAACTGCCAATTCGTCTTTTTTAATTTCTTCGTATACAGCAGCTAAGTAGAAACGAATTTTATCTGACTCGGGAGCCATTCTTAAAATTTCTTCTAGCTTACCAATCGCACGATCGAACATTTTCTTTTCGATCAGGATCAGGGCCATTCTTACTTTGATTGCTAAAGGATCGTCTGTTTGTGCTTCCAAAACTTCCAATTGCTCGAATGCTTCATCGAATTTTTGTTGTTCGATGTACATTTGCGATAGAATTTCCGCCACTTTTACATTTGGACCTTTGGATTTCTGGAAGGATTGATACAAAGCCATCGCCTTAGCGTCTTGCTTTTGATTTTTATACATAGAACCAAGCGCGATCACCGCATCTACGAATTCCGGTTTTAATTCACTCGCTTTTTTATAGCTTTGTTCTGCCAATTTAAAATTCTTCTCTGCGTTTTCTTCTTCACGGATACGGCCGATATAGTAGTGAATTAAATGTTTGTTCGCGTAGTCAGGTATAGCCAAAACTTTTTCAAACAATTTCACTGCTTTTTCGTATTGTTGAGTTTCAGAATAAACCGCCGCTAAGTAAATATTAGCTTCGTAGTAGTCAGGGTATTTATTTAAAACAAACTCATACTGTTCAATCGCTTGAGGGTAAGATCGAATCGTCGTGTATAAACCTGCTAGTAAAAGACGGGCATCTTTGTTATCCCTATTTTTCTCAATTACGATTTTGACTTGCTCGATCGCTTTGTTGATTTGTCCTAGCTTCAAATACTCTTTCGCTAAACGAGTACGTACGCTTGAAGATTCTGGATCGTAAACTAAAACTGTCTGAAATGATTCAACGGCTTTTTGCACTTGGCCTTCTAGCGAATACGCCTCACCCAGTGAGTAATGATAATCGGCTTGTGTTCGTATGTAGAAAGGATCCATTTTATCGGATTCAGTTAACAGTGCGGGTGGCGTGAACTGCTTGGGTGCAGCATTGCCATCCCGGTATGACGACTCTTTGTAGTATGCACCGTCCGATGAACTTCCCTTATGCGCACAGCTAGAGATCAAAATTGCAAAGCTTAGAATTGTTGTCTCTAGGATTCGCTTAAACATGTAGCACCTCTATGAGACACTTCGGTGCGGGTGAAACATTGCTTGAATTAAATGGGAAAAAATGGACCTAGGTCGCTGGCTCTATTTCCGGGGATTTCGACAGGTCGATTTTTATCTCGACGTCAGATTTTAGATCGCCATTTCCGGACTCGGTTTCGTTTGATAAAAGCACGCGGTAATTATCTCTTCCGTCTTGAACAACTTGAAATTTATACGGCTTGCCGGTCGCGTCTTCGCCCAATGTCACAACTGAAGAGCTGCTTTCTGAGGCGATATTTCTAGACTGTGGGGCCTTTTTCTCGACATTTCTTAACAGAAAAATCTGGGCGGCTTGATAGGCTAAAATCTCGGCCTTGATTTGATTAGATGAAATCTTTTCCGAACTGAAAATATGCCTTGTATAACTGCCGTAAGTAACCAGAGTTAACACTATCAAAGATAACAATGTTACCAAATCCCAACCAGTAAGCTGTTGATTTTCATTAGTTTTCACTAAACACCCCGATAATAGTTGCGCTACGTACTCTATTTCGGATGAACGTCTGTAAGACTTAAGCCTTATTACAAAAATATTTTAGAAAAAGTTCGGCTTTTCTAACCTAAAACCCTTTAATTCCGGTCTTAATTAAAGAATTCTGCGGCGCATATGTGACTTTTTTTTCAACAGAGCTTGACAGCCCTATGCGGCACGGCTAGTTTGCGCCTTGTCATACGAACCTACCTATCAATTTGATTTGAAGGGGTTTTTCCAAGGGAGGCAAAATGATCAGTCAAAACGATTCTACCCAGGCTCCAATGAGCAGCACGTCAACTTTAGGGTTATCTAAACCAAACTCAAAAGTTAAAATCATCAAAAGATACCAAAATCGTAAACTCTACGACACACAACAAAGTTGTTATGTTACTTTAGATGATATCGCTAAAATGATCCGTACTAATGAAGAAGTGATGGTTATTGATAACAAATCTAAAAACGACATCACGGCCGCAACGTTAACTCAGATCATTTTCGAAGCCGAGAAAAAGTCAGCGCAATACGCTCCACTTTTCACACTTCGCGAAATTATCCAAAATGCAAACGGCAGCATCTCTAGCTACCTAGCAAAACTAGGCGCGTTTCCTCAAGATTACATGACGAAACAAGCTCAGAACCAACAACTAATCGAAAAGTTGGCTACTGAAGAGATCAAAAACAATCTAGAAAACAGAATTGTGAATGCAGCGACTCGCTACAATCCAGATACAACTGTAAAAATCGCAGCTGAAAAAGCGACAGTTCTATCGGGTGCTTCACAAGAAGAAGAAACTCCCAATTTACCAACTCACAATCCTAACTTGAACCAATTGCCACACTCTAGCTAAGCCAGAGTACAGCTAAGCAAACTAGCTAAGCTAGAATGCAAATAAGCTGACTAGCTAAGCTAGTTTGGTAACTGAAACTTAAGTTTTCGATGAAAAGGACCCACAAGGGTCCTTTTTTTTGTCCAGATTTCTGGATTTGCTTAAAAGTTCTATCGGTTTAGCTGGCCCTCTGCCTTACCAAAAAGGCCAGGCTAAAATTTCTCAATTGATTCTACTACACAACATGGAAAGCTTATCAACAGCGGGTAACTAAAGTTGACGGAGCATACCTATGTTTACAAAAAACAAAGACGAAAAATCCATAGTCTATGACATGGTCGAAGAACTAACGCAGGAATTGGCCGAATCTATTTCTGCTGATGTAAAAAAAGAAATGGAAGCAAATCCAAATCTGGAAGCCATCATTTTTAGTATCGACAATCAGCATGTGGGCTACAAGGGATTTAAAGTTCTAAGTCTGCTAGCTGTATCCCAAAAGAGACCCAAACTTCAAATGTATGTTTTGACTCAACTAAAAGCGACGATATCCCTGATAAAATCTGAAGGCATGGACATAGTTTTAAAGGTAGTTGAATCACTGTCCGAAGTTCCTCAGAGAGCGGGTTCTGCAGCAAAGGCAACGACAAAACTAGATGTAACGTTCATTAATCCATTTATTGAAGGCGCGATTAAAACGCTAGATGTTCAGTGCCAGGTTACAGTTACAATCGAAAAGCCAATTTTAAAAACCAAAGAAACAAAATTGCCATCGATCGATATTTTGGGAGTCATCGGGATCACAAGCAAAGCATTCAACGGCAATATCTCGATCTGTTTCCCAGGAAAAGTATTCCTATTTATCATGTCCAAAATGCTGGGCGAAGATTACAAAGAAATCACCAAGGACCTTGAAGACGGCGCCGGCGAAATTTTAAATATGATTTTCGGTCATGCCAAAAGAGTATTGAATGAAAGCGGACATTCTTTTGAAAAAGCGATTCCTGCGATTGTCCGCGCGAAAGATTTAACCGTTTCACATTTAAATGATCAGGGCTCGATAGTTCTGCCATTCAAATCAGAAGCTGGTGAATTTTTTATGGAAATTAGCATGAACAATGGGTTGCCTAAGGCGTAGTCCGAGCCTCCTTAGGTTGAGGAGGCTGAGCGAGATTTCTCTATTTTTCCTGCGGAAACTGGATATAACAACTAATACCAGGCCTATTGAATCAATAATAATCAAGCCAAAATGAACAGTTTAAGTTGGCTATTCTTTTTAGTGTATCTTTGGACAGTGTAATTGATGGCTTATTGTCGGAAGAATACAACACACAAACAATCGCTGCCTCACCCAGCTTTATTGCTTTCTTGAGACCTCGCACATCTCTAAATTTTGCCAGCACCTTCTTAACCAAAATTTCCAGTTCGAAATTTTCTTTCGCATCGACTCTGTACTGCCAACTATTAAATTTCGATTTCAATTTCGATTTTCCAACTGCATCCCCAACCATTTTAACTTCGGTTGCTCTAACTCCAATTAACTTAGTTAGATATTTTGGATCTTCTTTAAAATTGCTAATTTCAAAATAAACATACATTTCTGTTTTCATTTCTATTTTATTCCCATGATATCTTTGATATTATAACCAATGTCCTCACCAGGTCCATCCCCACTTTTTGGTTTCACACAAATATCACCATTTCGCCGCTTAAAAAGATCAGACCTACCTTTTCCAAGTTGCTTTTTAAGTTGATGTGGGTCGACTCCCGCTTTCTTCAATGCTTCAATTTCTCCGTCACTTAATGGCTTATCTTGGTTGTTAAAAATATTTATAATTTTATCTAAAAGAATTGCCGTACTAACTCCGGAGATAGTCGCAGCAACATACGCGATGCTCTGAAGCGCCGCAGGAGCAAGAGATGCCAAGAATAAAAATTTTCCTTCCGGATCCACGAAGTTTATTGGGTCTTGCAATATGTATCCATATAAATTGGTATCGCCACCCTCAAATCGGACGGGATCTTTCGATGTCCACCTACCCGTCTCAGCATCACAATCCCTGGCTCAAAATTGCACTAACGGCCGGCTCACGTCACAAGATTTTTCATTTGCACAAAATAGAAAACGGCCGTTTTCGGCCGTCAAAATAATTTTAGTTATTAAAAATTAAGTGATCACTAAGTAAATTAGATGCGCGACTTAATTTAGTTTACAACTCAGTCTCGCGCTATTAACGAAATTAAAAATACCCAAAATACTCAAGTATAGAAAAAAAAGAAAAACTACAAAATAAACCTGCCGTTACTATCTTGGCATTTCTTACTTTTTCCGCGACAGACTTGTTCTTAGGCATGTATCTTATGGAAATAATTTTTATAGGAAAATAAGCTATGCAAGACACAATTGCGATCATTAAAATATTAAAAATTACTGTCACTTTAATCGTCCTTACTTAAATATATTACCAGGTGCCGGGGTACCATTTAAGATATCTGTAAAGTCTTTCCAAGCCCCAGGAGCCACTCCAAGTCCGTAACCCACAACAGTGCCCACCGCAGCATATCCAGCAGTTGCTATCCCTGCGCTTGTGCAAATTCCAAGGACTAAACCCGCTGTGGCACCCACACCCGCAAATTTAGCTCCTCTGGCCTTATCTGCTTCTGAAATCAATCCACTTGGATCTACAAAGTTTATCGGATCCTGCAAAACATATCCATACAAATTCGTATCCCCACCATCAAACCGGATCGGATCCTTACTCGTCCATCGCCCTGTCTCAGCATCATAATCACGCGCACCAAATTTTACTAGCTTCGATTGCCCATCATAAATGCCCCCGGCGAATCCGAAGTGTTGAAATCCTTGATTTGAATCGCTGGTAACTTTTCCTAAATCATTATAATCCATTCTTTGTGAAACAGTGCCGTCAGTCGTGTTCACAACAAGTCTTGGCGATCCCAAATGATCTTTGATAATTCTATATTTGATTGCCCCAACAATCATATAATCTGCGGAATTTATATGTTCCCCATAAACGTACTCCTTCTGAATCACGCCCGAATTATTTACGTGGGCCGCAATTCGTTCCCCATTTTCATATATATATTGGTATTTAAACGTAGATCCTTCCATTTTTCGAATTCTTCGTCCTAGACCATCGTACGAGTAGGACAACACCACCCCGCTAGTTAGCGTCGTTTGCTTTAGCTTTCCAAAAACATCATAGGTGTATAAATTTTGTGTTGTCGGGGTTACTTGTACTTGAGTGAGTTCACCGTTTGCACCGTGGGTGTAGGTTCTAGAATTATAAGTTAGAATTCGATCTTGGTTGTCGAAAGTGGCTGTGAATGCGACGCCAGCAGTTGTGCCACTGCTGCGGTTTCCATTCGTGTCATACACATAAGAGCTGTAGGCTGATCCGTTTTTCAATACCTGGGTTAGCCTTCCTGCTGTATCAAATGAATAAGAATATGTGTCTGTCACGCCCTGAATCGTTTCGGTTTTTCCGCTTATTCTGCTACCTATGTCTCGAGTCAATGAGTAGCTGTATAGCACTACTGGTGAGCCGGACGTCGGTGTATACGTAGCGGTGTAAGACGCAAGATAACCGTAAACGTCGTACGTTCTGAAATCTGAAATTTTGTCCAAAGAAGTCGTGCTAAGGCGACCGGAAGGATAACTATATGCCAAATTCATATCACCAATTTGCGTCGGCATTCCGTCACCATTGTATGTCGTATTCCGAGTATACGTTGTTCCATTAGAACGGCCCTGAATAGTTCGCGAATTAGGCCTGTGGTTTGCGTCAAAACCAATCGTTGTTTTTCCAAAAAGCAGATTGGCAGATGTTTGTCTCTGAGCATCTGTTTTCATTTCTTTGCCCTGCCATGAAAACGTATTATTATAATCATCGGGAGAGGATACAACATCCCACAAATCTGAATTTGTTTTATAGGTATAAGAATAAACCCCGGCAGAAGTCCCCATCGTATTCAGCAAACCCGTCGTCGCATTGTAATTCAAATCTACCACTATACCGTCAGGTCGCGTGATCTGAGTTAATTGCTTGTCATTATTATACGTGTAAATTGTATCTTTTGTTGTCAAGCCGACTAATGAAGGCGGCAAGTACTGGGAAACCTCATCAAATAAATTATACCAAAATCCGTGTGCAGGTTTACTCGGTGGCGTAACACTAGTTAAGTTTCCCGCAGCATCGTATGTATAAGCAGACACTCTTGCATCTGGATGGGTAACCTGCGCCAACCTACCCGCAAGATCATAAGCATAGCCTATTACTTCACTTCGTGCGTTTGTAATAGATGCTAGCAATCCCGCAGTATTATACGTATACGACATTTGATTTTTGCTACCCTGAATAGAGCTGGAAATTCTACCATTTAAATCATATGTGAATGTGGTTGCGGTATCGCTTCCTAGAGTAGTACTTACAGGTCGCTCATAAGAATCTATAACTATTGTGTTTGTCTGCCCCTGTGGAGAAGTTACTACTCTTGCCTTTGTCGAAGCATCGTAAATGTCAGTCCATGAATTGCCATTTGTCGTCGATGTCTTTGTAATTGATGAAAAAACAAAAGGATCCGTCAACACAGGCGGATTAACAACCTGAGAATATGTCGTTGAGCGTGACGTCCCACCAATCATCAGAGTCAAGCCAGATTGACGCTTATATAGATCCCCGAAGCGCTCGTCATCAACAATAGATTTCGAAGTACTTTCGTAAGGCGTAGTTCGGCTAAACGTGCTGCTGCTTTCCGAGGAAATATAAGACCCACCAAAAGAATTTACTTCAGTACTTATAGATGAATTCACGGCCACTTTGTTGGTTTGAAATGAAGTCAAACGTCCCAAGCTAGATGCCTGAGTAACAGTGTCACCGTTCGAATTTTGTGTCCTGAAAATTTCGCTGAAATTCCCAGCACTACTTGAATCTTTTTTTAGCTTTCCATCAGATTCGTATAAAAACGTCGAGGCTTTGCCACTCGGAAAAGTCATAGTGTTTAAGAGCTCGGTTCCTGAATAATATGTCATCGAGTGCACTTCACTATTTGGATTCGTAGCCGATGCAATTAAGCCACTACCATTTGTTGTGATAGAAGTAATTTGACCAAAAGGCGCTGTTATTGAAGATAAATTTCCAGAACTGTAAGTGAAATTTGTCTGATTTCCATATGAGTCTACGATTGAAATTAATTTTGAGGTGGTTGGGTCGTAGTTGAAATTATACTTTACGTAACCCGTAAGCGTAGACTTGGTTTGCAGATGTTTCCCGTTAGACGAAAAAATAAATGCATCTCCACCGTCAGAATCTATAACAAGTAATTCTCCTGTACTAAGTATTCTATGTTTTGCATAAACCGAAGCCCCAGAACCTTTATATAGACGTTCTGTAAACGTATTGTAATAAGCCTGAATGGAAGGCATCCACATTTGGGGTCCGAAATAGGCATTCTTTACCAATGGAAACGTAGTCCAATAGTCTGCTGAATATCCCGAATTATATACTAAGCTAAATGGAGCCCCAACAACCGGAATAGTTTCCCCAACCGTCCCTGTATTTATATTGATAATCGATCCCGTTTTTTCCATTGGGCAAATGGGTGATACGGTTGTATCAATTCCCCGATACATGATGCCGTAAACCTCAGTTTTCGAATATTCGGGATAAGTAACCGGAATATTCAACTCCGTAATATATTCTGTTTCCGCTTCGACATTTATGTGAAAGGTAGCCGAACAACAATTAGTTTGAGTTAGGTTAAAATTATTGCACGTATGAGATACTAAAGTAGCATTTGGTGACTGTGTTTTAATCGACACTGTTCCAGTAGTTCCCCCCGTAGGCCCGCTGCAGATTGGCATCGTAACGTCTTCAACCGTTCCAACCCTCTTCCCATATACCAACCAGTAGTACTTGTTTGCGCCCAATCGTTTTATTTGCGATTTATAGAGTTCCGCCTCAGTCGCACTGCTAAAAAAACCCTGAAATACAAATAACATTATAAAAAATAGTCTAAACATCTTTACCCCCGGTAGCCATCCAGCATAAACAGCTCAAGCAATAATTTTGTTTTTGCAAAATATAGTCAAACAATTGATAAACCTTTTAAGTTGATTTATCTATAAACTAGACCAATGAATTAATTTCTAGATGAGTCTAAGCGAAAACATTTTTTGACTTTAATTATTCAAATCCAGATAGGAGTTTAAAACTGGCGCCAGTTCAAAAAGCGAGTTTTGCCTGCGCGGATTTCGATATCTTTTTCCAACACACTATTGCCAGCAGTTTCAGAATAGCGGTTTTGCGTGGTTAATCTTAGTTTATATTTGCCTGGCTTCACGCGGATGCGGACCATTTGAAATTCTTTGGGTAAGAATGACCATTGCCTAAGATCCGCTCTGTCAGAGGCGTGCATGGCGACGGCCGCCACGAATCCTAGTAGTTGGTTTTTTTGGCGGATTTGATCAGCGGCGACTTCTTTGGCTACGACACCACCCAAGCGGCGGGCTACTAGTGAGCCTTGGTCTTCTAGTAATGTTTTAATAGCGGCATCATCTACGCTGTATACAAATTCGGTTTGTCCTAAATAATGTGATCCCGATTTATCCACGGGATCGATAGTGATTCTAGCGTTGCGGCTCTCTGCGGGTACCGATCTTAATATCGGAAACCTTGGACTGTGCGGGTTAAAATCTTTTCGGGCGCCCCAACCGCTTTGGAAAATGATTACGACTTCAGCCATCGATTTGTCGTACCAAGCCGGATCCTCTTTTACATTTGGGAAATCTGATTTTAGTTTTTTGTAATCATCCATCCGTTGCGCTTTTTTTGCGGTACGAATTAAATCATCGTCAATGAGCCCAATATTTCTATCAATTTTGTAGGCATCCTTATAGGCAATGTACGCATCGTCGTATTTACCATCGGCTTCCCAAATCATCGCTGATAAATAGGTCGCAAACGAATTCATCTCGAAATTCTTTTTTTCTTCCTGTCTATATTTTTGGTATTTCTCGTTAATTCGGCGAGTTTCTACAAGCGCTGCATCCAAATCGTTCAGTTCCAGGAAATTCAATGCTAGGTAGGCGTTCACAAAGATCTTTTCGAACGTATCGCCCTTGTACTGAACCATTTCTTCGTTGAATAGCAAAGACCCAGTTACGCGACTGATGGATTGATAATCAAATTTATCGATGAGTTTTAAGGCACTGAAGAAATACTGATTACTTTGTTTTAGATCGCCCGAATATTGCAACAACGTCGCATAATCCAGCGTATAGATCAGCTGATCGTCGCTTTCTTGATCGGCCAATACTTTTAATTGCTGGGTGGCTTCAGAGACTTGGCCGGACTCTACTAATTGTCGGCTCTTAAAGACTTTGGTTTGGTAAGTAGCACAGGCAGCTACTAACACGCAGGCAACTATAACTGAAGACTTCAAAGTGAATTTGATTTTGCTCATATAGTTGCTTGCGGTTTAGAATTTCTGCTGATTATAAACCAACAGATTTCTTTTTAAATTGTTTTCTCATTTGCTTGTAGTTTGACCAAACCATTTTTGAAGTTTTTAGGTTCGTCAAATTCATCGTCATTTTGTAATAAACAGTTTTGTCTTTACCGACTTCTTGAACGATGGAATCCATGCGTCCGTTTACGATGAAATCAGCGCCTGTTTGGCCGCCAGGGCCCTTTTTAGTTTCATCAGAAACAACTCCCGAATTTTGGTAGTCATATTCATCTTTGATATCTTGGCGAGCTTCTTTATCGATAAATTCAATTTTGCCTGAATTCATTAACTCAACACGGAACATATCCATGATGCTTTGAGTGTCTATATGTTCACTCGTTTTATTTTGTAACTGAGTCACCATCACTACCGGCGGCGTTTTCGCGTTAGCGATTGATGGGTGGTTAACTAAACTGGCGACAAGATCTTTCACCGCATTTTGCATGTCTGTTTCAGACCATTGATCATTCAGTAAGTTTTCGCGTTGAACGTCGTCATACTGACCTTTTACGAACGCCTTCGGTCCACAGTTTGTAATAACCAAAGATAGCGCTAATAAAAATAGAATACTAATTTTCATATTTTGCTCCTATGTACGAAATTCTATGCCTATTATTATATGAAGACAACTAGGGCCGGTGACTCGATGACTAAGAAAATGGTCAAGAATAGGTGCAAATAAGCAACATTTGATTTAAATCAAATTTAAGTGTTTCAAACCTAAGATTAAGGTCTTGGATTATTTAGGAAGGACTGGGAAACCGCGATAATCTTTTTCGCCCTCTTGGTCGGGCATATCATCTACGTGACGATAAGATTTGATTTTAAACTCAGAATCCAAGTTTACGATCCAGCCATCTTTACGCGCATTAGCTACGAATTCCTTGGCTTGGCGTTTACGTTCTTCTTCTTTGGCCTTGGTAGCGTGGCGATCTTCAATCACCGAATTGTATACCAGTGATCTTGGATCTGTTGACGGTTTTTTAAATTCATTAGTTCGACCCAATTGCTGGGCCATTTGCTTTTCACGCAAATCATTTTCTAATTCCACAATGGGCTCATCATTACTACTTTGAACAGTAGGTTGGGACGGACTCGTGTCATGGCTAGCCTTTAAGTTTGCCACTAATGTCTTTAAACGCTCGTATTCCATTTTATCCGACACACTTTTTAAATGGTCGTTCACATTATCAAGTTCTGTAATTTTACGTGTTGATGAGAAATCACTTTGACCTTCTGTAACACCCGCAATAACCGGATGGTCTTCAGAAATAACAAACACTGCAAACAAAGCCGATGAAGCAAGGAAACACAATCCCAGGAAATAGGCTGCAAAATTGTCTTTTTTCTTTGGCTTCTGAGTCTTCATTTAACCTCTAGTCTACCATAAACTTTTCGACGATTTTAAGATTTTCTTAAATGGAATTAGGCATTCTCAAATTGAGACTGGTGAAAACAAATATAATGCTAGTTGCTGTTGAGAACGACTTTCAAAAGGATATTACCTTCTTTAAAGGTACGTCCTTCGCCGGCGGTATTAACGGCTTTAAAATCTTGATTGTCATAAAAGATACCTAAACCTAACTTAGATTTTTCTTTAATATAATACTGATACCCAAGCTGGTAGCGCATCTGCGACGAGATGCCTTTTGCAGCAAATACACCCATTTCCAAATTAAATGAAATTTGGCCACGAGCCATTTCATATCTATAATCGACACCGACACCAGCCAGTGTTGCTTGCAATCGTGTTTGCGTCGACTTGTGCAAGAAATCCACAAGCTTGCCAAAACCAAAAGGCATTAATTTAGATTTAGTAAATGGAATAGAATATCCAAGTACTCCCGAAAAATCAGAAAACGAAATACTGTTCTCACTGCTAGAGGCAAGCGCCGTAGAATACGAAATACCTAATTGGAATTGCTTCCATACAGGTTTTGATAAAATACCCGCATCAATTGCGATTCCACTGCTGGATGCACTGACGTCGCCGGCCGTAAATGCTAAACTTTTTGTACCTAATCCAAGAGACATGTCTTGGAAATAACTTGGGTCTTTGCTGATGAGGTCTTTTTTAACTTCGTCTTCTTTCTTTTTTAGGCGAATATTTTGCAAAGCCATCGCCATTTCAACGTTTTTAACTTTGTATTTAATGCCGCCAATAACACCGTCTTCACGCGCCGTTGAAGGCAATTCGTAGAATTTCCACGACTCCCCTTTACCACCGCCTTCGACTAAAGATCCCTCGCCTGGCTCTACGTCGGCTGGAATCGACACAACCATGATAATTTTATCCTCATACTTGTCACAACTAATTCCCATCGGGAAAGGGGGACTGACTGCGGTTTTTGAGACAGGCGCCACACGAACATTGATCAACAACTCCTTACACTTTTCACTGTAAAGTCGAAATTGTGGTTCAGTCATGACCAATTTGATTTCTGTTTCTGATTTATCCGCGAATTTAATTCTAATTTTTTCTTCGAATGAAAGTACCTGGACGTTCACCACATTTTTTTCGACTGCGACGGCGGTGGTTTCGCTGCCCTGTTCTGCAGACGCTACGTCTTTAGGAAATGTTATAGTTCCTTTGTAAACTAATCGTCTGCCTGGCTTTGCAGCTATAGGAAGAAACGTGAGCGAAATTTTACTAGGGAATGTGGCCTTAACCCAATTGTCAGTACTATTAGTGGTGGTTCCACGTTTTTCAAATACTTCGACCGTAGCTAAACAAATAGCCGGCAGCATAAAAAGTAGTAGAAAAATGTGGTGGGTTTTAGAAATCATTGAACTACCGTAAACTGACCATCTTTTGCAACTTTAATAAGAACCGTTTTTTCTTTTTTCTGTGAAAAATTAAGCGTTATCTCTGGTAACTTTTCTACCTTTAAATTATTAAAAATTGAAGGTTTAATTACAGCATCTTTTTTATTGCCATATTGGTTATAGAATTTAAACGTCACTTTGTAAGTACCCTGGATAGTTTTATTTGTTACCCAAGATTCAACACCGGGACCTTGCGTACTGTCGACGACAAACTCGCCTGGAGTATTAGCAATTGTTCTTTTTTTATAATTAAATATGTTACCTTTTGGATCCTCGATAATCATATCGATATCATGTTTCTCCGTTTCCCAGCGAACAAAGACCATCATGAAGTGATCGTCGTCCTTAATTTTAGGAGTATCGTCGATTTTCTGTTTCAGCATAGCGTTTTCTTTAGCCAGTTCTTTTGACTTAACATCCGCTAATTTCAGATTGCTTTCCAAATCGATCATATTCTTTTTTAACTTCTTCAGTAGATCCGCTTCGTCTTTAGATTTGCTGGCATCCTTTTGTTGGGCGCTGCTGGCAGCAGATAGACGTTTGATTTCTTCGTCTTTTTCAATAGCGATTTTTTTCAACTCTTCGTCTTTTTCTAAGGCTGCTTTCTCTAGTAATTTCAATTTGTCTTCGTAGTCTTTAAGTTTCTTTTCCTGATCTGTTTTATCAGTTGAAACTAAGGCCTGGCTTTCTTCCATTTTCTTAATTTTTTCCAAAGCCGCTTTCAGTTCTTCTTCACTTTTAACTACGTCAGCTTTGGCCTGGATTAAGCTATCTTCCATTTCTTTTTTCTTTTTCTCTTCTTTCTTTTTAAGTTCGATCAGAATGTCGTCTGCTGCTGGCCCCGTTTTTTCCATATTTGTGATAACGGGTTTTGGATCATCGGCCTTTTGTTCTACTTTTTCTGAATTGAAACCTTCTTTTGAAATCTGCTGAAGGGCTTCTTCCATTTTGGCCTTATTCGAAGTGGATAGAACATACATCATAACGAAGAAGCCAAACAACAGAGTCATCATATCCGAGTAGCTAACTAGCCATTTCTCGTCGATATGATTTTCCTCATGTTCGTTATCTGAGTAAAAATCTTCGTCTTTGCCGGATTTTTGGTGTTGCTCCGACATACGCTAATCCTCGGAACCAGTCTTTGGCAGCTCTAACACGTTTGTTTTGTCTTGATCTGTTTTCTTCTGACCACCAAAAACAGGAGCCATCGGAGTTATCACAGCGATGTTCGATTTTGCAGACGATGATGATGGTGGCGGAGTTGTATAATTCGCGAGTCCTGAACCCACAACCGGCGACTTAAAGAATATATTTCTTAAATACACTTGATCACGGATAGCTAACTGACTAATCAAAGTCTCGGCAATAATTTTTGGCGCCATTCCTTGTTTAATCAAAGATATGCCGTGAACCACTAAACTTCGAGTGAAAAAATCTTCCGATGCCACGCGGGCCGCGTAGTCAGCTAAAGGCAGAAATACAAAGTTCGCAATCGCGATACCCCAAAACGTTGCCACGAGAGCAACCGCCATCGCATTACCGATACCATCCATACCTGATGAATTTAGCCCAACCATCATTTCGATCATACCAGAGGATGCACCCAATAATCCCAATCCCGGTGGGAATTTAGAAATGGAAAGCAGCATTTTATGATCTTCTTGATATCGTTTTTTAAACGAATCACGACGATTTTTGATAATAAGCAGTAGATCATCGTATGAAAGAGCATCTTTAGAAAGTAGCTTAAGAGCTTCTTTTAAAAACGGATTCGCCACAGAATAGTTAGCTAAGAATCCATGTGGATCTTTTCTATACTCTTCAGCGATGCGAATTAAATCGGCCACTACAAATAAATCTTCGGTTTTCTTTTTGAAAAATAATCCATAGATTAGGAAATCCAGCATCTCTTTTAACTTTCTAAAAGGGAATGCCAGCAACGTGACGCCTAGAGTACCACCCAGTACTAGCATCAGGGCATGGGCGTTCAAAAATATTTCCGGATTTTTTGCGCCTCTTAAAACACCAAAAAATAAAACGAAACTAATGATGACCGTACCAAGTAACGACGATAAATTCATGTCTATAAGATCGGCTACCCTATTGAAAAATTGAGCGAATATAAAAATTTAAGACCTAGGACTGCTTGTTGAGTTTTGGCTCTATCGGAAGCTGAATGATAAATTCTGTACCGACCCGCAGCTGTGATTTTACTTGAATATCACCACCATGCTTTTGAATAATTCCGTAGGTAATACTTAAGCCTAATCCAGTGCCTTGGCCCACTCCTTTAGTCGTGAAGAATGGATCAAAAATTTTATCGAGATTTTCTGAAGAAATTCCATTACCGCTATCTTGGATAGATATCTGAACCCAGTTTTCTTTCTCTTTGATCAAGTTCACATGTATCCAAATTGTTCCTGTCCCAGGAATGGCTTGAATCGCGTTCGATAGTAAAT
The DNA here is from genome assembly GCA_964498705.1 of uncultured Bdellovibrio sp. GTDB lineage: Bacteria > Bdellovibrionota > Bdellovibrionia > Bdellovibrionales > Bdellovibrionaceae > UBA2316. Next base: position 21,641 of record CAZCHT010000019.1, on the reverse strand, counting down.
TCACAAATACCTGGCTCAGTTGACTTGCAAAGCACTTAATCATTGGAATCGGTTCGTAATCTTTTTTAATTTCTATTCGATTTTTCAATTCACCTTGAAGCAGGTTTAGAGTCGTATCGATACTTTCACGGATGTCGACTTCTTTGATTTGAGACTCATCAATTCTAGAAAAATTTCGTAGTCCCAGGACTATATCGCGAGTTCGGCGCGCGCCCTCCTCACATGAAGAAATCAATTTCGGCAAATCTTTAACGATGTATTCAAACTCAACGTCTGACTTTTTCTTTTCTAGTGCCGCCGGCTCGACGCTGGCTGTGCGAACTAGGTCGATCAACTTGGCCGAATAATCGCGCAAATAACTCATATTGCTATAAATGAAACTAATCGGATTATTTAACTCGTGAGCAACTCCGGCAACAAGTTCACCGAGCGAGATCATTTTTGCCGAGTGAACTAATTTTTTTTGAGTTTCTATGAGTTCGCGATTGGCAGATTCGAGCTCTTGCACCTTTTTCCTCAAATCATTTCTTGCCTGCGAAATATTGATACTCATCTGATTGAAGCTTTCGGTCAGCAAACCGATTTCGGTATCATTTCTTACAGGAATCGTAACGGCTTGTTCTTGCGTTTCGAAAGAGTGAAGCGCATCGACTAGATTGTTCAGTGGCGCCAAGATCCACTTACTTGTAATGATTACCGTAATAATCAAAAATATAATTACGACACCTACAACGCTGAAATATGCCAAATTAATATTTTTTAAAACTTCACGAGAATCAGATTTAGAAACCCCAAGTGACAATAGAAATCGTGAATGGCCCCAATCCATGAACGATACGTAAAAACCATAAGGCGTATTTTTGATTGGTACCTCGACAATAGGATCTTTCGAGTACGCAACGGATTGAATTCGACTAAATACGTTCGACGCTTGTGCGGCCTTGAAACTAGCCAAGATAATTGTGCTATCTTCTTTTCCTAAAACAAATTCCAACTTCAATCGGTTTTTTAATCGTGTGATAAAAGCATTATCTAGATAGATTTTCTGCTGAACATATCCAATCGTTTTTTTACTTTGATTATTTACTCGCGACAACAGAGTCAAAAGAATACGATCACTTTCATATTCTAAGATAGGAATGTCTTTGCTCGTTTTTAAAACCGAAATATATTTTTCAGATAAAAACGTCGCTTCATCTCGACTAGACACCGAAATAACTTCATTTTTGTCATTTTTGATAACTTTAGCCACCTGGCGAGCTTCACGATTGAAGAAAATCAATTCTGAAGAGAACTCTTGCATGATGTATTCAGAGCCAAGCTGGTTAAGAGTTTGGCGATCGCTGATCGACAGATTGTATATCAAATAAGGATCTTTTAAATAGCGATCACGGCGAACTTGTAAACCTGATTTAAAGTCGGCCAAGATAACTTCGATCTCGCGCGAGTTCACTGATAGACGCTGTAATAACTCTTTATCGATGGCTTGCTCGTATTTTACCGTAGAGTAGTAGGCGACGAAAATTAAAGGTAACAAAGAAAGCAGCAAGAACCATGAAATAATAATGGTTCTGATCGAGCGCTTTGCTTTTTTACGCTTTAAAACTATCTTTTTCATCCGATGAAAAACCTTAAGTGGTTATTTGTTTGCTGGCTACTTGTTTTCAGGAGCCGCAGCCTTGGCATCAGCTGCTTTTTCTTCAACCGTGAAGAGCATACGAATAATTCCATCTGGCATTACCCTAGGATGCGCTTCTTTTATAATCTTACCAGTAGAATATTCTTTAAGTAGCGCTTCGAGTTCGCCCAGTTTGGCCTCGGGAACAGTAAAATGGAAATAATATACATTTGGTGTTTTCAACCAACCAATTTCAACTTCCCCGGCTTTTTGACCTCCAAGTTCTTTGATCTTGTCTTTAATTTTTGGTGATACAGCTTCCGCATTTGTGACAAGAAATTGGCCACGATAAATCCAGCCGGTAGATTTCGCCGACTTCTCGGTTACTGGCGAGCTCACGACAGCCACTGGTTGCGTCGTTGGCTTCGGTACCGCCACCGGCGGCGTAGTTGTCGCAGGCGTTGGAACTGGCGGTTCAGGAGGTTTCGTTGCGACCGCCACTGGTTTTGTAGCCGCAGTCACAGTAGGAACCGGGTCTTCTTTTGACTTAGTTCCATTAGGTGTTTTATCTTTTGTCGCCACAGCTAACGGTTGCTTAACTTCTTCATCCGTAAAATCTGGTTTTTCAACATTGGCTTCTAGTGCTTCACCCAGATCTGGTTTCTTTTTGCGTTCTACTTCGGCCACGATGGTTTGGTTATCGGCGCCTTCGTTTAAATGAATAATTCTATTCAGAGGTAAAACATTCAGAACAACAACCAAAAGCAAAGCCACAACACCGGCTTCCACTAGCCATCTAAAACCCAGCGGCCATTGATGCCAGCGCAATCGATTCACTATGAAATTGACCTGCGAGGATTGAAGTTCGATTTGCTTTATAGCCGCATCGTTGATTAGAGTTTCACTTAATTTTTCACAATACTGGATACCGTTTATCAGTTTGATAAATTCGTTTTGCAATTCGGGCGCCGCTTCAAGCGCCTTTTCGACAGATTTTTTTCTTTCAGGATCTAAAGTATTACGGGCGTACTCAAAAAGAAGATGATTCGCGACAAAGTCACTCATCTCTCGGCTCTTATTCTTTTTAAGTTTTATAAACTCCACTTGTGGCCCCTACTAAATTACTATTTTAATAAAAACGTATTCGAACCCAACTGCTTAAGTGCACTCGAAATTCTATATCTGTGCGTTCCTTGAGTAATATTCAACGCGTACGTGATATCATCCTCTGGAAGCTTAATCACAAGACCCCAAAGCAATGAGACTAATTCTTTTTTAGAAATCTTTTTGTGGAACTCTTTCCAAGGACCTAATTCTAAATCCATGGGCAGAATCCAAAACTCGCCCACGTTTTTTGTAATATAAATTTCAGTGCTATTACTTTTAGTTAAAAGCTCGGACGCGATTCTAATCATCATTTTACCGATGTCGGTGCCAGGCTTTAATTTTTTTAATTTTTCGATTGTTTTGATCGTGTAGTGAATCGATTTAGTTTCGTTCATCAACGAAAAAAAAAAGAACAACGATAACGGGCGAACTAAGGCTCTAACGTCAAAGGGATCGTTTTTTAATTTAAGATCCACATTATCCATTATTACTCAACCGTAAGCTGTCTAAGTAGATCCAAATTATCAAGAACTTTACCAGAACCAAGAACTACGCAACTTAAAGGATCTTCAGCTATAGAAACCGGTAAGCCCGTTCTTTCACGAAGTAGTACATCTAGATTAGCAAGTAGAGCTCCGCCGCCGGTTAGTACGATACCGTTATCAACGATATCAGACGCTAGTTCCGGTGGAGTTTTTTCAAGTGCCGTACGAACCGCATCAACAACTTCTGACAACGGATCCATCAAAGCATCGTTCACTTGTGACGATGTTACTTCGATAGTTTTAGGAGCACCGGCAACTAAGTCACGCCCCTTAATTTCCATTGTGCGCTCTTCTTCAAATGGATATGCATTTCCAATTTCAATTTTGATTTTTTCTGCTGTTCTTTCACCGATTAACAAATTGAACTGACGACGGATATAATTCACGATCGCTTCATCAAACTTATCACCAGCGACTTTGATTGATTTACAATAAACGATACCACCTAAAGAGATAACCGCTACGCCTGTCGTGCCACCGCCCATATCAACAACCATGTTGCCGCTTGGTTCAGTGATTGGAAGACCCGCGCCAATAGCTGCTGCCATCGGCTCTTCAATCAAGTACACTTCACGTGCTCCGGCTGATTGAGCCGCTTCACGTACCGCCCGTTTTTCCACCTGAGTGATTCCGTAAGGAACACAGATGATAATTCGTGGACGCATGAACGATTTTTTTTCGCCCATAGATTTTGTGATGAAATATTTAAGCATCGATTGAGTCACCTCGAAATCGGCGATTACTCCGTCTTTGATTGGGCGAATCGCTACGATGCTGCCTGGAGTACGACCTAACATTTCTTTGGCTTCTTTACCCACCGCTAGAACTCTGTTTTGTAAGCCACGGTAATTTTTTTGAACAGCGACAACAGACGGTTCATCAAGAATAATTCCGCGTCCCTTCACATACACAAGTGTATTTGCTGTTCCTAAATCGATTGCGATATCATTTGAAAAATAATCAGAAACTTTATCTAAAAATCCCATAGTCTTCCCGTTTGCGGCTTTCCGTTTTAAGTTAGAGTCAAAAAGGTGAAATATACCGATATTTTGACGTAATATAAAGAGTGTAGGTTTCGATAAAATAAGAGTCAATGCGGATATTTATGCAATTTCGTCGGTCCAACAGACTCAAAAAAACGCTTAGCATCATTCGACTCCGAAATACACGACTCAAAAATTTTCCGTTATAAGCGTTTCATGAAAACAATCGTAGTATCTAAATTTGGTGGAACCTCAATGGGCGATGCCCAGTGTATGAAGCGAAGTGCTCAAGTGAGTTTGAGCCAGAATGCCAATCTGGTCGTGGTTTCAGCGACTTCAGGCACGACGAACCTCCTGATTGCCCTGGGAAACAAGGCTCTAAATCATGAGTGGCCCCAACTGGAAACTTTGATTGAAGATGTTCGCAAACGCCATTTGGTAATTGCCCAGGATCTAAAGCTAGATTCCGCAGGACATTCTAAGCTAGCCAATTTATTCCAAGAACTAGAGTCAATCATCAAGGGCGTATTCTATCTAAAAGATTTATCCCTGAAAGCTTTGGATGCATTGCAAAGCCTGGGCGAACGTATGTCCTCCGTTTTGTTTACCCAAGCCATGGCTAATGAGCTGGCTGGCCAAAATCGCAAAGCTATTCTGTACGATGCTCGAGAAATCTTGAAGACAGACGACATGTTTGGAAAAGCCAAACCGAACCAAGATTACATCAATAAAAATGGACCTGAGTTTTTCTCAGCCGTTCTGAAAGGTAACGACGTTGGTGTTACTCAAGGATTCATCGGATCAACGATGGAAGGCCACACGACAACTTTAGGGCGCGGCGGAAGTGATTTCTCGGCGGCTATTTTAGCTGAAGGCATAAATGCGACGACTGTTGAAATCTGGACTGACGTTACTGGAATTTTAACGACAGATCCTCGCCTTGTAAAAGAAGCTAAAGTGATCGACGAAATATCTTTTAAAGAAGCATCCGAGTTAGCTACATTCGGTGCTAAAGTTTTGCATCCTGCCACGCTACTACCAGCGATCCGCAAGAATATCCCGGTTTTCGTAGGCTCAAGCTTTGACCCTAACAAAGGCGGCACTTGGGTTCGCAAAGAAGTAGTCAATCAGCCTCTGATTCGCGCGATGGCCCTACGCCGAAAACAGATTCTGGTGACTCTTTCCACTCCAGAAATGTTGCAGGCTCATGGGTTCCTATTCCAAGTATTTACGATTTTTAATGAACACAAAGTTTCGGTTGATGCGATCACAACGTCAGAAATTTCAGTTTCTATGACATTGGATGAAGTGACTTTGCAAAACAAAGAATTATTCAAAAAACTAGAATCGATTGCTGAAGTTCATATTGAGGATAACTTATCTTTGGTGTCTTTGATCGGTAACAATATCATTCACACTTCGGGTTTGGCGAAAAAGATTTTCGAATCAATTCCTGATATTAACGTGCGCATGATTTGTCTTGGCGCTAGCAAGCATAATTTCTGTTTCTTAGTGAAGGATTCTGCTGCGGAAGATGCATTGAAACGACTGCACAGAGCGTTTATTGCTTAACAGACGACGGTCAGTTGTCCGCAGCCGTTCGGCGTTTGGCGTCGCCCTTTCCGTTCGGTTTTCCGTCGTAAAGTTTCCTGCTTAATTTGAAAAGCATTGCTCCTAACCGGTCTGTGAGTATCTTTAAATCTTGATCATCTATTTCTTCAAGCGCAAAAATTTCCTGGCACTCTCTTAAACTTCCGAACGAAATTGAATAAAATCGCCTTTGATCTTCAGGAGTTCGCTTTCCGGAGCCTTCAGCCAAATTTAAGGCTACCGAAGAACTCGCTCTAAGTAATTGATCTTTTAAATTTCGAGGAAGTTTCAATGATTTACATTTCTTATACAATTCTTTAGAGACAACAAAAGCATCAAATTTATCAAGCATTCAATTCGCAAATGCAATCAACAAACCAGCATATAAAACGACATCGGAAAACCGAACGGAATCGGCGACGCCAAACGCCGAACTGCTGCGGAAAATCGTCTTTAGTTTTGCGTTTTCCAGCCCATTTCTTTTTTAATTTTGGCATGAAGTGATTCTAGATCGGCGCCGATTTCTTTATCGGTATAGGCTAATTTATCTCGAAATACTTTTGAAATTTCGTCAAATTTACTTAGCCCATGATCGCGGTGGTATAGAAATAAATTAGACCGGCGAATATAAAAATCAGGAATACTTAGACATAAAGTATTGTCGATATGAAATGCAACTTCTCGCTGTAATAATGTATAGCTTCCCTGGGTACGCAAGATCGTCAGGGCTTCGGGACCATAACGCTCGGCCAGTTTCTTTTCTTCGCCAGTTCGATCTTGAGATATAAATTCTCGATAACCAGCTTCAGTGACTAGATCATTGATCGGATCAAGCGTTCTCGACGTTTTAAACTCAACTCGTTTTTCATATGGCAAATCTTTTAGCAATGTATGAACGGCGTCTTCCGCCATCTTACGATAGGTCGTGTACTTGCCACCCGTAACGTGCGTGATTCCCATTGGATCTTTAAAAATCAAATGCTCGCGGCTGGTTGTGTTCGGGTTATCAGAATCATCTTTTACCAAAGGACGAACACCCGAGTAAGATGATAAAATATCATTCACAGTGACATTAGAGTTTGGGAAATAGGATTTCAATACTTGCAAAAGGTAATCTACATCCGCTTTCTCAGAATGAACACCCGAAGGGTCCGTCGCGAAATCCGTGTCGGTTGTTCCCACGATCACGTAATCACCGCGCGGAATACCAAATATAATGCGACTACTTTTCTCTGCACCCATCACAACGGCTTGATGCAAAGGTAATTTCATTCTAGGGAAAATTAAATGAATGCCTTTTGTTGGACGCAATCTTTTTTTCCAGCCTTTTTCAATTTGGCTTCCGAAAATATCTGTCCAAGGGCCCGTACAACTAGCGATTTGTTTAGTTTTAATTTGAATTTGAGTTTGGTCCAACGTATCGACTAAATCGACAACATAGACGTCTTTCGATTTCGAGATACTTTGAACTTTTAAATAATTCCCGATCACGGCGCCAAAACTAGATGCCGAGCGAATAGTTTCTATCGTCAAACGATCATCATCCATATACGCATCGTAATAAATGTATGAGCCGACAAGATTCGAAGCTTTAAGTTCCGACTGAGTCGAAATTGTTTCATTGGCTTCTAGTTTTTTATGAATTTCAGGTGCTTGGAATAATGATAGTACGTCGTACAGCCACATACCGAGGCCCATCTTAAAGAATGATACGCGAGAATCCTTAAACATCGGAATCATAAAACGCATAGGGTGAACCAAATGGGGTGCGATCTCAAAAAGAGTCTTGCGCTCTGAAAGCGCCTCAAACACCAGTTTAAATTCCATATTTTCCAGATAGCGAATACCGCCGTGGATCAGCTTGCTGGATCGAGATGAAGTTCCAGAGGCGAAATCACTGGCTTCAACCAGTGCCACCTTCATATTTCTAGAACTAGCGTCCCGAGCCACACCGGCGCCGGTAATGCCGCCGCCGATGACTAGCAAATCAAAAATCTCGCGATTCATTCGAGTAATATTTTGATTTCGCTGGTCTCGGCCTAGTGGATTCATTTTGTCGTCTTTACGTACATCATCTGTGGATTCCAAGACTCTGGCTTGAAGGCATTCACAGAATTAACTACGCCCTGGTTGTTTAAAAAATATACCCTTTGAAAATGCTTGTCCCGTGACAACCGATACGCGATTTCAACTAATTCATCACGTGCCTGGAGCGCAGAATAAGACAAATGTTCTACCCATAGAGACTGAGTTTGGCCGTCAAGGAACAGCAATGGCTGAGCTGTAAAATACCCAACTAACTGGCCTTCAGAAGAAAACGTCGATTTCAGGTCTGGATTGCGAGCAATAAAACTCCAACCCATTTGAGCATAATGCTCTAGAGATTCTTTTCTCCAGCGGGAATTCCACTTGATGAACTCTCTCTCCATTTCATTCTGTTCAATTTCAATCAGTTTTTTTGATTCGAAATCTAGTAACTCTTCAATATCTTCTTTTTGCAATACTCGGCAGTAAAAACTCATGGCTCTCTCTTACTATGGACAGTGTACTTATATTAAGCTAGGGTTTCAAATAATGAAATACAAATCTTATCCCGAAACTTTCTGGAAACAGTTAAATGAAACCCTGGCAGAACTCAAGAAAAATCAATCGCCACTAGTAGCGCTTTTCGATGCTGATGGAACTTTGTGGGATACTGATTTAGGAGAAAACCTGTTCCATTACACAATAGACAATCGTCTAGTGGAACTGCCACCAAACCCTTGGGAACATTATCTAGAGCTGAAAAAGAAGAATTCTGATCCTCGTGATGCTTATTTGTGGTTGGCGCAGATTTACAAAGGCCAAACACTGGAACAAGTTCGAAAATGGTCAGATGATGCTCTAAAAAGCCTTCAACCGTTTCCGGTATTTGATGACCAAAAAAAACTGATCGATGTGCTTAGAAATAATCAAGTGACCATTAAAATAATCACCGCTTCTATCACATGGGCCGTTGAACCTGGTGCGCGCTTTTTAGGTCTACAAAATTCAGACGTGATAGGCGTTGAGACCCTGGTACAAAACGGTGTCGTCACCGATCAAAAACATGGAGTAATTACTTATAGATCCGGCAAAGTCGACGGCTATAAGCAAAAACACTCAGATCAACCCTTTTTGGCCGTTGGGAACTCTGAGGGAGACGTGGAACTACTTGAGTTTGCGAGCCGCATACGACTGGCCGTCAGTGCTGCCAATCGCGAAGATAAGCTTTATAGGTCAGAATTTCAGCTGCAGGAAATAGCCAAATCTAAAGGATGGCACTTCCATCGCTATATTTAGTCCGCTTACTTTTTTACGAAATTACCTGTCAATTTTAAATACAGAGATGGGTTTCTAATTTTTAGGTACTGTCCTAAAAACATTGTTTCATGTGCAGTTACCGGGAAATTAATCCCAACTCATTTGGAACGGAATCAAAAAATCTAAATTTGATGAGACATTTCTATTTTTTAATTATTATATCCACTCTTTTCGCACTCATCCGCCCACAAAATGCACAGGCCTTTGAAGTTCAACAGATTGCCTTAATCTACTCGGGTCCGGGATCCTGTGCGGGATGCCCTGAGGCTGTTGGAAAAGTCCTTGGGCAGTTAGGCTACAAAATTAAGTATATTAAACCTGCAGATATGACTTCAGATAATTTCAAATCAGCCCACTTATATGTGCAACCTGGGGGGTCAGATTTTATTGAAGATACTCTCAATGCCTTATCGTTCAATCAGATCAATGAATTAAAAAAATTTATCTATCGTGGCGGTCACTACTTAGGTATTTGTGCCGGTGGCTACTTAGCTGGAAATTTTGCGACGGAAGAAAGAAAAAAATCGCACCGGAAAATTAGGGCATTTGGTTTAATTGATATCGACGAAGTTAATGAAGAAATTGAAGATAACTTCAAACCATTCTTAATAGATGTCCGTTGGCAGAACCAAAATCGGAAAATTTACTTTCAGGCTGGCCCACACTTTGGTGAAGAATTTAAAGGAACAAATGTAAAAATCTATGCTCGCTACTCTAGGTCAAACCGTATCGCTGCTTTAATGACTTCGTACGGGTCAGGAAAAGTCGGACTCATTGGGCCCCATCCAGAAGCTAGCACAAACTGGTACATTGAGGATCAGTTGTCGACCAACTACGGCCTCAATACGGATCTGATCACCCATTTTATTCATGATCTTAATCAATCGTATTGAGGATAGAAGATATAACCTATTTTGGTCGGCCATGTAAAAACTAGTGTCCAAAATCTAGACAGCATCACTTTTCTACAATCTTAGCTATATTCACGGAGTAGGAAATTATGCTGAAAAAACTGCTTATACTTATTGTAGGGTTCTCTATTACGGCTTCGCTTGCATTTGCATCGGAGGAGCCTGTAAACCTGTCTCAATTTTTAATTCGATCTGATCAGCCACTACCGGCGGCCCAACAGGAAGAACTCCTTTTCAATTACGATTCGAAAAATTTTGACGGCACCCTATTAGATAGATTTTCGAAAGCAGAATTGATCGAAATGATCCGTACCAATGCGTTGCCAGACATTGAAAAAGGCGGAAAATTAACGTCGGTCTCTATTCCGTTTGGTCCTAAAGTAGATTGGAATATCGTTAATAGAAACGATGAAGAAACGATTCAAAGCCGATATGCTATCCTTACTGAATTTAAAAAATACAAAATTGAATTCGCAAAAGAGTCTGTCGACGCTATTAATAACGGCCTAGGTAATTTATCCGAAGATGAACTAAGAACATTTTTATCTAAAAAACATGCCTTCCTGTCGGGTGTTGCTGACGGATTTGAAAAGACATTTTTAAAATTTAAAATTAAGCCGCCTTATACATTAATCCAAAAATTAGTGAACTCGTTAAACGGTGTATTCTATCAGCGTAGTGAACACTTTGTAAGGGCCAATACATTCGGTACAAACATGTACATGGTCACTGGTGCTGGCGCGGCACTGGGACAGCTACTGTATGATTTTGTTATTTCAAAAACGGCGTTGAAACGATTCGTTTCTCCTAAGTTTGGATTCTACTTAGGAACATCGTTAGGTATGGGTATTTCTCGAGTCAAAGTCGGCGAGAAATCGGCTTGGATGTTAGATTTATTTTTTGATTTTGAGTCTTTAAAACGTGCCTTTGTTCCTATTCTTGAAGGATATGCCGGCGCTGGTTTGGGCTTTTACATGGAAGCTCGTGACTTACCTCCCGCTGGCCGACGTGCGTTTGCAACTAAAGATGGATATGACAGCACGTTTTATGCGCCCTTCATCGGAACCAATCGCACAGGACCGACATCGCTAGCCAATCAACACACGATCAATATGTCGTTTCCTATTCCGTCTACATTTTTTGAAACGAAGCTAACTCGTCGGTATTTTCATATCGTTTTGAAGAAAAACTATAAAGACGAAGAGCCTGATTTGGCTGAGAAATTTGGTCTATTCAAAGCTTTAACGATGATATTTAAGCCAATTAAATCAAACAGCAGCGCGCCAACGGCCTGCGTGCGATTTTACAAATCTTTATAGGATTGATCGCTTAGCATCTTTTTAAATTCAGAATCTTTGGCTGCTAACTCTTGAGGAGATCCGTCTTCAATCACGCGGCCGTTGTCTAACACTAAAATTCGATCACAGCTGAAGATCGTCGACAGGCGATGGGCAATTACTATTGAAGTCCGATTTTGAATCAATTTTTTTGAAGCCGTTTGCAGAAGCTGTTCCATCTGCGAATCAATGTTAGATGTCGCTTCATCTAAGATCACTATTTCAGGATCAAAAATCAGAATACGCGCGAATGAAATCAATTGCTTTTCACCGGTACTTAAATTGGCGCCAGATTCTTCTACCGGATGAGCGAGTGTTCGCTGAGTTTTAGCTAGGTAATCGACTAAGCCAATCTCGGCAGCAACTCGATAGACGCGGTCTTCGGGAATACGCGCTGACCCCAAATTCAGATTTTCAAATATGGTCCCTTTGAATAGAAACAAGTCCTGCTGTACGCAGTTTATTTTGTGCCTAAGCTGAGTCAGCGGAATCGATTCAATCGCGTGTCCGCCGATAAATAGTTCGTTCGGTGTTGGCAGGTATAAATTCAAAAGCAGATGAACCAGCGTTGACTTACCGGCACCCGTACGTCCAACGACGCCAACAGATTGACGATCTTTAATCGTAAGAGATAGGTTTTTAAGAACCGAAGTCGCCGTGTCTTGATATTTGAAATTCAGGTTTCTAAATTCGATGGTATTACCTAACTTCTGCGGAATTTGCGGCAAATTGTAACCAGGTTCGATCGGCTCTTCTAACAAAGTAAAAACACGCTCGGCACTGGTTAAGCTATTTTGGAACTGCTGATATTTTTCGATGATGTCACGAAAAGGATGTACAAAATCTAGTGCATGCAAAAAAAATGTAATCACAAGACCAACCTTGATACCATCTTGCTGACCTAAGATGCCGCTAAAGTACAAAGCGCTGGCCAGAATCAGGCCATTGAACAAATTCAGAATCGGCATCATCATCGCATAGTTTCGCGTCGATTTCAGTGAGACTCGTTTCAAATCACCCGACAGAAATTCAAATTGATCCATCTTCGATCGGGATAGCTGGTACATTTGAATGATCTTCATTCCATTCAAGCTTTCGGCAATAAATGAATTTAGCGCTGATGTCGCTATTTTTGAAACACGCAGAGTTTCTTTGATTTTATTTGTAACTTTAATTCCCAGGTAGAAGAACAGCGGTGCCGTTACTAGGCAAATCAACGTTAATTTAACCGATATCAACATCATCGATACAACGATAGAAATTAAAACGATCAGTTGAATGAATACCTTCACAACGCCGTCACTGAATATCTCGCCAATTTGAGAAACGTCGTTGGTCGCGCGAGTTACAATTCGCCCGGCTGGAGTCTTATTAAAATATGTCATCGGGATTCTTTGCACTACGAACAGAATTTTTGATCGAATATCCAGTAAAACTTGATTACCTAATTTTTGAAATTGGTAGACTTGCAAGAATTCAAAAATTGAATTCAGGATTTCAAGTACAGCATAACCGATAGTGCAATACAGAAGTAAATTCCAATCTTTTTTAACTATCGCATTATCTATGGTGTAGCCAATAAAAAACGGAATGGCCCGTCCGCTGAGGGCCGCCGCTAGAACTAGAAACGTCACCCACACCAATGTGCCTTTACGGCGCACTAAGAATGGGCTCAGCTTACTAAAAAGCTGTTTGTAATTAAGTCGTGTGGTTTCTTTATCTTCAGAAAAATTATGCATGAGTTTCCCCCGCCTCATTCATCTGCTGCAGTCGCCACTGATTCAAATAAAACTTAGATTTCTCTAGAAGTTCTTCGTGTGTGCCGATGGCTTCAATTTGTCCTTCGGATAAGACCACGATTTTATCTGCCTTCATCAAAGACTGAACTTTATTCGCCACAATCACGCGAATTTGATCACGACTAGATTTAAATAAATGATCGCGAACGTTAGCCTCGGTCTTTGTATCTAGCGCACTTAATGTATCATCGAGAAGAATGACATCCGGCTTTGAATACACGCCTCGAGCCAGTGTTAGACGTTGTTTTTGTCCACCTGAAAGCTGAACTCCTTTTTCGCCAACGAATGTCTCTAGACCGCGCTCCAAAGTCTTCATATCCTTATCAAAATCAACCATGGAAACGACGGCGTTTAACTGCTGCTCGTTACTGGCCGAGGATAAAATTACGTTATTGCGAATGGAAGAACTAAATAAGAATGGCTCTTGCGGTACCATCTTAACTGATTTCCAAATTTCTGATTTTGCGTATTCATTATAGTCTTTACCGTTAAGTAAAATCTGACCCGAGTAATTCCCTAAATAATCCACGAGCAAATGAAGAAGTGTTGATTTTCCGGCACCCACTGGACCCGTGATCCCGATAAACTGACCTTTTTTAATTTCTAAATTTATATTTCTAAGAACTTCGATCTCGCCGTATTTGAATCCGACATTTTTTAATTCAATCGATTCTACAGAAGCCACATGAGGCGTTTGCTTTTGATTGAATAGATCGGGAAATTCCACCGGCTGCTCTAACAATACTTTGATCCGCTCAAACGCACTACGGCCCTTTTGCATTTGCGATAGTCCGTATCCAAGTGCAGAGAAAGGCCAGATAATTTTATTAATGTAACGCTGAAATGCAACGAAACTCCCCAAGGTCACTGCGCCTGTAATAACTTCACCGCCGCCAATGTAAAGTAGTATTATAGTTCCGGTCGCCACCGCCATTTGCATAAGCGGATTAAAAAACGAATCCACGCGATTCAGCTGATTCGATTTATCTAAGTATTCTTTGCTGAGCTCTTGATATTTTTCTGAGCGCTGCGATTCCATAGAAAATATTTTTACGATCTTCACACCAGAAACTAATTCTTGAGTAAAGCTAGTTAACCTAGCCAGCATGCCTTGTTGTTCTTTAGACAGGGCTCCGATTCGTTTCGTGATCGCGTGAATGAAAAATGGAACGATAGCGATGAACACTAGACACTTCGCTGTCCAGCTCGGACTTAGATAAATCATTGAAGGAACAATTAGGATAATTAAACTGATACCGTCGATTAAAATCAGTAAGCCCGGGCCAATGCCATTCCTAAAGAACTGCACATCGTTTGTGATCTGACTCATCATCTCGCCGACTGAATTTTTAGTGTAGAACTTAGGTCCCATCTGCGAGTAATGATGAAACACGCGATTTCTAAGTTCATCAGCAGCTGATGTGTGGTAGTCGCTCCAGAATATGCGCCATCCATAACGAGTTATCGCCAGCATAAACATAACTGCAAAGAATAAACCCGCTGTTTTTAGTAGCTCTGTAGGTTCAAAATTTCCGGCTGTGATTGTATCAATGGCGACCTTTAGAACTAAAGGTGTTGCTGAGTCTAAGGCATTGGTGACTATCAACAGTCCTAAACCAATGCCAAAGGATTTCCTATTTTTAAATATGAAGTAACGTAAAGGCTGAGATAAAAGATTATCTTTCAAAACTTCTAGCTATCTCCACGAATGTTCTGATCATAGCGCCGCTGGCGCCTTTTTTAGGGCAATATTTTAAACGATTGCCGACTGACCAGCCAGTACCCGCGATGTCGAAGTGAGCCCATGGAATACCCTCTTCAACGAATTGCTCCAAGAACGCGGCCGCTGTTGCAGATCCTGCGCCTTTGCCCGAAGAGATGTTCGATAAATCGGCGTATGTGCCTTTCATATCCTGAACATGGAAATCAGTTAATGGCATATTCCATACCCATTCACCCGAAGCTTTTGCTGCGTCTTCGATTGTTTTCTTCAATTTTTCATTACGTGTGAAGTAGCCTGTATGAGTGTTACCTAAAGCAATAACCATCGCACCAGTTAATGTCGCGGCATCAATTACGATTTCTGGTTTTTGTTCACATGCATACACTAGCGCATCGCTTAGGATTAAGCGACCTTCCGCATCTGTGTTGTTCACTTCGTATGTTTTTCCATTACGTGCTGTGTGAATATCGCCTGGCTTAGTCGCCGATGGTCCAGGCATGTTTTCAGTCGACGGAACGATACCCATTACATTTACTTTTAATTTCAATTTAGCTACAGCAAGTACAGTAGCAATCACGTTCGCACCGCCGCACATATCGTATTTCATTTCTTCCATCGCTGCCGATGGCTTGATGCTGATACCACCGCAGTCAAAAGTTAAACCTTTGCCTACGAAAATAACCGGTTTTTTACCTTTAGCGGCCCCATTGTATTCAAGAACGATGAAACGCGGCTCTTGATCAGAACCCATGGAAACACCCAGCAAACCGCCCATTTTTTCTTTTTTAATACGGGCTTTATCCCATACAGTGGCTTTTACTTTTACGCTTTTAGCCGCTTCTACGGCCTTTTTCGCTAAAATATCTGGCGTCATCAAGTTACCAGGCATATCACCAAGGAAACGAGCAAAATTCACAGTATCCGCTAACGCTAACCCTTCAGAAAACGCCTTTTTGTAGGCTGCATTTTTAGACTCTTTTAGAACTATGTGGAAAAGCACATCAGTGGCCGGCTTTTTATCTTTTTTCGATTTTAGTTCGTTAAATTCATAAGATGTAAGAAGTAAGCCTTCCACAACCGCTTGAATATTATCTTCGCTTTTCATTTTCGCAGGTAACGATTCGAAATCGATGAATGCTTCATCGGACTTAGATGCTTTTACAGCATCGTGAATCGACGCCGCGATTTGGCGAAACGATTCATGAGTTAATTCTTTCGCAGAACCTAGACCAACAACCAACAAATGACGACAAGATGCGTGAGTAAATTCTCGAAACAAGACTGTCTCGCCGGACTTACCAGAGATTGATTTTTCTTCTAAGTTTGTCTCAAGATGTTTCGCAACAGATTTATTATGCAACACTGGCTTTTTGTCTTTATCGTCACCTAAACTACTGAAAAGAACTAAAACTGTGTTTGATTTTGAGCTGATGGCTGAATCAAGGTCCTGTGAAATTAAATCGATTGTCATGTTATGACTCCATGGTTCAAAGCTGGTTGAATTTAGACCTTTAGTCGTATCATAGTTAATTGATTCTTCAAGGCCTTTTTAAATAAAGTACTTCTAAAAGCCGCCGATAGAGATTCAAGAGAACGAACACGTAATTCATTTTCAGGAGAACCACAGTGGCACTAATTCCTTACGTTATCGAGCAAACTTCTAAAGGCGAGCGCTCGTATGACATCTATTCACGCCTACTTAAAGATCGAATCATTATTCTTGGATCAGCCGTAACTGACGATGTAGCCAACGCTATCATTGCACAGATGCTGTTTCTAGAAGTGGATAATCCAGAAAAAGATATTCATTTGTACATAAATTCGCCGGGTGGAAGTGTATCCAGCGGTTTAGCTCTTTACGATATTATGCAATTTGTAAAGTGCGATGTGGCGACCTATTGCATGGGTATGGCTGCCAGCATGGGTTCCCTGTTGTTAACTGCGGGTGCTAAGGGAAAACGTTACTCCTTACCAAACACACGCATCATGATCCATCAGCCTCACTTGGGTGGTGGCGGATTAGGTGGTCAGGTTACTGACATCGAAATCCACGCACGTGAATTAGTTAAGACAAAAGAAAAACTTACTAAAATTTATCAAACACACACGAGCCAAAGCTATGATAAGCTTTTTGCAGCGATGGAACGCGATAATTTTATGAGTCCTCAAGAAGCAAAAGAATTTGGTTTAGTCGATCACATTGTTGAACCAAGAAAATTAATCAAAGGATAAGCGAATGTCATCTTCAACAGCTCAAGGCAGTTTACGCTGTAGTTTTTGCGGAAAAGGCCAAAAGGAAGTTAAAAAACTGATCGCCGGCCCGGGTGTTTACATCTGTGACGAGTGTATCGATCTATGTAATGACATCATCGACGAGGAAAAAGACCGGGAAACCTCTTCCAAAGGTGTTTTCAAGGTTCCAAAACCTCTAGATATTAAAACACATTTGGATGATTTCGTTATCGGCCAACAACAAGCAAAGAAATCTTTGTCTGTTGCCGTACACAATCACTACAAACGTATCAACAACCTTAGCACCAATAAAAAGAGCAATGATATCGAACTTCAAAAATCGAATATCATGTTAATCGGACCAACAGGTTCTGGTAAAACATTGCTAGCTCAAACAATTGCTAAGATCTTGAATGTTCCATTCGCCATGGCGGATGCAACAACGTTAACTGAAGCCGGCTATGTCGGTGAAGACGTAGAAAACGTAGTATTAAATTTATTGCAAGCCGCTGATTACGATGTGGAACGCGCGCAAAAAGGCGTTATCTATATCGATGAGATCGATAAAATCTCTAGGAAATCAGAGAATCCTTCAATTACTCGTGACGTATCGGGTGAAGGCGTTCAACAAGCATTATTGAAAATCTTAGAAGGAACGGTTGCGAATCTGCCTCCAAAAGGTGGCCGTAAACATCCTCAACAAGAATTCATCCAAGTCGATACTTCAAACATCTTGTTCATATGTGGTGGGGCATTCGTAGGTTTAGAAAAAATCATCGAAAACCGTACTTCAAATAGAACTATGGGTATCGCCGCTGACATTAAAACAGGTAAAGAAAAAGATGAATCAATCAACATTCTACAAAGCGTAGAACCAGATGATTTAGTTCGTTTCGGTATGATTCCTGAATTCATTGGTCGTTTGCCAGTGATGGCAGTCCTTGATCCTTTATCTGAAGATGCTTTGATCGATATCTTGATCCGTCCAAAAAATGCGATTACGAAGCAGTATCAAAAGCTATTCACTTATGAAGGCATTGATTTAAAGTTCACTGACAAGGCACTTAAAGCTATTGCTCAGACAGCCATCAAGCGCCGCACTGGGGCTCGTGGTTTGAGAGCGGTACTGGAAACAGCAATGTTAGATATCATGTTCGACGTGCCATCAAAAACTAACTTAAAAGAGGTTTTGATTGATGACACTGTGATCACTTCTAAAGGAATACCAGCTATGGTGTTTAAAACTGAAGAAGAGATTAAGAAAGCTAAGGCTAGTGATCCTGCGGAAAGTGCTTAGTACTTTTAAAAATAAAATAATTGAAAATCCCGATCTAAAAAATCGGGATTTTTTTTTGACTATTCGATTTCTGACTAAGATGCTTTTCGATTGCCTTGAGAACGACGGTCCCTAATGAGTTGGATCATATCGTCGTAGTCGTTTTTTCTAATAGGCTTTGGGTAGAAATATAGATTGTTTGTTTTTAGAAACTTCAATTTCAAATCGAATTCTGGTGGATAGAATAGTATCACCGGAAATGCCGGGCTTAGACTTAATAAATCATTTAAAAGTGTATTCTTAAATAGTTCTTGGTCGCTACCGTCAATGACCATCGCTGACAGTGGATGATGAAATAGATTTTTTGATTCGGCCAGGCTTTGCGCTTCTAGTATTTTGAATTGGTCTTGCTCTAATTTGTGGTGCAAGAATGACCGGAACGTGCTGTCCTGGCTTATTATTAAAACCTTTGATTCCGGTTCGCTGTTTAGATTGGCGTTGCTTTTTGGGAAATGTAAAAAGAACGTTGTACCTGATTTATAATTGCTTTCAAACGAGATACTACCGTGATGGATCTTCATTATCTTTTCAGATAAATACAAACTCAATCCCACGCCTTCGCCGACATCCTTTGTTGTAAAGAAAGGGGTGAATATCTTTACCTTGATTTCGTCTGACATTGGAACGCCGTTATTATTTATTGAAATAACGTATTCGCCGACGACGTCTTCGACTTTTAAAGTAATCATTCTCGATGTTTTTTGAGTTTCTATTGCAGCAATCGCGTTTTTTATTAAATTAGTTAAAACCTGCTTGATATACAATCGATCGCAGACGATTTTAACGTCAGCGATATCGACATACAAACTGATCTTATTGAAATTCATGTAGTATTCATTTTCATTAATAATTTCGCGAATTATTTCTTTCACATTTACGTCTTTAAAATGCACGTCTTCCGTTTTATAGAAATTTAAAAGCTTTTTAACTATCGATGACATGCGATTTGAGTTTCTAGACATGGCCGCCAGGCTCTTTTGCACGAGCTCGGAACTCAAGTCCTGCTTGGCTTTGGCGATGTTTAGCATTTCAAGGTTACCCATAATCACGCTTAATGGATTGTTTAATTCGTGCGCAATCCCTTGAGCCAACCGTCCAAGGTCTGCTAATTTTGCGGACCGTAAATTTTGATTAATCAAAAATTCACGCTCTTGCTGTTTTTCTTTCACTTCCGACAAATCAATAAGTGAAAAAACGACAACTCGTCCTTTTGCCAATTGTACCACTTTGCAAAACACATCAACCGGACATTTACGTCCCGATCTACGTTTAATCTCTAGGTCTTTCTCGCTAATGCGAACAAAGTTTTTGTCCCCAACAGCAAGTTCAATAATTGCGTCTATTTTTATGCGATTTTGCGCAACGAATAGATCATACACTTCTTCGCCTTTAACTTGGTCGACTGTTTTTCCAGTCAGCTCTTCAAAGTATTCATTGCAATAGGAGACGGATTTAGATTCCGGATCAATAATAAGAATAGGTACGGCAAACAAATTAGAAATGTTTGCGAAATCCTTGAAGCTCAATTTCATACTTTCTTATCGGAAAATAGAGGGTGATCTTTCTTTAGTCGAAGGTCTAGTTTTTATCTGTGGAAATAAGCCGAAATTAAGGTGTGGTCCGCATTTCTGCCGTTTTGCTTATTTTGATCTCATTATTTGCCTATTTTTTAAAGGTAGAGAACAGCTATGTTCGAAATAACCTAGTCTGTAGTTTTTCATCACCGAGTATGGAAAAAATAAGTAAAAACTATCAGGATAAATTCAAACGGCTTTTGCCAAACGGTTTCCCAGCGCGGCGGTTTGAATACCTAAGCCAAAAGATTCTGATAAAACCCGATCCTAGCCTGACTCTTTTGTGCAATCACGACGAGAAGAACAATTATGAAAGTGCGATTTTTTACGAGTACCGATCGCAGATTTACCCTATATTTCCCGACTCTCTAGACACACTCGATTGGATCGCTGTCAGTCACCGGAAAGAAGGAATGATGCTGAATCAGTTAGGGAAACTTAAACAAATCGTACTGCAAGAAAAAGACAATTTCACGGCATTCTCATCAGACTGTTCGATGGTTCAAGAGCTTTCCGAACAAGTTAAGCTTTTGGAAAAACACCTAAAAATCATACAACAGCCTCGTCAGCCTTCCAATGCAAAGTCGGCTATTTCACGAATGCACAAAAATGTTTCTCGGCAGCTAGATTTCGCACGGACGCATTTTAAAACCAATGAAAAACTATTTCTTTCAAAATGGAAACGTTTTTTTGAATTCGAATTGGAAAAAACCCTATGCCCGTTCTAATAGTATTGCTTATTTTTTCTTTAATAGCTAGGTCGGCTGAAATTCCGAAATGTGATGATAAAACCGCAGATGAAAAAGTTAAAAAAGGCTATACTGCCCAGGCCGGAAATCGCACACTTGAAGCCGTTGATCTATATAACGAAGCTATCAAAGCAGACCCAAAGTGTAGCGACGCCCGTTATGAAATCGGCTGGTCATATTGGAAACTTGGGGAATGGCAGAAGGTTGTGGATACCTGGGAAGCGGCCTTAAAACTAGATCCAACACATAAATTAATTCCGCAGTTTATGCCAGCAGCGAAAGACAATTTGAAAGTCATCAACAGCGGCGCTAAGACTAATCAATTCAGGAAAAACGTGGATATCTTTAGTCAGTCTCTGCCGGAACAATCTCCGGTGAAACTGAGCCTAATCAATCGATGGCAGTCCTATAATTCTAAAATTGAAGTCAAGAATGATCACTACGACCAGGATATTTTCTCGCCGAAATCAGTTTCATTTTCTGATTCAGGTGATATGGCGTTTGTTCAATCCTTAGAAGGGGCAAAGACGTTATTCTTTAAAAGCGACGGATCAGAAAAAGTCGCAGTGATTAAACATCAGTTCGATAAAGACGCCATCGCGAAACTCGCAGATAAAAAGCCGCCATTTAGTTACAAACAAGATTCCAAAATGACCAAGGGTTTCACCGGAAAGCCTGTTGAAAGCATCGTTACCCATGGTAGTAAGTACCTTTGGACGACCTACTACCGCAAAAATTACGACGAATTAGGGCAACTGACATCCGCAGTCGCTATTGTTGATATCAAAGACCAAA
>CAZCHT010000018.1:0-43725 GCA_964498705.1 uncultured Bdellovibrio sp. | reverse complement strand
TGTATGTTTTCGCTGGTAAATTGATCCGCCTTTTTCAACTTCCTCTCGCAAAGTTTTTCTTATCAGAGGAGGACTATCTAGCCATGTGCTTTCTTCGTTTGGCAAAATAGTAATTACGGTCAGGTCTTCTTTTTTAATCTCTTCAATTAAAGCATCAAGCGCAACCAAAGTCGACTTGCGGCCTAAAGATAAAGCGACGATACCGCGATAGCGTTCGCGCTTAAGGTTATCACGGATACTTTGCGCTGGATCTTCTGCGAAATATTCAATGTTCCAGTAAAATGCAAAAGCGCCACTTTCTTTGATCATTTCACGGACCGCGATTCCACCCTGACGAGGAGCCAGGCGAATAAATGGATAAATCAGCCCGTTACTGGCAAAAACAGCCTCGTGACCCATTTGAATTTCAGACTGCAAAGACGTTTCCGTCGTCAGCTTTTCTTTATCTGCAGGGGCTGATAACCCTTGGGATCCCAAAACGTGACCCGCAAAAATAATGTCATGAACCAGATCGGGGCTAGCAGCGGCTTCATCGCCAGTTACAAAAAAATGGGCCTTTAGTTTTTCGCCGTTTAATTTTTTTAGAATTTTAGGAAGAATAACTGGATCCAATTTTCCAGCAAACGTAATTACAACTTCGCGTGAAAACAGCCGATCATCAAAAATCAAATGACTATCACGCACTTTTAGACGTCGAACGTCAGTGGTAATAGCCAGGGCCGGCAAGGCCAAAAATAATAGGAACAATAAACCAGGTTTCATATGTGCACAGAGTATATAAACTAATTAATGGGTGATTAAAATATTTATTATACAAACTGTACGGAGTTCAAACTTGTCAAAACTTTCGACATAGAGATAGCCCTGTGGTGCCACCTTAATAGCGATAAGCCAAGTTTTTGTCGATCTGATCTTGTACCCTAAAATCCCTCGGCGGAACGCCTGTTATGCGCTTAAAAACCTTAGAAAAGCTAAAGGCATCACTGTACCCGACAGCTTCCGCAATAGTTTCGATATTGTCGTTACTTGATGATAACAGCGCCCGCGCTTTTTGCATTCGCAACACTGTCAAATAATGAAGGGGGGTATCGCCTAAATGCTTTTTGAATTTCTGTGCAAGTCCCGCACGGGATAAACCGACAGCTTTGGCCAAATCTTCGAGTGTCCAATCTTTCCCTACCTGAGCATGCAGTAGCTCGATCGCTTTTTTTACGGCGTCATTCTGAACGGCATGGCTCCATGTTTTTGGTTTGCTGCTTTTTAATTGAACTATTTTTCGAACGATAAATGAAAATACGATATCAAGTAGACTCTGGATCACCATCTCGGAACCCATTTGCGGCTCAGCAGCTTCTTTGGATAAAAGGCTTAAAGCCACTTGAATCTGCCCAAAGCTTTCGATCTCTTCATTTCTTAATAAAAAGACATCGGGTAATTCTTTAAAGAATGGATGAAGTGGATCATTCCATAACTGATAGGCGCCGCTAATCAGCGTCGCTTTCGGTGTTGCATTTTTTTTGGGTAGTTTAATCTCATTAAAATGGTCAATGCTGAGTGCGGATTTAAAATCTTTATCTTTGAGTTTAGCCTCTGAGCTTAGATAGTGATTAAATCCTCTGGCCATGACGGCGATATCACCACGCTTCAATAGGAGCGGTTCTTTTTCGTTGTCTATATGGAGGTACGCTTCACCTTGAGTCACAATATGAAATCCAATACTGCGGTTACATGGAAACTGCAGGGTGATTGGCTCATATATAGACCTTTGATTTAGAATCTTACGTTTCAAATCAGCCTGTTTAAATATATCGTCCAAAATATCCATATATTTATACTCCTGAACATGTTTTTTGTACTTATACCCATTAAAAGGATATCTTATTTCGACTATATTAGCAATACACCAACTGCACTAAATACAAAGGAGCACAGAATGAGTCAAACACTAATCATCGGATCTAGCGGCACGGTCGGCACGGAATTGGCCAAAATTCTAAAATCAAAAGGCCAAAGCATCGTACTAGCCACCAGCAAAAAGGAACTTAAACCAGGGCAAGTTCATTTGAATTTACTAAATCAAGAAGGCCTTGAAAAGGCATTTGAAAATGTAGATCGCCTATTTTTGCTGTCCCCTCCAGGGCACACCAATCAAGATCAACTTCTTATTCCCATCATTGAAATGGCAAAAAAGAAAAAGGTAAAAAAAGTAGTCCTAATGACTGCTATGGGAGCCAACGCTGTTGAAACAGCACCCTTTAGACAAGTCGAAATTCACTTAGAAAAATCAGGATTAAACTACAACATCATCCGTCCGAATTGGTTCATGCAAAACTTCAATTCTTTTTGGATCCACGGAATCAACAATGATGGCAAAATCTACTTACCGGTAGCCAAAGCCAAAGGCAGCTTCATCGACGCTCGTGATATCGCCGCTGTGGCCGGGGAACTATTGCTATCAGATAAATTCAACAACAAGGATTTCGATCTCACTGGCACCGACGTAATCAACCACGATCAAGTCGCCGATATATTAAGTAACGTGACCGGACGAAAAATTGCGTACCAGGAAATTGAACCCGCAACGATGCTGAAATCCTTGCTAGGAGCTGGTCTGCCAAA
Organism: uncultured Bdellovibrio sp.; assembly: GCA_964498705.1. Taxonomy (GTDB): domain Bacteria; phylum Bdellovibrionota; class Bdellovibrionia; order Bdellovibrionales; family Bdellovibrionaceae; genus UBA2316. The sequence goes on along the minus strand of CAZCHT010000018.1, from coordinate 41,106 downwards.
CGACTACGCCAACTTTATGTTGATGATTCTAGATTTCTTTAAACAAGGCTACTCAGAACGCACAACCGATGCGGTCGAAAAAATCACAGGCAAAAAACCGATTTCATTCAAGAAATACGCTGAGGATTACAAAGCGTCTTGGGTTAAATAGATTTCTACATTTGGGGCCGAACACTCGTGTCGGCCTCAAGCTCCCTTTATTCAAATCAAAGCACAACACCTGCAACGAAGCCCCACAAAAATGGCTACGGTGCGGGTAATTTTTTTGAGTACGAGAACGTTCGTTTTCCAAAACGCAAATTCAAGCTCGGTCTTCCTATTGAATGAGACTTTGCTTTTTAGGGGGCTCAGCCGCCGCATGGATGCGGTATTGTTCGCGAAGCGAACCGGCTGCCCTGAGCCCATGGAGGGCGTCCCCCTAAAAAGCAAAGTCTCATTCAATAGGAAGATCCTCGAACTTATCTCCAAAATAGTTTTGGAAAAAAGAAAGTTCTCGTCCTCTAAAAACTCAGGGGTTATTTACGATTTAAAGAAAGTCCAATGTTTGAATTGAACCGGAGAATTAATTTCGCTTAGCCATGGGCAGTCCATGAATATCCAACTGCGTACGCCACGACCGCGCGCAACGACTTGAATAGAGCGGTTCTGTGCTAGCACTCGTAGTTTTTCAAGAACTTTGAAAATGTCCGCCTTTGATCCAAAATCGTACAAGAAATATAAATCAGCGACATCAACTTGAAAGTCATCGCTAGCAATATCAGCTTGCCTCATTACCGCATTCTTTAAATCCCATTCTTTTAAAATGCGATTGCCTTCATCTACACGGGATTGAACAAATTCGTAACCGACGAATTTAACTTCGGGCTCAACGAAACCTAAAGTGATTCCCATGCGGCCATAGCCGGCACCTAAATCAACCCACGTATCACCTGGTTTTGGTTTTACGTAGTTAATCATTTCAACCACTTCCGAATACGGTGTTTGCAGAGATTGTATCTCAAGCCCGTACCAAAATTCTTTGGCATCAGATAGAAAAAGTGAGTCTTTGTTTTCTTCGAATAGAACGTCTTCGATCGTGTCGCAGGCAAGTCCCAAACGATCATCAAGCGTTTTAGAATGGATTTTTGATTCCGCGTAATCAGCTTGCGGGGTTAGAATATCAGCTTTGATAGTCTCTAGAGTCTGTAGATCCATAAGGCCCAATAATTAACACCCGGGCCTTATTTATCGAACTATTAGTTAAATAATTATAATCTTTTCACTGGGAATATCACCCTGAACCCTGGTTCAAGTATCTGACCTCGAGGGTTCTTTGAAATATCGCTTTCGAAGACGGCTTTTCGATTCTGAAGAAGCTGAACAAAGCTAGATTCCACATCCCCGGCCTGCAGTTTTTTAGAGGTTTGGGCATACCATTCACCAATGGCTTTCTGATAGGCCGCTAAGTTGAGCTCAGGATTTGTCATTCGCTGGTACATGGACTTCGCTACCATCGAGGTTTGTAGTTTCAAGTTCTGCAAAAAACCTGGCTTCCAATTCCACGTGTTGGGCACTAGTTTCAGTAACTGACATCTATCTTTGTTCATTAGCACACCGATTTGAGCTGCGAAATAGACATCTAATATCGTTTTATCATCAATCAAACCGCTGGCTTTCAAACTCGCTATCGCCAGCAAATCGGAATAACCCTTCACTGGGGATAACCAGCCATGATCGGCATCTTGAAACTTTGTTTCTGGAAACTGCAGACCGTACTTTTGCAACAACCCTTGGTACACAGATTTCGAAATTACCATCGGACTTGTCCCCGCAAACGGTCCACCAACACTCGCTAGTGGAATTTGAATATTTCCAGATCGATCGGATGAATTAATGTCCGATTGAATATTAATTTCCATATCGCAGAATAGTGGTCGCAGTTGTGCCTGAACACTGAACGACTTTTTCAAAGCTTGGTACTGAGTACTGGCTTCTAGTTTTTGAATTCCCATTTGGACTTGCGAAGAAAAATTTTCCGCCGTATCAACCACTCGCAGTCTTTGCAAGAAGGCTTCTGATTGCGGGTTTTCAAATAGCAAAGGTCTTGATTTAACCCACCAATCATTATGTGGAAACGCCAACTCTTTCATGATCGGTCCACCCGATACGTGACAACCCGAGCATCTTAGTCGCTGACCAAATTGTGCTGGTTGTGATAAATAGATGGCTTGGTTATCTAACAGAATATCTTTTGAATCGCCCCGATAAAACCACTGATTCATAGTGCCTTGGCCAATCAGCTCGTAGAAATTGTAGTAACCCTTCACAGCATCCCATGCGATCAACTCAATAACTAACTTTCCCTTGTCGGGAGATTGATCTAAATCAATCATCACTTTACCACCGAAATTTTTTAAGCCAGTAAAATGACCTAAAAAAATTCCGGCTTCACCATTTCGAGTACCACCGCTAAACGATTCGAAGAAACTAAAGCTTCCTTGCTTTGGATTATTTCGTCCTCGATTGGCTACCAAGAATTTTCTGTTCTGAAATTGATTAGCCAGCAGGCTATTCACTTCATCAATGTTTTGGGGGCATCGCGGGGCTGCAGAAATCGTCTTAAAAAACAGATCATTCTGACTAACAGCGCGCTGACCTTGCGATGTCGCCACCATACAGCCGGATTGAGCCAAAACATTAACTGCGTAAATAATTGTTAACACTACAATAATCTGAACATATTTAAGAACAACTTCGGTCGCCATAAACGCCTCCAACGAGGCTCTTTATAACGATGTCGATGCCATAAATAAAATTAATTGTTCTAATTGTACTATCAATATTATTAATACACCCACCACACAAATTTCAGTGAAAATCGACACCGTCCAGGTGGTCTAGTTTTTCACAAAACTACGTGATAATACGACGTTTAATTGAATTGGTTATTGGTTTAAAGAACGCGTCTTGTTTAAAATAGTTCAATGGAAATCCAAAATGAGTTCTCTAAGAATCAGCTTTCACAGCCGACGGTCAGGATGCCCGTTTTCAATAATCCTGATGTTGTGGCCGAGGGTTGGTATTTTGTTATGCGCTCTAGGGATTTAAAAAATGGTAAAGTTCATTCGTTTACTATTGGTCACCAAGATTTAATAATCTGGCGAACCGAGTCTGGTAAATTAGGTTGCGTTGATGCCTACTGTCCTCACATGGGTACTCATTTGGGAAAAGGCACCGTAAAAAAAGAAAACATCCAATGTTTTTTTCATCACTGGAAATATGATTCCGACGGACACTGTAAAGACATCCCGGCTGATCCATCATTCTGTAAATCTGTAAAAACAAAATCCTATGCGGTCAGTGAACACTTTGACAGCATTTGGGTGTTTCCTAAGTCTACAGCACCTACGCCATTGACGTGCTTTCCCGAATTAGCCGATCAAGATTTAGAGGTTTCGTTCGGAACATCGTATGAGCGCCGCTGTCATCATCACGTCACCATGATCAATGGTATTGATCCGCAACATCTAAAGACGGTTCATAATATTGATATCGAGATGGAAGTCGACGCTAAAACTGCCGAACGCCAAATGCAAATTTCATTAGCGGGCGCTATTGGGAATGCTACTTGGGTCGCCAACCTAACTCAGTTTTTCATTGGTCCATTTTATTCCTATTCTATGCTTTATGATCACGCCTCAACGGGCTTTCTGACTTTGGTAAAAGACAGCTACTGGTTTGGTGGCCGTAATAAAATACCAAGTATGTATATGATTTTCGCCTATCGCCCTCTGACGGGTGGACGGTCTTCTGTTCAACCTATCTTTTTAACGAAAAAAAGATCAGGTGTAATCGGAAAACTAATTTCCAAAGCCTTAATCGCCGTTACACATATGGGTTTTAAATCCCTGCAAGGCGAAGATGGCGAAGTTTATGAAAACATGCGCTTTGCTCCTACTAAATTATTACCTATCGATCGACCCGTCGGTCAGTACATTCAGTACGTAAACAAAATTCCAACGAGCCAATGGGGGATACACCAATGATCGCTGAAACACAGCCACAACAAACGCGAACACAAACTCTGGGGACTAAAAAAACTAAATCGACAAGCGCCGGTCGCCCTTCTGTTTTTGCGGAAATGAAAGCCGTTCCCACTCTAAACACCGTTGAAATCGAACGCATGTATTCTATTTTTTCGAAATACTATATCAACCACAATAAAGAACAGTTTGTTTCTGACCTATTTGAAAAAGACCAAGTCATTCTATTGCGGGATACTAACCAGAAGACGATTCAGGGTTTTTCAACATTGTTAAAAGTAGACCTACGACAATTCGGCCACAACGCGATCGGCATTTACAGTGGTGATACAGTTTTAGAAAAAGAGTACTGGGGTAACAAAGCTCTGGGCGTAGCTTTTCTGAAATACCTATGGTCTGAAAAAGTTAAAAGTCCAACTCGTCCCGTGTATTGGTTTCTAATTTCCAAAGGTTACAAAACCTACCTCCTAATGGCGAATAGTTTTAAAACTCACTACCCTAGAGTCGAAAAATCAACTCCCGCTTTATATACAAATTTGATGGACAGTTTCTATGGCCATCGATTTTCAAAAAGTTACAAATCAGATTTAGGTACAATTGAATTTGACGATACCGCGTGCTGCTTAAAAGAAAAGGTAGCTGAAATATCTGATGAGTTATTTAAAAATAAAAAAATACAGTTTTTTGCAAAGATGAATCCCCACTGGGATCGCGGTGATGAATTGGCCTGCATCGCCGAGATGACTCTACTCATGCCACTTCAATACTTCCTTAAGAAAACTCTCTTTAAAAAGAAGGCCACATGAAAACAGTTCTAGTTACCGGCGCGACATCAGGATTTGGAAAAGGCCTAGTTACAAGCCTTCTAGAAAATGATTTCCAAGTTATCGCCACTGGCCGCAATATTCTTGGCAGAAAAGATATCTTCGCAGCTGAACGTGAAAAATATAAAGGTAAACTCATTGAGCTGAATTTAGATGTAACATCTCAGGCCGATTTAAAATCAATGGAAACTTACTTTCTAGGACGCCCGCTAGATGTTTTGATCAACAATGCCGGATTCGCCGTATTTGGTCCAGCAGAAGAATGTACTGAAGAAAAACTTCGCCGTCAGTTTGAGGTGAATGTTTTCGGAATGATGTTACTAACTCAAAAGCTACTTCCGTCTCTTAGAAAAGCCAAAGGCCATATTATCAATTTCTCTAGCGTGTTTGGATTTATGGGATTTCCATTATCGAGCGCTTACTGCGCCAGCAAGTTTGCGGTAGAAGGCTTTTCCGAATCTTTATCGTACGAACTAAAACCACATTCAGTAAAAGTAACTTTGATCGAGCCCGGCGCTTATCGCACTAATTTTAATAATGCAGCGGAATGGGGCATGAGCGAAACTCTGCCGACATCGGTCTATCATCGGCAAGTTACAAATTACACATCTCTACGAGACAAACTTTCAAAACGACCAAACCCTCAACGTCCTGAAGACGTCGTCCGCGGCGTGATCAACATTATCAAATCGCACAATCCAAAGCTAAATTATAGCTTCGGGAAAGATGCATTTTCGATCCGATTCTTTAAAAAGGTTTTTACTCGATCTCTTTTCCATAAAGTTTCTGGCAGTTTTTTAAACAAAGCTTTTACCAAGGAACAATAAGTGAATTTTAAAGTCCTATTGCCTCAAGCACCTTCGGAACTTAGACATCGCCTGCAACGCTTGATCAATCAATCGCTGGAAATGGCCCCCGCGGAGAAAAAAACACTGCCGGTTTGGCGTGCTGATTTTTTCGATGTAGAAACGAGTCCATTCTGGTTAAATCTAAATGCATCTCAGAAATCATATTTCCTAAGTTCTATGTCAAAAGCTTTACTTAAAGAAGCTATATCGATTGAGCATGCCGGAATTGCCTACGCTAATAAGATGGCGATATTGTCTGAAACACAAGAAGAGCGTGAATACTATACAACCGTGGCCAATGAAGAGCTTAGTCATCTATATTTGTTGCAGCCTTATTTTCAATTCCAAGTTGATATCGAAGCTCCAGAATTTTCTCAGCTGATCGCCCACTTTGTTGAAAATGAATCTAAACGCGATGCAATTATTTTGATTCAAGTCCTTCTCGAAGGCTGGGGTATTCATCACTACCAAGCGTTGCTTGCTGGAACGGATAATCACGAACTCAAAGAGGCTTTCTCTAAAATCGTGTTTGATGAAGTTCGCCATCATGGCGGCGGTATTATTTTGAGTCAAAGTTATGGAATTAATTTATCGGCAGATCTTGTTAAAAATATCCAGTCGGTAATTGATGCCGTTCGTGTAGGCCCTTTTCAAGTGGCAGTGTTGCTAGCGGACCTGAATAGATTATCTTCGATTCCAGAAATTACTGAAATGCTAAGATCTATTCAGGCGGAACAAACGACCGGCGCTAAATTAAAACTCGTTCAGCAAAATCTAGCGAAAATCCTTTCTGATAGCGATCTTAAACGATTTAATTGGCAGGCCTGGTCGATCACAGAGATGAGTCAGATAATTGCAAATTCTGTAGATAATTCAAAATCTGAGGATCCGTCCACAGCAGCTTCGCTTTAATATCGCCTAGTTTAATTCTTTTCGACGCGTAGAATTCGTTTAGCTGCATAGAAAGATTCTCGACACACACACTGATAACGGGTTTCAACTGTCCCAATTCTCTAGCCAATGCGTAGTGAAAAATTTCTCTTAATTTATCTTCAACATCTTTTGGATCAATCACTTTATCGGCTGCGAACACATAGTGATCTCTGTTTGCGATCATTATCCAATTAACTCCCGCAAAACTCTCAAATGCTTTCATCAATCCCACTGAATCCAATTTTTCACCAACAAGATCAGAAACATCACCTACTCGTCGGACAAATTTAATCACAGGACTGTTTTTAAAATAGTAACCACACTCTACGATATCACCTAATTTGTAACGAAGAAGTCCACCTTTAGTGGATATCAACACTTCGCCACTCTCTTTAGGCTGCATTTCATAGAGTGGACGTATCCTTCCATCTGCCGATATACATTCCAAATACACTTCCGTCCATAACGGAACACAGCCCATGGCTTGGGTCCACGGGATGCTGATGGGAGCTTCGGTTGCCAGTAAACCCTTCGCCTGGATGATCGCTTGTGGAAATAGGGATCTTAATTGAGTCGCCTGCTCATGTGAACTTCCATCAACCCAACATGAAATCAATTTTAGCTTCGGCCATACAGTATGCCAGCTGCCGACTTTATGATTCGCTTTTATATAATCTAGAAGCGAGATCAAATAACTAGGACTCCAAATAGAAATACATTCTAGGTCTCGGCATTCCAGTAATCTGTTTGAGAGTTGAGCAAAGAACACATTACCGTCTTTTGCGACAAAGTCAGTTTGCGGAACGACTAGAAACCTATTTAACAATCGTTGCAGAAATGGATTTAAGTAATCTAAATCTGAATTCATTCCTAAAGATTCAAACTTAGGCGAGATCGAAATAAACAACTTTCCTGACTTAAGATTTTGATGAGTTAAAACATCATCAACCCAGATTAGAAATAAAGACTGGAAGCTCTTCAGTAAAGACGAAGTATAGGGAATGAGTTTCTTTTTCTCTGAATTCCCCGAAGTAGTTTCATAGAACTTAACTGACTCTGACGTCCATGATTGATCTGCGGAATAATCAGGATAAAGAGTCGGAACATCGGGCAGTTTTTCTTTTCCTGATAGTTTCAGAATTTCATGAAGTACTTTTTCCTGCGCATTTTTAGGATTTACGAGGGCGCGATTGAATTCGGCGCGGCTTTTCCAAGCCAAAGCATGAACAATGAAACGAGCGACTTTTAGACTTACTGTCACACGTGCGGTCACTTCCACTCGCCTTTCCAGTACAACCGCGTTTTCGGCTTCAGCTGCGTACGACTTGGGACTTCGGCTCCAGGGCCTAGCTGGGCATCCGCTGAAATTAAACATTTCTCTCCAATACGAACTTTCTTAATTACAAGATTTGGAATTCCTGAACGTGTTTCAACTAAATGCGAAACCATGATAGTTAAATGACCAATAATTGTCTGATCGCCTATTTCAACCAAGTTTCGATCTAAGATTTCAGTTCTTGGTGTCCAAAAAATTTTCTTTCCAATTTTTGAACCCCATGCCCGCAACCAAATAGAATACAGTCCCGGGAAAAAATGTAGCAACGACTCTAAAAATGGCAGTGCAATAAATGGATACTGCAGCATATGGGCTGTCCACCAAGGATTGTAGACTTTTTTAGACAGATCGAATTCACCCTCTTCGATTTTAAAAAACAGAGAATGCAATCGATACAGAATTAAAGGCACTAGATAAATAGAAAATAAAATGCATGCGAAACTAGAAAGCCCCGGAGCTTGAACAAAACCAATCAAAGACATCAAGTTAAGAATAAAATAGAAAGCAGGAAAAAGACTCGCCAATACTCCACCGACGGTCATTATTTTGCTCTCCAGGGAAAAAACAAATTGAGCCATGCCGAATGGTTTTCTTCTTCACCTAACAGTTTCGGTTTTTCCCAACTGCGAAAGAACGTTCCATGCAGGCGATCCCATAGGTTTAGGTTAGCACCAAAATTAACACCAGCTTTATCTCGAGCATGATGCCACTCATGATCCTCCGGCAAAATGAAAATGGCACCAAAACCACGCGCCCACGGCGGCGTCTTGATATTTGAATGGCGCCATAGATCCATGGCCGCCAGCAGGTACATACCATACAAAAATCCGCTAGGATCCTTTTGCGAAAAAATTAAAAACGAATGCGACCAAATATAAATAAAGAAAAATACGGTCCAGATGGAATTTCGTGAGGTTACAAAAATATCTAGCTGGCGAGACGTGTGATGTACCCTATGCAACCACCAGAATTTTTCTCTATGCATCATGCGATGATTCCAATAGTACAAATAGTCCACCAAAGTAAATGGCAGCAGAAACTGAATCCAATTCGGAATCGCCACTGCGTCTTTATCAATCGTAAATAAACTAGGTAATAATTGAGTGCCTAAATAGGTAGCCACAACGGGAACTAGCAATGATTGCATCGCAAGGCCAACCACATCGGTAAATTTCTCACCTAAAGATCGGCGCTGCCATACTTCAACTAAATCCAAAATTCGATCCTTTCGGTCTTTTCACTTAAGGTCAGTGGATCACGATCATTCTCGATTTCGCCTCTGATACTTTCAATATACGTATGGATAATATCGCATGGCGAGTTTTGAAAGTGCTGTCCATATTTCTGGATTGTCTCTGACTGATTCTTTAGAATGACGATATCCTGATTGATGATGGCTTGACCCTGCCAACGAATGATCGGGCGCGAGATCCAATTCCACATGCCGTAATTATAAGTCAAATCCGTATAAACTTTGGTTGTCTTCGCATCCACAGGAACCGACTGAGACGTAATAATGAAATGCTTTTTTCCGAAGAAATAATTCACAGTGGATACATTCGGCATAAAAAATTCATCGGTGTGACCAACGCTCTCTTTTTTTGGATTTAGAAACCAAGAAAAAATACCAAAGTCCGACTTTTCTTCAAGGTAGGTGACTTTAACATGGCCTTTTCTGCGTTCCACTACAGCGCCCATCTTTTGGCGAGAGGCATTTCTAAAAATAGTTGGATGAACATATGTCGTATGTGGGATATCCAAAAAGTTTTCCACACAGTTAGTCACTGTATTCTCGAAAACATTTTGCAGACGAATCGTTGTATAGCCCTTGTGCTTATAGCTAGGCATAGGAAACGGTTCGATGACATGTTCCTGGAGTTGAACATATATATAGTCGTCTTTTTCAATGGCGTTGTATTTTACTGCACATCGTTTACGACCGACTTCGGTTTCGGACGGGATCGAAGTTACTTCACCTTGAGAGTTATATTTCCAGCCGTGATACGGGCAACTTATGTGACCGTCATCTACCAGGCCAGTGGATAACCGAGCCGATCTGTGCAGACAACGATCTTGCATGGCCACAGGATTACCCGATTTATCTCGAAATAAAACTATCCACTCATCCATTATTCTGGCCGGAAGTGGCTTGTCGCTTTTCAACTGGTAGCTTTCACAAGCTATGTACCAAAATTGTTTTTGATTCATTTTATAGCTCGATCTTTTTAAGTTTAATGTCCGTGTTAATGTTTACCTGGCACGCAAGTCTACATTCTTTTCTATCCGGCAACATTGCATCTAAAAACTCTTTTTCATTTTCTGTTCGTTTCGTTAGCGGGTCTTTTTGACTGACAACTTCAACCAAGCACGTTCCGCAAATTCCAATACGACAGCCAAATAGAATAGGTGAATTCTGCACAGTCAGATGTTCTGACAAGCACGCCTCATCGGGTAGTTCAACCGGCTCATATTTGTCATCGGTAAAAGAAATCTGACGTTTATTCATATAGATTTTTTAAATCTCTCGAAATACTTTTTGTTAGTAGCTAAATGGCGTTCTAAATTATTTTGCGACATCAGCTGCATATCTTTGTTTTTCTTTGTGATATATTTAAAGTCAGCCAAATACGATTTATAAGAATCAACAGCTTCTGAATGTGTTTTAGCCGATGCTACGGCACCTTCGGATTCTTCACAGAAGCTTTTGTAAATCGCGGTAAGAGCATCTTCATGAGACATTCCAAAAACGTCGCTACGCAGGATTTTGTATACTGGCGCATACAAAGCCGGATCAAACCAAAATATACCGTTAATTGCTGTCGAAAAATTGAAATGATCTTTCTGGCAACCGTGTAATGTCATATTGGCAATATGAGATTCCCATTTGCTTGGTGCTTTCAAGCTATTCACAACATCATGTGAAATAACGGTAGACGTGTTAAAATGAAAACTCTCATCAATAAAGTGATAGTACGAAATCTTTGCTGGAATCGGTGCCAAATCTGGATTTTCCATTCCCGAGTAAAATTTCGACAATTGATGTTGTACGATCTTTCCATTCAGAGTTCTAAGCCCACGCACAGTGAAATACTGGCAACCAATAAACGCTGAATTTGCCGACAGTACTGAATAGGCACGCAATTGTTGTGTGCGAAGCCATTCCTGAACTTTATTTAAGTCCGAATACATCATTGTTTTTACAAACGGCGTTCTCATCGGGTAGGTGAAAATACGCTGACCAAATAACGTTTTCTCTAATTCTTCAGATACATTTTTAAATGCATTGATATGCGCACGTTCCTGAGCCGATTCTAAATCGAGTGTATCGCATACGATTCGAAAGTCTTCTATCCCATATAATGAAGCGGCACACGTTTGATTGAAAAATATCGTCGCAATCTCTGCAGAAATAATTTGAGAATAGTACGCTACCCAATACAGCTGATTAAGAATTGTCTTTTGATAATCAGAACTCTGATTCCAAATCCAAGTGCCATACAATAAAGAAACTCGCTCGGGATTCCAAAATGACTTATTACAATCGATGTATTGAAATTCACGACCGGCCAAATCCATATTAGCTGTTTGATCTAGCTGCTTACTCTTCTTCAGCGCCAGTTCCATTCGCTTCATTGTTTTAATATCATCTTTTAGAGATTTAAACTCGGGGTCTTTTTCAAAAGTTATTTCCATTATACCACCTGTGACCCAATTTTTTTGAAAAGCTCAACATCTGCATGACTTGGAATATTTCCCAAAAGAAATTGCCGATATTTATTTTTAACTCGGTCAATTTCTCTCTGATAGGAATTACTGACAAACAAAACGGCCATTAATGATGAAAACACAACGACTTCAATACTAGAGGTAGCTTCTTTACGATCAACGGTTCCGTCTTTTAAAAAGTAGTGTCCGGCAACGCCCACCATACCTGACGAGAAAAACATCAACCAGAATAATGGATGCACCAAGATACCTAAAACAGGCCCCAGCCAAAACATTAAAAATGAAACGAAATGCACCAGAACGTTGGCCAACTGTTGATGCCGAAGCACAAACAAATCCCAATTTTCTAAAGAGTCATTTGATCGTTTGGGTAGCATGATTTAAATTCCTTTTCTTTTACCGCAAATCCATTTTGCGAAAGCTTTTCATAGTGATCAATAAAATGCAGAATGGCGCGATCTGCTTTTATTGGGGTTTTAAATTTATATTTAATACGCGAGAAAATCAGCGTATCACCCGTAGCAAAATAGTTTCCGACGAGTTTTGTTAAATATAATACGATTTTATTGAACAGAGCACCGGTTACACCCGAGCGCTGTTTAGTAACTAAAATAGTTTGGCCTTCGGATTTTCCTTCAGAATTTGGTCTTAAAGCGAAGATAATATAGAAATGCAGGAAATCAGGTCCAACCATGACGGAACCCGTATGCCCCCACCAATAAGTCAGTTCATACGTTAATGCTTTTGCATAAAACTGCGTGGCCCATCTTAAAAACCAATTCTTTTGCGGCATCGGAGTAGTGTTAGAAAATTGAATGCAACTATCACTAAGAATTTTAGGTTCCATTTCTAAATCAACCACTAGATTATGTACCGATCTAAAATGATGAGCATCAATCGCATTAATCATCATTACATTAGGGTGACACTCTTTTACGAAGGGCTTTCCTAAAGTGCAATCTAACGTGAAGCCTTCTAATTCTGGAACGACTGGAATTTCAACTGTGCTTTCGTTGTTTCCATACCAAATCCAAATTAGTCCGTATTTTTCACCGCATTTGTATTTTTTTAGTTGTTCAACTTTAACAGGCTCTTTTAATACGGGAATATCTTCACAAACGCCATCGGCATTAAATTTCCAAAAGTGAAATGGGCAACGAATTGAGCTACCTTCAACTTTGCCATCGCAAAGATGCGCGCCCATATGCGGGCAATAAGCATCCAGAGCACGAACTTCATTATCTTCACCACGATACACAACTAAATCGTAGTTTAAAAATTTAGCAGGACGCGCCTGCCCCAGCTTTAATTCTTTCGATGAAATCAGCCAGTACCAACCGTCCGGTACGAATTCAGAGTGTCCAAATTTTTTAATTTTATCTGCGAATGACATTCCAAAATTATATTGCGCCAATAGAAAGCCAGTCCAATAATCTAGAGCGATGACGCAAAAGAAAAAGCCGTTTAAATGGATAGAAGATCTAACGGAAAAAGCATTTACACACACTAACTCAGTGCTCGTAGTAAGTACTTTGGTCCTGCTTTTGTCGTTTGCCGGCATAAGAAATCTAAAAGTCGAATTAGATCTCTATAATTCACACAATTCTGACTTTCCGTCACTAGTACGCCTGTGGGATATGATGGAGGAGTTCAAAGATTTTTCCACGATTTCAATACTTGCCGAATGGCCACAAGAACCCACGTCAGAACAAGTATGTTCGTTTTTAAAAAAAACGGCAGAGACCCAATCAGCATCTGAAAGCACCCAATCCGTCTTCCATATTTTCAAATTAAAGGGACTCGAGAATAAAGCGAACGAATATTGGTTTCCCAACGCTCTGCCTGACCCTTGCGAAACTCCTGGAGTAAAACTATCTGATTTGAAAAAGAATTTGGATCCTGCGCACCCGCTCTATAAATACTCTGCCAACAACCGACAATTACTGCTGCAAGTGCGATTAGAAGCTAATTTTACCCTGGTTTCGGTCGGACATTGGCTCAAAGATCTTGATTCTGACGAGTACACTATGAGTGCGATCGGGCCCGCTGTTTTCCAGTACTATGTGAATGAAATACTAAAAAAAGATTCTCTTCTTCACATCCTAACGATTATTTTCTTTTTAATATTCTTTAGGTATTTTTTTGGTACGTGGCGAACGGGTTTTTATTTTCTGCTGACAGTGTCAGGAACATTGTTCTGCCTAGCTGGGTTCATGGGAATTTTTGGACTTCCGATTGATATTTTAACAAATAGTCTATTTTTAATCACGGCGATCGCGGCCACCGCAGATTATATCTTTGTCTGTTGGGGTATGGCTCGAGGACTAACATTAAAAGAATCAGCACTCTTCTATAGTCGACCAGGTTTCTTCACGACGATAACAACCTCAGTTGGATTTATTTCTTTATGCGTTTCTGATCTACAGACAATAAAGCGATTTGGACTAGCCGCCGCTGTGGGCGCCTGTCTTGAGTGGCTTTTAACCTATCTGACTCTTCCCGCACTCATTAAGAAGTTTAATTGGCAGCCTGAGTTTATAAACACTTCAAAACAGTCAAACTCCATCAGCATTATGAAGACGATGAATCAATGGACACCGCCAAAAATTATAACGATCCTATTTTGTGCGTTCGTTTTTATTGGTCCATTCTTATTTTTCAAACTTCAATTTGAAGAAAACCCAGCAAAAAATTTTCCAGCGTCACATCCCATCAAAAAAAGCTTAGAACATTTTGGCGAAAGAATGGGTTGGCAAAATTCTGTCTTTATTCAGTTTCCTATCGAACTCCCTAGAGATCAGATTGATCGATGTTTAGCTGCCATTGGCACGTCCGAAGTAGTTCATTCGATAGATAATCCCTATGCTTTCGAAGACTATTTCCTAAAAGGATTAGAAATCGTTCGCCGAGAGTCCGTTCAATGGCAACTGCGCCGATTCGGTCCTTTAAAACCATATATTTCACACTATTCCTCTCGCTCGGTCATTTTTCTGAAATCAAATTCACCCAACGATCTGACTAAGATACACGAAATAGTGGATACTTCGTGTCCCAAAGAGGCCGCCATTGTCGGACAAAGCGACGTGTACAGGGAAGCCTCTCTGGTTTTAAGTAAAACCTTAGCCGAAAGTTTCCTTGTCAGTTTATTAATAGTAATTTGTATTATTCTTTATCTTCAAAAGCGTTTAGGTAATCGGCAATATTTTATTGTGCCATTGTCATTGCTAGGTGGACCATTGTTTTTAGTATCCGGAATGGCCCTGCTCAATATCCCCATCAGTCCATTCAACAGTATGTTCCTTGCTATTCTTGTTGGAATAACCGGAGACAATGCGATTCAATACCTCTTTGTAAAAGAAGGCGCTGATATTCACGAAGGTGTTGAGGTAAATGGTCCGGCTAGCATTATTATTGGATTTATTACAGTGATGAGTAGTTTACTGTTCTTACTACAAACTTTGATTCCGATGAAGATTCTTGGACTACTTTTCAGTATTGGATTTTTTATAAATCTATCAGGAGACCTTTGGATCTTAAAAGGTCTCCTGAACTTAAAGAACTATCTTACGAAAATATCAACAACGCCGAAAACTGGTGTCGCGCCTAAAGAATAGTGCATCACACGTTTCGCCGTCATCATGTAGCCAGCATCTTTTCCATTTGCCGAAGTTACGTACTGTCCCCAAGCGGCATTGTCCCACTCAGTTGAACGACCTGCAAAATAGTTACGGTAATGTAATTTTTTACCCTTTACGTTTGTGACAAACGGACCTTCTTTATCATCCGTGCTGCCTTCCCAGTTTTTAGCCATCAACACTTTTAATGACTTCGGTGGGTTTTTATAGAAATTTGGAACATCTAAACGAACCACTTCAGAAGAAATTGGATCATTGAAATCAGTAGGTTTTTCGATAGCGTCTTTCATTCTACTAACGCCTTCATTCAAACGATTTTGAACATCTTTTTGATAGATCGCTGGATTAAGTGCCATAGAGGCATTTGCAGACTTACCATCCAACGCTGTATAAGCATCATTGAAATGATTCACAGCAATTACTTTGTAGCCGTACGCGCGCCATACCAAGCCCTCGCCTAGTTCTTTAGGTTTACCATCAACGGTTACCACTTTCGCGTTTTTCAATTTCTGTTTGGCTTTTTCTAACATGCCGTAAGTACGTAGACTCAAAAATCCGTTTTCTTTTTCAACATATTTCTTAAGTGCAGCACTACGTTCTTTATCAGTAACACCGATCTCGTTCCAGCCAATACCTTTCACGATATCAATACCAAATTTGCGGCCCAAATCACCCGCGACTTCAATTAAGTCTTTTTGGTTGTAGGCAGAGAACATTAAAGAATCATGGATACTTTCATTTAAAGTTGCCATCGAGATATGCATTTCTGCTAATCCGTGTCCTACATAACGATTGAAACCATTTTTGAAAGAAGCTGTTCCATAATACATTTGGTTGTCCCAAACAAATACAGCACCTGGGTTAGCTTTAGTCAAAGCAGCTATACGATTTGAACTATTCTCAAGATATGGAATATATGAATCCACCAAGAAATTTTGGAAATCTTCAATCGATTTAAATTGCGAAGCTTCCGTCATTTCTACGCCAGGAATAGTAAAGTAGTCTGTCATTGCACGAGTTTGTTGAGTTGGGAAACCAGCAGCTAAGCCGGTTGCGATCCCACGGATGAATTGAATAGCTGACATGTGAGTCGATTTATTACCTAAACCACCAACCTCAAAAATCGGTCTCATTCTCCACACGATACCTTTTAAAGGGATCATTGTGTGAAGGTGATTCAAGAAATATTTTACATCGGGTGCAAATGGGTTCGCAGTGCGATCGTAACCTTTATAAGAGTCCACTAGTAATTTATAAAGCTGTTCCGAATTTGTAACCTGCAACCAAGGATCCATTAATTGAGTTTTAAAAGCATCCGATGCTTTCAAATCACTCGCGATTTTGCGACTTGTTTTATTCCATGCTTTATTCACTTCTTTGAATTCAGCTGGGTCCCATTTCGCTTCTACCATCTCGGGTGTGATTGGGGCCTCTACAACCTCAACTGGTTTTGGTGCTGCGTGAACTAAACTTAATGTTAGTACGCCAACGATCATTGCCTTCAAAATCATATACGCTCCTTGTATATTTTATTTTTTCAATACTGTGAGTATAGCCAATACTCTGTTGTGTTAAAACAGTTTATATATGAACATCCTGTGTTATCTTGTTAAAGTTTTTTTGTTCGCCAGATCTAAAGGATTCAATTAAGCGATTCAAAAGCGAAACCATCTCGATACCTGTATAGCAATTATGATCCACACCTATACTAAGGTTTAGGTAAGAGCGGTTTTCTACACGAACTATATCTTTATAAAAAAAAGTTAGCCCCGTTGGTCCAAATGAAAATGTGGAAAATGGCATGTCCGGTTTCGACACATTAGATAGCGAAGAAACGCTTAAACAACCGCCGCCTTTTTTCCAATATAAATTCGGCGATGAGTTAATTATTTTATGCAGTCCTTTTAGCAACCATCGATTGTAAAACGTATTCGAATTTAAATAAGCAAATTTTGTAATGGGAAAATCACGAATGGATTTTTTTTTGGCAGTGCGAAGTTCCTGATTGATTTGCTCAACTGTTTTATTTTGGGGGTTTCTAATTACGATTGCAGTTACAACCGACCGACCTTCGTGTTTAATTTCAATCGGCATATTAATTCTGATTTCATCGCCATAAAGAAATTTCAAACCAGTCCACGTACGAAACATCATCTTGTGAGCCTCTGGATTAGCGGCCGCCCAGTCACCAATCATTTTAACAAATACGGCGTTGAGAGGAAACTTTTGCCCGCGTTGTTCATAGGAATTAACGTAGGCTGAAATGTCCAATTGGATTTGCGTCGGCAAAAAATTACCATGACGTTTGATATGATCGAGTTGATAAACCAAAAACCATTCATGGAGTTTTAATTTTTGTATGACCATGCTGATACCTTTAATTTTTCAGTTAACGAAATCAATTTTCCAACTGATCCATCAAGATCAATTAAATTCTGTGCCTGAAACCGCATTCGCGGAAACGCTTTTACATCATCATCTTTAAGCCAGGCTAATAGTCCCACGCTCAAACCAAATTGCAAAAATGACTTCACTTTGCCAAGAAATCCCGTCGCTTTTCTTTGAACAACGAAAACGTACGCGTCACTAATCCCGGTTTCATCTGGTAGACAGCCCCACAAAACATGCAAAGTTGGCAGTTTAAAACTATTCGGATTTCCCCTAAAGTGAGGATCAATTCCGTAGGTCAAAGCAACAATAGATCCGCCAGCAAATACAGCACGATACCCGAATTCACTTCCTAATAACCACTGCGCCAGTTTGTTACGAATACCATTATGATCTAACTTGCCAGTGACTTTCCAATAGAAATTATCTTCAATTGGCTGCTCAATCTCGTGTTTAAAATCCGCATGCAAATTATGAACGCTTGAAAAATGCTGGAGATCAATCGCCGATGCCATCAGTACATGATGATGAACAAATAATTTAGTTTTTAATAACAGACGTCCTTCGACATCTAGGTTTTCTAAGCCGGCTGGTTTGGGAACTGGGTACGGTGCTTTCTTTCCAGAATAGACCCAGATAAATCCATAGGCTTCTTCAGAATCATAATTTTGAATTTTCAAATTAAATGGCAGTTTAGATTTACAGGGAATCTCATTTAAGTTCCCTTCCGCATCGTATTTCCAACGATGAAAATAACAGCGGATTTCATTTCCCGTCACTTCTCCTCGACCAAGGTCTGCACCCATGTGCGGACAGAAGGCATCCATGGCTCTGACTTTGTCGTCGTCTCCGCGGAATATCACTATCCTTTGAGAACCAATTTTAAATGAGTGTGATTTCAGCTTTTTTAATTTTCTGCTGGGAACAACGGGATACCAAGCTTCTGTAACAATGTTTGGATTGTTAAAGACTTTATAAGAGTGCAATGGTTGAGACAGCCGGTTCTCTGTTCGACTCTCTGAAGTTTTAGGAATGCGTTTCCAGTTACTTTCGATTTCCATCTCATAAACGCTAGTTTTATTAACAACTGTTGTCATCTAGAATCTAACTTGGAGGCGAGTCCAAGTTTCGCTACCCTAATTAGAACCTAAAATTTAAGGAGTAGTTTATGAAATGGTTAGCGCTTTCTATAGGAATGGTATCTTTTCTTGCTATCACAGTTTTTGCTGGTCCTGACACAAAAATGAAAATGTATTTCAATAACGAAGAAATCATAAAAATCATCGAAAAATACTCCAAAGCTTCGGGGCAAAAGTTTGTGGTTGATCCCGGCGTGCGCGGCCGCGTTTCTATTTTCATTCAAGACGAAGTAACAATGGAAGAAGCATTTAACCAATTATCATCGGCTCTTGCTATCAATGGTTTTGGAATCAGCAAGCAAGGCGACACAATGGTAGTCAAAGCCGGTCGCAATATTCAACGTGATCTGATCGAAGTCAGCACATTGAAACCGTCTTTAAAACCAGAACGCATGTACTCGTGGATTTACACTTTTAAATATATCTCTGCGGAATCTGTGAACCGCGATTTAAGAATTCTTCCATCTAAAGATGGCGAAATGAATGTTCACGCGGCTACTAACCAAATTATTTTCAGCGACTGGACATCTAACTTAAACCGCATCGCCGATGTATTAAAAGAAGTGGATAGAAAACCAGATCCTGAGGTTGCAAAAATTATCGAGGCCTCAAGGCGTGAACACCGCCCACCTCCAATGAAAGGGCTAATGCCTGTGCCTCCACCAAAAATGGAAAAACAAAAAACAGAAGAAACAACGACCGAGTAAACTGAGCGACACATGAAATACACGTTAGAATATTTAGAAAAAGGATCATTGGTTTCTGATGACGGCGTCGCTAAAAACGTTTCTGAACTTGAAGCGTTGATGTTAAAGCTAGATGCAGAAAAGTACGTTAATTTGTGCCTGGTTTATTCCAATCAAAATATTCTAACGATTTCCGGTGGACGTGAGCAGTACATCATCATGTTCTCTGATAACAACAAATTCTATGAACTAAATAATCCTATGAATAGAGGCGGCGATTTAATTTTGATTCGCACGGGTCATACAGTCGGAAAGTTCCCACCTGAAATGGTGATGGATCCATTCACCACTTATAGTGTAATCAAAGAGTTCTATACCTCAGGCAAGCGCCACCCCGATCTAAATTGGAGGCCTTTAAATTAAAATTCCTCAGCTAACTGGGGCTAAAATTACACTGTATTTATGATCCCCCTCGCTTGAATGTTTTTCAACCACGCGCGTCAGTCAAGGCGCCTTGTTGGAATTTCGACCTCATATTTCCAAATTAAAACTCACCCAACTGCTTGTTAGTTCAAGATTTTCGTAGGCATCTGCCTAACTTATGGATTTTTTTCCTAGTGCCAAAATATCCAGGCCTCCCATTTGCTTTAGTAGGTCCCCGTACTCAATTCACAATTAAAAGGAGCCAAAATGAATCGCAGTTTTTTATCGTATAGTTTAGTAGCAGCCATGCTAACTACAAGTGTAAGTTTCACAGCATTAGCTGACAAAGAAGACAACGGGGCCATCATCGGTGCTATCGTTGGCGGAATTTTAGGAAATCAAGTAGGTAAAGGAAACGGTAAAACTGTTGCTACTGGTTTAGGAATTATCTTAGGCGCTGTTGTTGGCGCTGATATTGGTAAAGACTTAGATAATAATGATCGACGCGCTTTAGAAGAAGCTCAACGTGATTCTTTCCGTCGCCCAATCGGTGAAAGAACTGAATGGGATGGAAATCGCTACGGTTCAAGAACCGGTGCTCGTGGAAATTTTAGAACAACTCGTGAAGGTTACTTACGCTCAAATTCACGTGAAGTTTGCCGTGAATACGAATCAGTTATCGTAACTCGCCAAAAAACGGAAACTAAAACAGGTATCGCTTGCTCTAGTGCAAATGGTTCTTGGAGAGAAGTAAACACAACTGAAGTTGTTTTCAACGGTCGCCCACGCAATGGTGGTAACTACGGTTCTGGACCAGTTCGTCCAATCGAACCTTCACGTCCAATGCCTCGTCCTCCAGTAGTAGTACCAACTCCTAATTATGGATATGGATCTCTACGTGGATATTGCCAAGATTACGATCATTCACAATTTACGATCGCTAAACAATTTGCAACATCATACAACGGACCTTACTTATCACAATCTGAAGCTACTCGTTGGGCTATGGAATACAACCGCGAACACCGTTGTGGAACAATCACAGAATTCTCTTCACGTTTCCAAGCTGCTCTTAACTTAGCAACGTCTTACAATGGTTTGTATTTAGGCCAAACTGAAGCACGCACATACGCTGCTGAAAAAGCTGAATATTTATCAGCTGCTGAGATTTCTGAAATGGCTAACACAATTACTAAATTGAAAAGTTTTGTGACTTCATACAATGGTTTATACAAAGGTCAATCTGATGCTGGTCGTATTGCTCGCAACTGGACTGACAGAAACAATTGTGAGAATTCGTCTCAAATCCAAATGATGTGGGATCAATTCAATAGAGAATACCAATTTGCTACTTCATACAATGGTTTGTACTTAGGCCAAACTGAAGCGCGTAACTACGCACTAGACAAAGTATCTCGCATGAGCCGTTGTTCTGATCTTTTAAGATAGTATTAAGTTAGAAATACATACTTAGAGAATGGGCCCTAAACAGGGCCCATTTTTTTTTGTAACTTCCTAAAGTCGTTAGCCGTTATTAAACTGACCGTTTCCGTGCTTTGATCGTAGACTATTTTAACATCACCCCGATCTATTTGTCTTTGAATCTGACTTTTCTTTTTATCAAACTCAACTTCAACAACTCCGTAGTCAGTTCCTTCGCGCAGAATGAAGTTTTCGATAATTCCGTTTAAAGCGTCGGCCGATAACTGATTAGGTGCAATTTCTACTGGAATTTCGGGCGGCTGCTTGTTTTCGTCGTTCATTGGTTTTAATGTTATAAGCAATAACCACCATCTTCAACGAAAGAAGTAACATCTGAAATCTTATTTTCTTTTTCAAATCCACTTTAATACTTCCTTAGCGTGTGCCGCATATTTAAAGTTCCTGAAAAAAGTCCTATGATAAAAAGAAATACCATGGCGCCAATTACGGACATACCAAGGGCTGACCAAAATCCATAAACGGCTACGCCCGCCATATCAAAAATAAATCCACCAACGAACGCGCCGATCACACCAACAATGATGTCACCTAGTATGCCGAGGCCTTGGCCGTTCATCAGTGAACTGGCTATCCAGCCAGCTAACAAACCGACAAGAAGAAATACTATGATATTCATTTTTATCACCTTTGAACTATTAACAGTTCTATTTTAGTTAGAGCTAAATCAAATCCGAAGAATCAAAATCATCTCTTTGTTTTTCTGAAGGGTCTGGAGCTTGACCAGCTGCTGGGCGTTTCATCACAAGATCTCTCTCTGGTAATTTTACTCCGTCGTCGTCTTTCTCTTTTTCATCTGGCTGTTTACCCGCATTTAGACGACTGTCTTTGGTGGCCTTAATAACTGGGATAATTTCATTTTCCATAAACACTCCTTATTTATTTGTTGTTGAAGTACCCATAAAAAACCAATGCAATACGGCGGCTCAAGCCTTCTTCGATTAAAAAGACTTGAGCACTTTTAAAGTCCTGCTGAGTGGCAAAAAACCTCAAAAAATCATTTTCGAGGGAAATATTCATCAGTCTAGTTAGTTAGAAAAAAGATGTGGCTATCCTGGGATGGCAATTCTTTTTAACAAAAAATTTTCTATTTCCTGACGATACACAACGCGATCGCCCTCGCGACCTTGCATCGAAAATTGTCCCGACAACATTTCATTTTTTCCAATAACTAGTTTATACAATGGTCGAAATTTATGTGCGAACAAAATTCGTTTAGACAAGCTTCCCACATTGTTATCCACAACGGCTCGGATACCTTTATCAGAAAAACTGTCGGCAAGATTTTTTGCGAATGGATACTGATCTTCATTGATCGGTAAAATATAGAGCTGCACTGGGCACAGCCAACCTGGCAATGTACCGTCAAAGAACTCAAGTAGCAAAGCTACAAATCGTTCGTGACTGCCTAAAGGCGCGCGATGGATTATCCATGGTCGTTTGCTTTCGCCTGAACTGGCTATGAAATTTAATTCAAATTTATCCGCGGAATTAAAATCAAGCTGAATACTCGCAATCGATTCTTCCTGACCATGACTCATCTGAATTTGAACATCTATTTTGGGCCCATAGAATGCAGCCTCACCCTCAGCTTCAAAGAATGGTAAGTTTTTTTCCATCAGACATTGTCGCAAGATATCTTCGGCCTCTTGCCACAGTGGTAGCGGTCCATCAAAATCATTCGGCCTTTTAGAATCTGATTTAGACAGTCGATAACGATAGCCCCTTAGACCCAATACACGGTAGCAATGTTCATGTAAATCTAGCACCGATAAAATTTCATTTTTGGCATCGACGGGATCCACATAGATATGGGCATCATTCTGACATAGTCCTCGTACCCGACTCAGGCCCTTTAGTGATCCACTGTTTTCAAAACGATAAACTTGCCCATACTCTGCGATCCTAAGCGGCAGTTGCCTATAGCTTCGTAAGCTTGATCCAAATATTTTGTGATGATGCGGGCAATTCATCGGTCTTAAATAGTAGTCACTATTTTCCTCGATACCTTTCAGCGGTGGATACATATTTTCATCGAACGCTCGCAAATGGCCCGACCGTTCGTACAATATACCTTTACCCAAATGAGGACTGACCACGCGTTGATAACCCCCTTTGCGTTCTAAGTTTTTTATAAATAACTCTAAACTATCGCGAATAGCGACTCCATTTGGCAGCCAAATCGGTAATCCGGCTCCAATTTCTTCGTTTAGAAAAAAGATCTCCATTTCATCGGCTAATTGCCGATGATCAAATTGAAAAGACATGACATCTCCTAAGTTTTTAAATTTTTGATTTCAGTTTTGAATAAAGCAAAGCGATGCGATGCGAACGGTAGTTCGCGAAAAATTATATTACCCCTTTGGGGTGGTCAGAGAAAACTTAGAGATAAAAGAAAAGACGAGTGCCTTCATTCCTTACGATCATATCGTAAGACAGCAGCAAAACGTTACTAAATAATTTTTATGGTATTATAAGCTTAGCTTATCCATTTTTTCTTTTTCATAAGTACCGTCTTCGGCAGGATAACGTAGCATTTCAGGGTACTTGTTCTGTTTTTTAGCGGTCGACCACACTATGCTTTCGCCCGCAGGTACTACATCTGGTTCTGTTTGATACACTGGATCTGCGAATGCGTCTTTGGCGGAAATTAATTTCCATCCATCTTTTTTAAGGGCCTCAATCACATCTCCCAAAAAAAGCGCGTTCAGCAAACTATGATGAACAAGCAATGTGTGTTTGATTTCTTTGCCATAAGTCTTTGCCGCTAAGTCGTGATAAAAACGAGCGCGATCTAAAATATGAGCGACGTAGTAATCGCGATAACCATCGAGCTTGGCCTTAGGATCTTCTTTCAGCCTAGTTTTCATACGTTCATCCACGTACCAATCGGAAGCATCAACACTGACGTAACCCATATTATAATTACTCGCTTTTAAGGCCTCGCGCATGCCGTCACGTTTTTCTTTAGTGTCGCCCTCTTTCAAATATGGAAAACGGAAAAGCCGAGTGAAGTTCTTTAGACCTGAAACCAAAGGTTCCACTTTCTTAAAATCGGCGCGGAATACGTCTAAAGTATTTTTGTTTCCCGGAAAATACAGATGCGAATACGAATGATTTGCGATTAGGTGATTTTTTTCGTCCCACAATTTAAGTAGTGCCGCGCCTTCAGGATTATCGATTCGCATTCCGCAGACAAACAGGGCCGTTTTCAATTTATGTTTATCCAATATATTTAATATTTTCTGATTGCGCTCGGCCGATGTCATTAGCGGCGACGTCGTGACTTCAGGATCATCCATTGTGATGCTGATTTCTTTTGTTGCGCCAATAGCTATGTTGAAAAATAGGAAAAGGGAAATAAGTAAATTCATAGGCCTACTTTAAAATTAATTGATATGAATATTCATCAACATACTTGCCATCTATGAACGCAGCGTCTTTTAAAAGACCAATTCGCTCGAACCCAGATTTTTCGTACAGTTTGATCCCGCCCGTATTATAAGTGCGCACCTTCAGATCAATACGATGCCAGCCGATTTCCTTTGCTAACTTGATTGCCATTTTCATCAACTCGGTACCAAGGCCTGAATTGCAAAATGCGTTTTGTATACTCATTCCAAGACTCGCGTTGTGCTTTACGAATTCAGCACCATGACCGACAAGCCCAAGGCCACCAACGATCTTACCTTCGAACCAAACGGAAAGCATAAATTTATTTCTGGCGCCCTCAAATTCACCCAAAATTCTTTTCTCGTCTTCAATGGGAAAATTCAGCCAAAATTCAGCCGATTGATTCATGTTTTTATAGGACTCGCGATGACTGATTTGTAGGTGTTGTAGCATCAATTCCGCATCAACCGCTTTTACCGACTTAATGACTACCGTTTTACCATTTTTCAATTTAATTTGCTGTTCTGGAATTTCCATTTAAACAAACCGCCCCATCAGGACGGCGTCTACGTAGTGACCGTCCTCATATTTGATTTCATTTTTCTTGATGCCCTCAATGGCAAAGCCCATGCGCTCATACAGGGCGCGCGCGCGACGGTTATTACTATGCACCGATAAATTTATTTTCTCGATGGTATGATTCTCTTTGGCCCATTCTATTAAAGTCTGTAGCAACCGAGTTCCAATGCCAAGTCCACGAAAAGCCTTGGCCATCGACATACCAAACTCCCCGGCATGGGCTGTGCGATCTCGATTGCCGTTGCTAAAATCCAGCAAACCAACAATTTCATCATCGATTTCAGCAACAAGTATTATTCGATTAGGATGATCTCGATGAGACGTGATCCAGTTCTCTTCACTGGTCACCGTTATGTCTAGTTCTTTAAGAGTCAGTAATTGATAGATATCCTCGGCCACAACGGTTCTTGAAAGCTCCAGAATTTGCCGAGCATCGATAACTTCAGCGACCCTGACAACAACCGTTTCGTCTCGTTTATTTATAAAGCTATAACTCTTAATTTTTTCCATATTTAGTCTTTTACTTTATTAGGATTTGAACGTTATAGTCCCTTCATGTCAAACTCAACGTCTTCGCAAACCGCAATACAGAAACCTCTACTACGGGGCTATCTGCACCAAGAAGCATTTTTTATCGCCCTTGGCGCCTGTATATTACTTATCGCAAAAAGCTCGCAGTCATTGACGCTTGTTGCGGCGATCATTTACTCACTTGGGTTATTGCTGATGTTAGGCGTAAGTGCAATTTACCACCGAATTCACTGGCAACCAAAACCACGTGCATTCATGAAACGCCTGGATCATTCTGCCATTTTTATTCAAATTGCGGGAACGTTTACTCCGATTTGCCTTATAGCATTGAATGAAACCGTCGGGATTTTCTTGTTAAAAGTTATTTGGGCTGCGGCTGCAGCCGGAATTCTTCAATCGATTTTTTGGGTGAAAGCACCCAAATTCGTGACTGCGATTTTTTACGTCGTCATGGGATGGATCGCGCTGCCTTATGTCTCTGAAATGGGAAAAGCTTTGGGAACTACCAGAGTTTCACTTCTGGTGGCCGGTGGTATTGTCTACACAGTGGGATCTATGTTTTATGCGACAAAGCGGCCACGCATGGCGCCTCTTGTTTTTGGCTACCACGAACTATTTCACCTGTTTACTATCGTTGGCGCAATTCTGCATTTCGCGGTTATATATCAGCTGATTACTTAGTGATTTTATATTTGCGGACATCGGTGGAAACTGTTTCGTCTCCGATACCAATATCCATATGACCTTGTTGTAACAAAACCGACCACTTGTTATTGGATTTCAGTTTTTCTTCCAATTGATTCAAAAATTTCATATCTAGCGCGTTGATTTCAATATCTTCGGCGCGATGAACATTGTTTTTCTTGATATCGTCCATCAGCACGTCCGCGCTTTTGTATGTATATACCTTTACCTGTCGCGCTGTCTTTCCTGCTTTATGAAGTTTCTTTGCCGACGGGTTACCAATTTCTATCCACAAATCCACAGAACCATGTTTCCCTAGCGATCGCATAGCCGGCGCCTCTGGATCACTCAAGCCTTCACCTGAAAATTCCAATCCAGGTACATAGCTTAAAGCATACGCCAGAGTTCGAGTTAACAAGTAGGCTGGAATTTCTGAAGGATGTTGGTACAATCGAAAATCTAGAGTTTCGTATATACCTTGATCGACGTCCGATAAATCGAGTTGAAAGTGGTAGAGCATGAGCCCATACTGACACCTTAAAATTCAGGTGACAAGTCATCACTGGTTTTACAAGGTGGAATATATGAAACGAACTGTCGTCGCTACTATTGCGATCATTACCCTACTGAGCTGCGGGTTTCTGTATTGGTTTCTAAAACAAGAATATCGACCTGCACGAGTGCTACGCCAGGCTGATCAATTTATTACTTTTTTACAAAATGGTGATGTTAATTCAGCCTATGAATTGACGTTAAAAACAGCCGCTGTCGGTGCAACTATGGCTGCTTTTTCAGAAAGAGCCGCTGTACAAATCCATATGAAACATGACCAGATTGAACGTAAGGAGATTAACTTTGTTCGTAGTGGTCAAACCTATGGAAATCGCCTGCGCAGATGGCTTTCCAGCCGTAAAATCGATGAGAGCGAAATTTCTATCGACTATTCCATTTGGGGTAAACCAGGTCAGGGATTTTTTTTATTTGAAGTCCGGTTCTTTAGGGTCGGTGAAGACCTTTGGAAAATAAGTTATTTCCAATCCCACGCTGGATAAGGTATGACGGACCCGTGGAAATCAAAGCCCTTAAACGCTTTACCAAAGTGAATATCGAGATCAGCAATATCTGCAATTTGCAATGCAGCTTTTGCCCTGAAGTCATTCGCACCAAAAAACTAATGTCTCTAGAACTATTCCGCAAAGTTATCCAGCAAGTAGCTCCATTGACCGAACAAGTGTGCTTTCACTTGATGGGTGATCCGCTAGTTCATCCGAAATTAGAAGAAATGGTCGGCATTTGTAGCGAGTTTGATGTAAAAATATTTTTCGTTACTAACGGTCTCTTAATGCGTGAAAAACAAACAGATCTACTTTTAAATCCCGCATTTCGCCAAGTTAATTTCTCGCTGCATAGTTTTCCAGATAATTTCCCCGATCGCGATCCGTCCGATTATTTAAACCGTATTTTTGCCTACACAGATCGCGCCATGCACGAGCGACCTGATTTATATATCAACTATCGACTATGGAACTTGCAAGATGTACGCGGGACTTCAAATAAAAATTTGGAAATGCTTAAAAAAATTGAAGAGCATTTTGATATCAGGGTTAACCCCGATATCGATGTGCGCCTTAAGAAAAGTCTTCGTTTAAAAAATAGAATCTATCTACATTTCGATACCGAGTTCATATGGCCCTCGATGGATCTACCTGTCTTAGGCACTGCGGGCCGCTGCCATGGTTTGAGCTCACACTTTGGGATACTAGCGGATGGACGTGTCGTTCCTTGCTGTCTAGATAAAGAAGCGGCGATTAAGTTAGGTTCAGTCGAAGAACAGCCATTACTAGAAATCCTTGATAGTCCACGCGCGCAGGCAATACTCAATGGCTTTAAAAACAAAAAGCTTCTTGAGGGCTTATGTCAGCGATGTCAGTATATCGAACGCTTTAAACCTGCGACCGCAGTGCCTATTATCGCTGCGACAAAAGTTTCCAAATCAACCACCATACAATTATAATTATTTTTTAGGATTTGATTTTATCGTCTCAAGCTTTTTAATCAGTGCTTCATCTCGTTCTGTGACAAAATTAATGACCACGCCACTTCTACCCGCACGAGCTGTACGACCGGCCCGGTGCACGTAATTTTCCATTTCTTTTGGCAAATGATAATTGATCACGCGATCTACGTGTTCGATATCAAGTCCACGTGAGCCAAGGTCAGTTGCTATTAATAAATCGACCTTGCCATCCCGAAACGCTTTTAAATTTGAACGTCGTTCGATTTTGTCCATTTCGCCGCGATAGATAAGACACTTAATGCCTTTATCCTTCAGTAGCTCAGCCAGGGTGTCACATTGCTGTCGAGTATTAGTGAAAACTAATGTTCCACCTTTTCCTTTTTCCGACAGAATTTTCTGCATCAATGGAAAACGTTTTCCATCAACAACCGTTTTATTCACAGTTTTCAACGTCGGCACTAGTTTTTGGCTGCCAGCGCTGCGAATAACCTGAGCGCCTCCAAATAATTTGTTCATTAATTCTTGCACGACAGGCGATACCGTTGCCGAAAACAATCCTTTTTGGCAATCCTTCGGGCAATGGTCCTCAATCGCCATTGCTTCTGATAAAAAGCTTTGATCTAGCATTTGATCGGCTTCATCGAAAATAAGTACGCGGATGTCGCCCATTTTTACTAGATCGCGCTCAATCAATTGAACTAAACGACCTGGCGTTGCTACCAAAATTTCAAAAGGCCCGTTAACGTTACGTTTGGCTACATCTAAAGCCGTTCCACCTAATACAGTTCTGACACGCAATCGTGTTGTATGTGTGAATGGTTTAAAAACTTTTGAAACCTGCTCGCCGAGTTCACGTGTAGGAACAATCACCGCAGCCCTGGGTTGCGAGTCCGCCTCAATAGCATCGCCGCCGTTCTCTAGAGTTTTCAACATGTGTAGCAGTGGCAAAGCATACGCCAGAGTCTTTCCGCTGCCCGTTTCAGATACACCCACGATTGATTTTCCTTCCAAAAGAGCCGGAATCGCTTTGTTTTGAATTTCTGTTGGCGCAGAAAAGTTTTTTTCTTTTAGAGTCGCTTGCAAACTGGGCAGTAACTTGAAACTAGAAAATGAGCTCATGATGATTTTGTCCTTTAGATTTTGATTATATTTACGATAGTCTTGATCTGCAAGCTTTACGACAAAGGAGACACAATGAGGATCCGTCAGATGGGATTTTCTTCACGGCTGAAGGCACATCGGAACATCCTGACACTAGAAACACTAAAATTCATTGTAGAATTTTTAGATGATGGCAACGCCAAGCAGGCAGCGCTTAGATCGGGCATCCCAGAAACCTATGCAGCCAGACAAGGTCAGTGGTTAAAAAAACTGCCAATGGTGATCGCGGCGCTCGAGACCGAACTAGATGAACGAGATCTGCGAAGCTTGAGAAAATCACTTGATGAAATCAACAAGCAGATGGATTCATGTAAAAAGATTCTGGGAATAGAACTGCTGTAAATTGGCAGGGGAAAATCTCTACAGGTAATTTTGTGTTCCAATGTTCTGGAACACTTTGTTCCAAAACCTATTGTTTTATTTTTCGTCTAAGAATAGATACCAAAGTAAGAAGAACATTTCTTCTTGCTAGGGGGAAAAATGAAATCACTAATTATCTTATCTTTGTCACTTATATCTTTTACACTTCACGCTCAGTCTATCGGTGGTTTAACTTACGGCGGAACAGGTTGTCCAAAGGGCAGCATGAGCTATAGGTTTGATCCGAATGAACGGGACTTAGTTTTGAACTATAGCAAGTTCACTGTTCGCAGTGGTGTCGGTTCGACCAAATCGCTTGATAGGAAAGCGTGTTCACTAGCCGTTCCGATCCAAGTACCAGCAGGCTACCAACTCGCGTTAGCCACCGAGTCTGTGGGGCGCGCGATCGTTCAATCTAATGGACGCGCTACCGTAAATTTGGAAGCGTTCTATGCAGGATCGACCGGTCTGAAAAACTCAAAGGTCTACCGTTTAGGTCAACATGCTGTCTCTATTGGTGATTCGGCAAACACACTCGCCTGGAGCCCCTGTGGTCAAGCGGCTAACCTGCGGATGAATCTTTCGGCGATCACACAAAAAGACGCAAGCCTTACGCTGCGACAGCTTCGCTTCATGTTATTGCTCCGTACTTGTCAGTAGTTTTATCCACCCAAATAAGGTGGCTCAAAAAACCCCACCGCAAGTCGTGCATGATTGCAATATCGGTTTCCCAGGCCATTGGTAATAGCCCACAGAAAGTCAGTGGACTAACGGTGGATAGAATCAGTCTGTTCTTAACTTTGGAAGACTGAATATAGATTGAATTTGGGCGGCTAAATTTAAGTCGAGTTTTAAACTTCCAGACTCAATATATCCGCCCCAGGGTACGACTAGTATAAAAGTGAAAGAACTAAAAAAAATCCAAGGTTTTTCTAAGTCCCTCGTAATTCAGGCATGTTGCCTTTCACTGGTAATGATTGCGGTCAATTTTTCGCTTGTAGCACTTTACCAGTACAAGGCTAAAGAAAATATCAAACTCAATACATTCAACCAAATGCAAATTATCAAAGCCGCGATCATTCAACCATTTTGGAATTTAGATTATAAATCAATGCGGCAAATTGTAGATTCCATTTTGCTTCAACAATCTAACTCCATTGCTGCCATTCGCGTGCTAGAACCAGATAGTACACCGGGAAACCCAAAACTTACACTCGATCGCAGCGGCAGCAAATGGTCGGAAACGGCCTTTGAAGACTTAGAAAATGATAGCAACTATATGTTCTGGGAATCTGTTGTTACCTACAAAAACTCGCAAATTGGAACGGTACAAGTCATTTTCTCGATCGCTGATGCCCGACAAGAGATATTTCAAATTTCATTCTTGTTGGCTTCGGCACTATTGTTTTTCTCGGCATTATGTTTGTTCATTTTCCTAACTATCCATTTGCGTCGAGTTTCCAAAGATCTGCAAAAAGAAATCGAAGAGCGCACTCTGCAATTAGATACACAACGTATGGCGATGGTTAATTCATCACGTCTGGCATCCTTAGGTGAAATGTCTGCCGGCATTGCTCATGAAATAAATAATCCTCTAGCCGTCATAGATGGAACGACTCGTTTAATTGCTAGGCAAATTGCAGCCAATGTTGAAATTGACATGACGAAACTAGATGCCTATCTATCTAAGATTTCTAAAATGGTTATCAGAATCACAAAAATAGTTAATGGACTTCGAGCATTCTCTAGAGATGGCAGCCAAGAACCGATTACTCAATTTCCCATTGATAAATTTTTCAACGACATCTCTGATTTATGCCATGCGAACTTAGTGCACAAGAAAATCGACATCCGCTTCTTTGTTGAAGACCCTTCAGTAGTAATATCAGGGCGCGAAGTTCAGCTTTCACAGGTACTAATTAACATGATAAACAATTCTGCCGACGCCGTAGAGCATTTGGACGAAAAATGGATTACTGTTGATTGCGTAGTGGAAGAAAAACATGTCTTGATCACTATTACCGATTCTGGAAAAGGCATTCCTGAAGAAATTCAAACAAAAATGCTTCAACCATTTTTTACAACAAAAGAACTAGGAAAAGGAACTGGATTAGGCCTAAGTATTTCCATAGGCATTATCGAATCCCATGGCGGCTCACTATCTTACTGCCAGAATCATCAAAATACGCGCTTCGAAATCAGACTTAGAAAATCGTCTTCAAACATCATGCCGGCAGCAGCATAGTTATTTCAGATTATATTTTAGTGATATTGCTTTCATCATTCCATCTTGTTTCATTTTATCGATGGCGGACTCAACCGATCTAAAAAGCTCTTCATTTTTTTTCAAAACACCACATTTTACAGGAATAGAATCAATCTGAAAGGAATCTATGTCTTTTAAATCATGTTCGTTCTTCTTTTGTGCAGACCAATTAAAAGACGTCGTTTCCACAATGGCGTATTTAATTCTATTCTTTTGCAGTAGAGTAATATTCATTCCCTCGTTAGCAACATCGGAACGTATTGCTTTCCCACTTTTGAATATCTCATCTGCGGTCTTATACGCATAGCCCGCAACAGTACCGATTGTTTTGCCTTCAATGTCAGCCATTTTATTGAGTGGCGTGCTACCCTTTTTCCAAATAATAGAATTGGAAGTCAGGAATAGAGGCTGCGTAAAAAAATACAAATCAGGCTTAGTTGTCCACGCCTCGTTGACATAACAGCGAACGTCTGCAGTACCTTTTTCTATCGCTGCATCCACTCGATTTCTAGACAAGTGAATATGTTCCACGCGAACATTCATTCGCTTACCAAGTTCGTCGACGACTTCTTTCAAGGCTCCACCTTTTAGGTTTCGTTCAAAATCAAAAAAAGCATAAGGCTCTGGCCATGATTCCACAATTGTAAATCGAACAGATTTTTGCGTCTGATCGACTTTTTGATTATTCGCAAAACATATAGGATTTATTAAAAATAGAGTTATAGCAGCAAGGAGTCTCACACCACATCCGCATACAAGTCTTCGCTAAATCCAAATGCTAAAACGTGTGCCGTGTCCGTTAATATTGGTCGCTTTATCATCGAAGTATTTTCTTGAATAAATTTAACTTTCCCAGTTTCAGTTAATTTTTCATAAACATCTTTGTGTTTTTTATAAGTTAATCCGGATTTATTAACTGGCAGGCCCCCAAATTCTTTTGACCACTGTTTAATGTCATTTTCGGTTGGTGTGTATTTTTTGAAATCAATAAATTCAAATGGAATCTTTTTATTTTCAAGGTAAGTGCGGGCATTTTTAACCGTGTTACAATTCGGTATTCCATAAAGCTTATACATGACTAATTTCTCCTTCCTGTATCATTACTTGTCTAGCTAGACGTGGTCAACTTTGATTGACAACATACTAACTAGTATCTAACAATAAATTTTCACAAGAAAGGCCATCCGTGACTAAACTTTTCGAACAGTTAAAAAAAGCTCTCAAAGGTGAGGAGCACGACTACACTCAAGGAAATATATCCGATGCGGTTGTATTGCTTTCTATCCCTATGATTTTAGAACTCAGCATGGAGAGTATTTTTGCGGTCGTAGATATGTTTTTTGTAAGCAAACTGGGTCAAAATGCAATTGCAACTGTAGGCCTTACGGAATCTTTCGCAAGTATAATCTATTGTATTGCGATTGGGCTCAGTACCGGTGCAACTGCGATTGTTGCACGCAGAATCGGCGAAAAAAATCCCAAAGCAGCGGCTCATGCCGGCGCACAATCTATTGTTCTTGCGCTGTTGGCCTCAATTGTTTTGGGAGCCATCGGAATTGTATACTCCGCCGATATATTAAAGCTAATGGGAGCCAGTCCTGACGTCGTCAATGACGGTGCCATTTTTGCTGAAATTCTTATTGGTGGAAATGTTGTGATTCTTTTATTATTTCTTATCAACGGCATTTTTCGCGGAGCTGGAAACGCCGCAATGGCCATGCGCAGTTTATGGCTCGCCAGTGGTGCGAATATCATTTTGTGCCCGATACTAATTCATTTTTATGGATTAAAGGGTGCTGCGATCGCGACTCTTTTGGGTCGCAGTGTAGGTGTCATTTACCAATGTTACCACTTATATAAAGGTGACGGAATGCTGAAGTTCAACGCCAGCCTATTCAAGATAGACACATCGATGATGAAATCTTTGTTTACAATTTCTTGGCCAGCATCATTACAATTTCTTATCGGTAGCGGTAGCTGGATTTTACTCACTCGATTAGTAGCCGAAACGGGAGGAACCGCCGCCTCTGCTGGTTATCAAATTGCATTTAGAAACTTTGCGTTTTTCATTTTACCCGCTTGGGGATTGAGTAACGCCGCCGCAACACTTGTTGGACAAAATATCGGCGCCAAACAGTTCGAACGTGCAGAACAAAGTGTCTACACAACATTGAAATTCTGCGTAGTACTGATGATATTCGTGACTCTATTTTTTATTTTCTTAGCCGACCCGTTGATCCGAATTTACACAGATGATCCAGAGGTCACAGCCTACGGTATTCAAACGTTACGCATTTTGGGATCAGGATTTATTTTCTACGGTATTGCTATGGTCATGAACCAGGCCCTGAATGGTGCGGGCGATACTAAAACACCGACTCGATTAAATTCTATTTGTTTTTGGTTGTTTCAAACTCCATTTGCTTATGTACTTGCAAAATATGCGGGTTTAAATGCTACCGGCGCAGTAATTGCTATTCCTGTTTCAGAAGTTTTACTAGCCTTACTAGCTTGGTACTATTTCAGAAAAGGAAAGTGGAAACATATTCAGGTATAGACGAGGTATAATATCGAAGACAAACATCATGGTATTGGAAAAACACGATTAGAGGCATTCAGCGATGGCGTTATTGCTATCTTGATCACGATTATGGTTCTTGAATTGAAAGTCCCACATGGCGATACCCTGGAAACAATAAAGCCCCTACTGCCCGTATTTTTAAGTTATGTTTTAAGTTTCATCTACCTCGGCATCTACTGGAACAATCATCATCACATGTTGCACATGTGTAAAAATGTGACGGGCGGAATTCTTTGGGCCAATTCACATTTATTATTTTGGCTATCGCTGATTCCGTTTTCAACTGGATGGATGGGTGAGAATCATTTTTCAGCGACACCTATGGCGATATATGGGTTCACATTACTTATGTCAGCTATTGCCTATTGGATCCTTCAACAAACTATCATTCGATCGCAAGGGCCAGATTCGCCATTAAAACTAGCCGTAGGAAAAGATTGGAAAGGCAAACTATCACCTGCGCTTTACTGCATTGCCATGATTATTGGTTTTTGGACCGAGTGGATGGGAATGGCGTTGTATATCGTAGCGGCCCTAATATGGTTAGTTCCTGATCGTCGTATTGAAAAGAAGTTAGTGAATTCTTAAACGAGGTAAAAAATGAATGTAAAAGATAACGAAATTAAAAAGCTTCTCTCTGATTACAAAAAGTTTTCTGTGTATGGACTAAGTCCTGATGCCGATAAACCCAGTCACTATGTTCCTCTATATATGAAAAATCATGGATGGGATATGGTAGGGACCTATCCGAAAAATCATTCAGTCGGTGGATTTAAAATTTATAGCAAACTTAGCGATATCCCCGCAGAGTATCGCAAATTTTTAGATGTGTTCCGTAGCTCTGATAAAATTCCCGATGTTGTTGATGAAGTAATTGCTACGGGCGGTGTCGAGGTATTGTGGCTACAGCTGGGTATCTCGCATCCTGAAGCGGAATTAAAGGCCGAGAAAGCGGGAATCAAAGTCGTCTCCAATCGTTGTCTTATTATCGAACACAAAAGATGGTT
The DNA here is from genome assembly GCA_964498705.1 of uncultured Bdellovibrio sp. Taxonomy (GTDB): domain Bacteria; phylum Bdellovibrionota; class Bdellovibrionia; order Bdellovibrionales; family Bdellovibrionaceae; genus UBA2316. Next base: position 5,067 of record CAZCHT010000018.1, on the reverse strand, counting down.
TTAATATTATGCTAAAAACAATTCTTATTAGCTTCGTCAGCATTTTAGTTATTTTGACTATTGCGGGTTTTATTGCTGCAAAAGTACCTAGCACGGTAGTGATTGAACATACCTTCAATGCCTCTGTCGATAAAGTGTGGATGCATTGGACATCCGTGGAATCGATCAAGAAATGGTGGGGCCCGACTTACTACACGGCTCCCACTATTAAAAGTGATTTTCAAGTTGGTGGCACTTATTTGCTATCAATGAAAGCTGCTGACGGAACAATGCATTTTAACAGTGGTACCTATAAAGAGATTATTCTTAATCAAAAAATTGTGACCGCTATGTCGTTCGCAGATGAAAATGGAAAAGCAATTCCCGGCAGAGATGTTGCGGTTCCTGGGTCGTGGCCCGATGAAGTCACAGTTACCGTTGAGTTTCGCGAGAATAACGGCAATACAGAAGTTAAAGTGACTGAAGAAGGTATTCCATCAATTATGTACCTATTTTCAAAATTAGGTTGGAAGCAACAATTCGAAAAATTCGAAAATCTTTTAAAATAGATTTTATCCAAAAATGCCCGCTCGGGGCATTTTTCGCGTTGGCACGGTAAGTGCGTTCTTCTGGAAACGGAGGTAGCCATGCAAAAAAAACAATGCTCAAAACGCCCTGCGCAGCCAGAATAAATCGCAGCTGTTTAGGTGTTTTTACCTTTGGAAAGCGACTCAAGTTATATTGCAGGAGCCATGCTGGCAAAGACTAGCGAGTTAACTATAAATTAATCTTGATCAATAAACCAAACTACTTTACTTAAGTTTTCATACCTAGGTAAATGCCTTAAAAAAAAATTGTTCTATCGGATTGATAAACTAGATTTGCTATTAGAATACAATCATGGGACAAAACCGTTTTACTTCAATTTCATTCTAGCTCGAAAGGCCTATGTCGAACATTATTCGGGACAGTATTTTGCAAATGGATCCAGCGCAGCCATATGCTTTCTTTAGGGAAGCACCGATAGCCGTTTGCCTTTTGGAAGGACCAAATCACGTTTTTAAAATGGCAAACCCGCACTACGTAGACTTGGTATGCGTTTCTGAATCCGAATTAATTGGTAAATCCATTTTTGATGCCCTTCCCGAAGTACTTGCCCAAGGATTCAAACCATTTCTTAACGATGCCTTTTTCCATGGAAAGCCCTTTGATGGAAAAGAGTTTCCGTTCGAAGTCTACCGTCAAGACGGAACTTCAAAAAACATTTATGTCGATTTCATTTGTCAGCCATATAAAAACGCCGATGGAAAGATAGTTGGACTCTTTTCCATAATAACTGATGTAACACAAAAGGTAGTGGCGATCGCTAAATACCGTCGCGCTAAAGAAGAAGCCGAGCGCGCCAATGAATTGAAATCAGCATTTTTAGCTAACATGTCACACGAAATCCGAACTCCGCTTAGCGCCATGATTGGCTTCGCTGATCTTCTGAAAGAAGAAAATCTTACAATCGAAGAAAGAGTCAGCTGCGTAGAAATTCTGATTAAAAACGGGCAGCAATTATCATTTATTATTAATGATATTCTTGATTTATCCAAAGTAGAAGCAGGTCATCTAAGACTTGAATTTCTAAAAACTAAACCAAAGCAGATTGCAGAAGATATAGTTTCTTTATTTCAGGTCAAGGCCAAAGAAAAGAAATTGAATCTAAGATATATCCCTGATCTTTCGACTCCCGATGAAATGGTATCTGACCCCGTCAGGGTTCGTCAGGTTCTTACCAATTTAGTCAGTAATGCAATCAAGTTCACCGACATTGGCTCTGTCACAATCAGAAGCTTAAAGGTGAAAAGCCCAAGCGGTCGTGAACTAGTTGCGTTTGAAGTCACCGATACAGGTTTGGGCTTTACGCTTGGCCAGGAAGAGAAGCTATTTGAAATGTTTGTGCAAGGAGAAACATCTACCACCCGGCGTTTTGGCGGCACAGGTTTAGGCCTGGCTTTATCTAGAAAATTAGCCAAAGCATTAGGCGGCAATGTTGTTGTTAAGTCTTCAATTCCCGATTTGGGAAGTACCTTTCTATTCACATTTGATGATTGCCCGGAAAAACGGGAAGTGCCTTGCGAGGTGACCGAGGAAAAGAAGGAATTCACCATCAGTGCCATCACTGATGGTGGCCTGGTCTTAAAAAATATAAAAGTTCTGGTAGTTGACGATGCTCCTGATAATCAACTTTTGATATGGCACTTCTTAACCAAAGCTGGAGCCTTGCTAGAGTCTGCCGAAAATGGACTTGATGGTTTTGAAAAAGCAATCAATGGAAATTATGATTTAGTATTAATGGATGTACAGATGCCATTGATGGACGGCTATACTGCGACGCAAAGACTTCGCGAGAGCGGCTATAAGAAACCTATCATCGCACTCACAGCCCACGCAATGGCCGAGGTCAGAAAAAAATGTTTATCCGTTGGTTATACGGATCATCTTACCAAGCCAATCAATCCAAAAGAATTAATCTCTTGTATTGCGGGCCACGCCTACAGTCTTCACTAAATTTTCGACCGAACTAAGCGTGCCGCGCTTGGCGATTTTGTTCTTCCATTCCTAAAATTGTGATTTTATCGGTTTAGGAACGCTTTGCTCCGGCTTATCTACCTTTGGCACTTCGACTTCAATTTTGTTGGGAAATGTAACATCTGGTTTAGGAGCGGGTTCTTTTCTTTTTTCGTATGCTTGCTCGCGTTTCCAAGTTCCTTCAGATGATACTGGGGACATTTGTTGAGTTTCCAACGTAGCACTCCTTTATTTGTAGATTTTTTCCTCAAAATTGAAGAAAACATTCATTCAGCAAAGGAGTGTGCAACGAAAATGCCAGAAACGATTCTAATTTGCGGATTGTCTCTGTCCTTCAACAACAGTTTTAAGCGAAGCAATGCCTTTATTGAAATCGCCGGCCACCATCGCTTCACAATCAATCAATGTCGTCATGAGTTTTCCCATGAACCCGCCGTCTCCGATCATTGCCCATGAAAAACGTGTACCTGATCCTTCGGGTGTTAGCGTGTATATAACCGTATTTTCCGCAAAGAATGGTTTCAACATAGTTAATTTAATCTCGACGCTTTGATTGGGAACCAATTTTAGGACTTCAAGTTTTCCTGAACCCGTATCTGAATTACCCTCGAAATCCATTGTCGACCCGACTTCACCGTCAGTACCACCATATGTTTTTTTCATGTTAGGATCCTTTTTTTCATACGGGGACCACTCGACGCCTAATTTGAAATTGCTAATGTATGGAAATATCTTTTCTGCTGGTGCCTCGATAATTCCGCTTCGCTCATAGCGGAATTTTCCTTCTCGTGTTGAAACGTACCCTAGAAACACAAAAACCAATGCCACTATCGTTAAACCTATCTTTTTTGCCATATTAACCCCCTTTGCTCTGGTAATGACAACATACCAATTAGTATGTTGTCAAATCGACGCCAACTTGCTAGACTTTCAACATGCGAAAAGGCAGAGATCTAGAAAAAACCAGAAAAGAAATTTTAGACGTCGCTTTTATGGAAGTGTTCAGTCACGGTTTTCAAGGCGTTAGCGTTGATGACATTGTTAAGAAGACATCGCTAACAAAAGGTGCGTTCTATCATCATTTCCCTACAAAACTAGATCTTGGTTATGCCCTGGTCGATGATGTTATTAAACCGATGATTATTGATCGCTGGATTTCGCCGCTAGCTAATTACGAAAATCCTCTTGATGGTATTTTAAAGCAAATGAAAGCACTAATTGGAAAATCAAGCATGGAGAATCTACGACTTGGTTGCCCTTTAAATAACTTAGTCCAGGAAATGTCCCCTATTGATGAGGGTTTTAGAAAACGTTTACAGATTGCTCTGAATTTATGGATTGATGAAACAGATACACTACTCAAGAAAGCGAAGAAGGATGGCCAAATAAAAGCCGATGTTAACACTCGGCACGTGGCCTATTTTATTGTGATGGCCCATGAAGGAATTTACGGAATTCTAAAAGGACTAGCCGATCCCAAAGCCTTTGATGCCCTATATGATTCTCTTAAACGTTACTTTCAATCTATTCGAGCCTAGATCAAACCGGCCTCTTTATACATCCGCTTTTCATCTCCTGCGACAAAGCCAAATATTTTTGGAACCTCATCTGGATGCTGCACAAAATAAGTAACTTCAAAATCCACAGAAACCGGTTCGCCCGTCTTCTTTACAAAGTTGGCGCTATACTGCACTTTAACCATATCATGGAAATAATCGATCGCCGTCACCGCCAATTTTGTTATGCGCAAATGGCGAGCTCCTATTTTTTTGTAAAATGCATAACCTTTTCTTAAAAGCAGCGAAAATAAGAATCCGTTTTTTTTTTTTTTTTCTGTTTCGGGCCCTGCCGCCAAAAACTTATCGGCAAAAAAACTGCGAATGAGTTCGACATCAAGCTTTCCCGTTAGGGCTTGATTGTATGAATCCACATAGGTCGTAAAGAATACGTGATAATCCGGCCTCATAAGTATAAAAAGATTGCACAATTAATGCCACGGAAAGTCAGTCTGAGCCCTGGGTCTCTGTGCTAACTCCTTATTTGTCTCGCGTCTTGCCCCTTTTGTGGACAAATCTTTTTTCTACGTTCAAACTCAATGCTATGAAACCAAAGGTCATTACTGCTGCATTTGTTCGAAAGAACCTACCAAAGCGAACTACAACATCCAACAAAACTCATGGTGGAAAACTAGTGATAGTGGCGGGCTCAAATGGAATGTACGGAGCCGGTCTGCTGGCCGCTTTGGCCGCGACCCGCATAGGTGCCGGCTACACATACCTAATGCTGGAATGGAACAGCAAGCAACTGCTGCAGCATCCAGATATTTTATTTTTAAAGCCAAAAATCAATTTATTGAAAAACATAAATGCAACTGCGTACGTAGTTGGACCAGGAATGGGAACTTCGGCAAAAGCTAAAGCCAAATTAAACTATTTTATTAAGCGAAAATTATCAAATGTAGTGCTAGATGCCGATGGACTGACTCTGTTATCCAAAATAAAAAATCCTGTG
>CAZCHT010000017.1:0-44110 GCA_964498705.1 uncultured Bdellovibrio sp. | reverse complement strand
TTATTGGGAGGGTTTATGAAACAAACTATCAAAATGTTTTCGATCGTAGCTTTAATGCTTGGATCTTTAAACGTTCTAGCATTAGACAGCAAACAAGATAATGGCGCCATCATTGGTGGCGTTATTGGCGGAGTTATCGGTAACCAAATCGGTGGTGGTAGCGGTAATGTTTTAGCAACTGGTATCGGCATTATCGCTGGTGCAGTTATTGGTTCGTCAATCGGTGCATCTTTAGATCGCGCTGACCAACAAGCTATCAGAGATGCTCAAGAGCAATCTCTATATGCTCCAGTAGGTCGTCCCGTTGCATGGGATGGCGCTCGTTACGGTTCACGTTCAGGTGCTCACGGTCAATTCGTAACAACTCGTGAAGGTTACCACCGTCGTAATCAACGTGAAGTTTGCCGAAGCTACCGCAGTGAAATCAGTTCACGTGGCCGCACTGAAGTTCGTTCAGGCACTACATGCCAACGCGCTAATGGTTCATGGTACGAAGTTAGTTCATCTGAAGTTTACTTCCGATAGTTCTATGTATTTAGTGCAATTAGTTTAGTACTTAAAACTCCATGGCAGTACGTCATGGAGTTTTTTATCTACGTAATCTTTCGTTCAGATCAAATAAAATTTAGTAAAATTATAGTTTTGTATTGTCAGCGGTAATTCACCATGCAAAAAATTTTGTAAATAAATTTTTTCACATGGAGAACATTATGAAAATGATCGTGATCGGTATGCTTTTGTCGTTATCAACTTATGCGTACACAACTAACACATGCACAGACGCATCTCACAGACCTGACCTAAGCGTTACTTACACAACAAATAACCTTATCGCTTCAAGCGGTGGCTTAAAAACAGCTCATGCATTCCCAATGCAAAAAGCTACAAGCAAAACATTCCAGAATTTGACTATTAAGTATTTTCCGTACACATACACTTACCACCATTCTGTTTTAGCCGTTTACACATCCGTTTCAGCAACGGGTAAAGAAACTCCACTCTTTGCTATCTACTCTAACCCACCAGTTAACACGATTGATATCTTGGATAGAAAACTTCAAGGCTTGGTATCTGTAAATGCGAATGGCCAAATGGTATTTAGCCAAAAAGTAACAGACCAATTAGCTTACGAAGGTCTTTACGTTCTTAGACAATGTAAATAGTTTTTGAATTGCGCTTAGCTCTTGGGATTTGCTCGGAATTTTTCTGGGTTCTCAAGAGCTTCCGCCATAATCACTCGGGTACTTTCCATCAGCTCTTTCTTTGCATCGACCGTCAAATGACTGGTCTCAATGGGCTCTAGCACATCCAAAATAATTTCATCCGTCCAACGATTCCAGTTCGGAATAAAACTTCGCTTAGACATTACACGACTAGCATTTCTAACAATAACAGGAACTAGCGGCGCTGCACATTGAATGGCTAAGACAAACGGTCCCGATTTAAATGGACCTAATTTTTCTGAATCCTGACGAGTGCCTTCTGGGGCAAGGGCAAAACGATCACCTTTGATAATTCTCGCTTTAGCTTCCGCATACACACGGAAAACAGATTCGCGGCGTTCACGATCGATCGGCAAAACTCCGACCCGGCGAAGCGCCCAGCCAAATACGGGAATTTTGAACAATTCAACTTTAGATCCAAATCGAAACGACGGCAAATAACCGGACATCGCCCAAATATCAAAATAACTGGCGTGATTGAAAACATAGATGCAACCGGTTTTTTTAGGAACCCGCTCGGCACCGTTCACTTTCACGCGTACACCAAACATCAAGCATGTTCCACCAGCCCACACTTTCACCATGAAATTATCTATTTTGCGGTTATTAAACAAAATATTCAAAATTACACAAATGCCGGACAATACGACAAGGTAAATTGGATAGAGCAACACTAGAATTATCGAGCGCAAGCGGATCAGTAAAAGCATGAATTAGGTCCTCGAAAACAGACGGTTTCGGGCAGATTCTTTTTGTCGTTCTTTATAAGAGTCATGACTAGAAGGCCCGCTAGTTACTTTTTGGTAAGAGACTTCATCCATGATTTGCACTTCGTAAGGAAAGAAAAAGTTGTAGAGTCTTTTCCCATCCCTATCGATGTGAATCAATTTACGCGTGATAAATTTGATAAATCTAAACTCGTCATGAGTCTGTTGATTGAATTTTCTGATCAATTCATATTCCTGGCGATTGCTTTCTAAATGCTTAATAAAAAACGCATTGAAATCTTCGATGCCATTGTTGTTGTATTTGAACTGTTCTAGTGTTTCTCGAAATAGTTTTACGGGACACAGGTTGTTTGACGACTGGTCCGGCATAATATGCGGAAATGATATTACGCTGTTATCTAATAAAAATCTTAAGACCGAAAACACGTCGTAGACGTTCTTAACTACAAAACGCACGCCGAGTTTATCAAAAACCTTCATCGCCAAAGCATCAGGACGCGCGAGCAACTTGATGACCGTACTTGATGATGTCTTGAACGGTTTATACTGAAAATCGATGAGCTCAACGGCTGGCAGTGTTCCCGCTTCGGCTTTAAGATATTTTTTGTTTGTCTCGCCATTATGATAAATCGATTTTTGAAAATCCGATAACACTTGGCTCTGAATTTCTTCAGAAAAGTTACTGAACATATCATTCTCAGAATGCACAAATACATGCATGCACTTTAAAATAGCACATGACCAGCGCTGATAATCGGGACTAGCGGCATTCTTCGGTGATGAAAAATAAAGCAGCTTGCGAATATCGATCAATTTTTTTCTGTCGACTAGTATTTCTGGAATTTCATATAAAGGGTAATTTAGTTTTTCAGTCAGAAGGACAATCGCGCGGCGGTGGTAGTACCAAAGGCGTTTTTGATCGTCGTCATTATGGATATCAAAACCGTAACTTAGAAGGAAGAGATTGGCCTTATCTTCGTCGTCAATTTCAAGGCCTGGGATGTCTAGGACCGATTTTCCGCCGGCCACAGTGTCGAGCATGGGCCAATTAAATGTATAGTTTAGATCCATGCTCGCAGAATAGAACTTCTAGTAGAAAAGTCCACAAGAATTCAGAGAGAACTTACCAAGATTTCCAGATTTCGGAGTCTCGCTATTATAATGCACTGAATTGGCAAAAGAGACTGTTCCTTCAGCTTTAGTTTGATTGAATGAACCCGTTAAAGTCACTCGGCCGTAGCTGTCTTCAAACACAACTGTGAATTGTCCAGTGCCGTTGGTAACGTTTGTTAATTGGCCCGAAACTGCTTTAGTGAAATCAACAACGATGGATTTTAAAACTTCGCCGCCATCTGCACTTGTAGTTCCAACTAAACTATCTTGAACTCTCATAGTTAATTTAGTGTCTGCTAGGCTCAATTGGTTGTTTACGATCTTCAATCGGACGGAAACATTCACGCCTGTTGTAGTCGATGAGCTGGCACCGCTTAAGTCACCTAACATATTATCAGCCATCACTGCCGAGAAGAAGTTAGACCAGTTAGTTCTAAACATTGTGCCCATCGTATCATCGAAGATTCGTCCGTCAGCTGTTGTTACGCCGTCTGAACATTTGTTAATACCAAGAGCATTTGTGGTCGCTGCTGCGGCTTGATCACCGCGAGGTGCTGTTCCGCCTCTATTACTAGATGAATTATTTTTCTTCGCGCACGAAGCCAGCATCAAGAATAGACCGAAAAAAACTACCAAAGCTGATTTAATCATGAGTTTCATAAAATCTCCTCAATATAAGGGTATCGCAAGTGATGTGCCAATCAGGACCCACCCTAGAAACCCTTTATAGGGTTGATTCTGTGTCATTCTGAGACGTTTTCACTCGTCAGTAATTTTCGGTCATTCGATTGTCTAAAGTTTTGACAGTTTCTATTTCGAAAGGAACGGCTGAAGAGAGCTCATCGTCCACGCCCAAAAGGCATCGGATTCCTGTTTATCTTTAGCTAAAGCTGAAATGGGGGCCATCTTAGAATCGACAAAATATTCGCCATTAGAGTCAGCGGGCAGGTTCGCTGTCGCTAAGTACACACTGGTGTTTGATCCATTGTGGACGGAATCGCCAGTTACGTTAAAACCGATCTTTAATAGCTTTGTCGTAATCACCCCTGGATGCAGACTATATATAGGTATCTGATCTAACTTCCAGGCTTCGGCTAATTTACGAGTGGCAATCACATTGGCCAGCTTACTGGTCGCATAGGCCTCATAGGCACCAAAGCTGGTCTCGAAGTTATAGTTGCCTTGTTTCATTTGCCCACGATTGTGAGCAACACTGCTGACAAAGATCACTCGGGCCGCAGGACTGCTTTTTAACGACGGTTTTAAGAGCAGGGTCAATAGCGTAGGGCCTAAATGATTGATAGCCATGGTCAGCTCAAAGCCGTCTTTAGATAGGCGACGTTCTTTCTGATAGGTACCGGCATTGTTCAACACGATGTCTAACTTAGGAAATCGCTTCAGCAGATCCAGAGCGCCGGCTTTAACATCGGCTAGTGAGCTAAGATCAAAAACACTGGAATGGAGAGTCGCCGACGTTTGCTTTTTGATTTCAGCGATGGCCTGATCGACTCGTTTCTGATCACGACCATGAACGATCACTTCATATCCATCCGCCGCCAAACGCTGAGCCGTCATTTTTCCGATTCCGTCCGTAGCGCCTGTTACTAAAACTATTTTCGACATGGGATCATCGTAGCCCCTAAATTATAGGAATGTCATCTGAGTATGTTCTTCGGCTTTACCCAAGCGCACCCCTAGACCAAGCAATCGAATAGGTTCCGCACGTTTAGCTAAGATATGTTCAAGTAACTTTTGAAATTCCACAAAAGAATAATCCCCGCGAAATCGAGTCTCATGAGTCGTCTGTTTAAAGTCGAAGTACTTCACTTTTACAACCAGAGTGCTGACATTAGGGCCGACTTCTTCGGTGTTAGTTTGCCACTTTTGAAATCGTCCATGCCATTCGCTGTAGACGCGAAACAATCGCTGCATCAGCATCAATGGGTCTTTCACATCGTCATTGAAGGTCAGTTCACAGGTAAAGGATTTACGCTCACCCTCGCCGTCTACTTTTCTAAAATCAATACCGTGACTCATGTAGAACATGTCTAAATACCGGCTGCCAAAAATCTGCTTAAGATCAGCCATCGGGGTATTTTGAATGTCCGCGCAGTTAAAAATCTTTTTCGCATTCAATCGTTCGCGCGATTTCTGACCGACTCCAAAAATATACTTGATATCCAGATCCGACATAAACCGCTGGCGATGAGCCGGTGGGATGACGTAAAACCCGTCGGGCTTCATCCAATCACTGGCCACTTTCGCTAAGAATTTATTGTACGACGCCCCTACTGAAATCGTCAGACCCGTTTGCTGAAAGACTTTCTTTTTGATTTCTCGAGCGATATCGCTGGCTAAGTTACTAGTGCACAGATCGGTGATATCCAGAAAAGCTTCGTCTAACGACAGCCCTTCTACTTTATTTGTGTACTGATGGAAAATATCAAATACCGCCCGACTGGCGGCTTTGTATTTTTTAAAATCAGGCGGCAGAATTAACAACTTAGGGCATTTCTTTATAGCTAGATTTGAAGACATGGCTGACTTCACTCCAAAACTGCGAGCTAGATAATTCGAGGTGCACAGAACGCCGCGAGAATTTGCGGGGCCACCGATGGCGAGCGGAACATTTCTTAACGCTGGGTTATCCCGCATCTCAACGGCCGCGTAAAAACAATCCAGATCAAAATGCAGAATGCGATTTTTAGTCCATTTAGAGATAAAGTCCTCATTTAAAAGAGAGTCTTGTAATGAGGACTGTATGATTTGATCCATGTGTAAATCATACTTACATATGATTTACACATCAACAGATTTTTTAGTTTTGGAAGCTCGGCTTCATAATTACCAGTTGTTCGTCAAGCGTAGCGCTGTTGTTCAACGAACGGTTACTTGGCATCAACAACATCAAATCCTGAGCCCCCTGACCTTTTGTGAATGTCAGAGCTTTTTGCGTTTTAGGAGTCATAGGTACCGCTAAGTCAGAGAATACATAGCTTTGCCCCGCTGGAGTCAGATCCAGTTTTCTCCATTCTTTTTCATCATCACCTAAGAAATCGTCTTCTTCGACATTGTACTCTTCAAGGCTTGATGATGCGATTTTGAATGACACCTGACCCGTTTGCTTTTGTGGACGGATTTTAGAGATATCCGCAACAAGCAACGCAATCGTAGAGTGATTTAGAGGCATCATCGGCTGAACGTCTTCTACGGCTTTTACGTAGTTAAGCTGAACTGGCTTACCAAGAGCTGCGCTTATTTCGTATTGCTGACGAATGGATTTAGCAATATTTGCATCCAGCAAGATGGAAGCAAACTGACCTACCGCTGGCAAACCTTGCAAGCGATTCATGGGAACGCCGGCCAATTCTTGATCAGCATTGCCATCACCGTCCGTATCAAACAATACCGACATTTCGCACGCAAACCAAGTCGTCAGTGGTTGATACATTTTAATCCCGAAATAGATCTTACCATCAAGGATTTTGTAACCAACAGCCTGAATATCGCACGCTTTTGATGTTGTTTGAGCATCAGAAGGATTCACATATTTACGCGCATCCACAGCGATCAAGTTCATAGGAACTACAACACCGTCTTGTGACGATTCGTTTTTCACATCCACTTGAGACATCGCCCCATCTGAATCCGCCGGCGATGTTGCAAAGATTTTCAAATTCTGAGCTGACATTTGAGTTACTTTTCTAACAACTGCTAGCACAGGGATACGAAAAATTTCTTTTCCTTCTTGAGTGAACAGGACAAACCCGTCGATCTCTTCTATTCCATTTTTCAATTTGCTAGAATCAATCGCGATTTTTAAACCTAACACGCCCACACCTTTTGGCGGCATAGTTACGTTCCCGCCTGTGATCGAAAGTGCCGGATGACCTTGAAATTCAATTGCAAACGTCACAGCCTCTGGGCGTACGTTATGGACTTTGATTTCCTTGTACATTACTTTTTTAGATTCCACTAACACTTCACCCAAACTGATCGAAGCGGGCTGAGTCGCTACTGCTGAAGCCAAGGCCTTGTCGATTTGAACACGGCCGGCACCCATTCTAGAAACTGGGTAAATTTGTTTCTTTTCATCATGAATGGACGTCGCCGTACCCATTACGATTGATTTTAATTCCGCCACATTTAATTCCGGGTAGAACTGCTTCATCAACGCCATCACGCCAGCCATATGAGGACCTGACATGGATGTACCAGACATCGGAACCGTTAATTTACCTTTACCCATTGCCGCAGAAATAATCATTTCACCTGGAGCTGTGATCTCTGGCTTGATCAAAGAGTCCTCACCTCGTGGCCCACGAGATGAAAAATCAGCTAACGTATCTATCAATGCCGGTTTTTCTAATTTCTTAGGAGAATTAAGTTGAACTAAAACGTCTGTTCCCGAAATTACTTCTTTTTTGATCGCTTCGCCCACTTGCTGAGTGATCATGACTGAAGGGATTGCCACAGTTGGACCATCTGGGTCGCCGCCCATAACAAATGGTGAACCTTCTTGGTTGTTAACCATAACAACACCGATAGCACCCGCGTCTTCAGCGCGCTTCATTTTTTCATAGAATGGATTGCCACCGCGATCGATGAGGGCCGTGTTGCCCTTAAGAGCTGCCGCTTGTTCTGGTGTTAAATCCTTATTAGACAAACCGATGTATACCAGTTTGCTTTTAACTTCTGCTACGTCGGCAATCTTTTTAGAAATCGCACCTTCAACGTACTCAGTCATCATTGAATCGGCACCTTTAAAGAACTCGATCACTTTAAATTTCCAGTTGTGATCCATACTGTCTACGCTGGCCGCAACGCTCAACGCTTCATCTGTAATACTAGGCGATCCCACAATGTAACTTGTATCGCCCGCATTGCCAGCAGAGGCTACAACGACAGTTCCACCTAGAGTTAAGTTTTTGATCGCCAGGTTGTACATGTTACGAGATGATCCGAACGAAGACCCCAATGACAAGTTCACTACGTCTAATCGATCGTCGATATTACCATCACCATTTGGATCGGCTGAGTACTCAAGAGCAGCGATAACAGCTTCGTCAGAAGTTCCACCTTCAGCACCGAAAACTTTAAGCGCGTACAATTGCGCTTCGGGAGCGATACCATCATATGAGTACACACCATCACCGATACCAGCCACAGTGCCTGATACGTGAGATCCGTGACCTAATTCATCAATGGGATTGCCATCTGGTTTAGGGATACGGCTACCTGGCTTTCCAGACCCAAAATCAGTTCCAACGAAATCGTATCCACCCACAATTTTTTGATTAGGGAACATGTTCGATTTTTCACTGGGATTGATGGCTTTGTAATCAGCTTCACTACCACTGCCACCTAACATCGCATGTGTGTAATCGATACCGGTATCGATTATCCCTACCCGGATGCCTTGGCCTTTGATATTTTTATCCATCGCGTATTTAGTCCCGATGAACAATGCCGAGTTGTTTTTCGCCAAATCCATATCGTAGCCATTTTGTTTAGTCTCAGCTAACATAGGGCGGGCGAAGGATTGAGCCGCTTCCGCTTTCGCTACAGAAGCGAATTTGCTGATTTTGTTGTATTCATCAACAGAAACTAACACAGCGATACCGTTGACGATGTATTTATACTTCATCATGACCAGGGCATCAGGGGTCGATGTTTTTACAGCATTGATGAATGCCTTTTGTTCGGCTTCAATCTCAGCTAATAATTCTGGATCTACCGTTTTTTTGAGTTGATCTGTTTTTAGAGCCTCAAACAAACTTGGTGTTTGAAGTTTAAAAAGAGCAACGAATTTGCCAATTGCCGTAGGCCTGTTGCTAAATATTTTCGCTGGGTCTTTTAATTCATCAGCGTATATTCCATTTACATTTTTATCGTCTTTCTTTTGACATGCGACTGAAATAACAATCCCTGTCATTAGCAAGAGCGATGTTAATTTCCTTATTAACATAATCCCCCCGGTGTCTAATTGAAACCAACGGCTTCACAAAAGTCTAGTAAAACAAAATGCGTACCAATACAAAAATGGACGCGTCATAAGGAGTGATTATTTGTCGAATAAGGAATTGTATTTCGAAGTGCGAAACGGCCCGAAAGAAACTCGAACCGCTAGAGTGACCGAGTTTTATTATTTCTCAACAACAACGGGAATTTTTGACGAGGTCGATTTCAAAATCAAAGACTGAGTTGGGCAACCATCCGTCGGTTCAGCCACCGTGATCGTTTGGTACTGATCGACACTAGCACATGTGTCTTGCCAGCCAGAATCTATGATAAGTCCTAAACGAACCACCTTTTGAGTCGTTGGATCGACTGCGCATGCCTGCCATTCGATATTAAAATTGTGGGCTAAACAGTTCCCTTGATAGACCAAATCCACAACCACAGACTGTGAATTAGCATTCCAAGACGCACTCACGATACGCGCTGCCATTGAAAATTGAGAGAAAAAAATCATAGAAATCACTAGTGCTTTCATTTCATACCCCTGTATCAATTTGAGAATCAGTTACTAACAAAATCGCCATTGTTCAACTAAAAGCAGATAAGTTGGTTTTTTATTCAAACTCTTAGCCACCTGTCGCCCATCGTACATCTACGACAGGTATTCATACACCTGTCATCGTTTTTAACGCCAGCTCGATTTAAAGACACTTTTGGTTGGTATAAGAATTCCATATAACCTTATACACAGGCGCCACTGACGTAACTCCCGAGGCCTTGCAATTTCCTTGGGGGTCCTATGTTCTATGTCTCTATATCCTTTCGTGTATTTCTCTATGTTTTTTTCATTGCGGCCACAGCGATGGCCGAAGTCAAAAAGGAATTTGGTGAGTTTTTAGTAACTCACTCTGAAAAAACTTCGACACAAATCATCGTGAATCGCCACTACAGCTCGCGCTCACTATATAAAGGTGTTTTTGGGTTCAATTGGTGTTCGGATTTGGATTACAAAATTAGTGTTAGTGATAAAACGGTACCAGAGGAGATGTCTTTGTTTGACTGCGAGCTAGGCAAACGAATTACGTTTAAGCGCACAAGCCCTAGCCGATTCGAGAATTTTGAAAATCAACTTAAGTTAACTGTAAAAGACCACCAAATTCAGTACGAGAAATCTACGACAACGTATTTCTTTTCTATGGACGGACGATTGAGCCATTGGACGGCAACTTCTTCTTTAGATCCCATCTATGTGATCTATAAAGATGGACACATGCTTCGCTTGATGGGCAAAAAAATGGGACTGGTGGATCTTAAGATCAGTGGTGACGGATTGATTTTAAAAATCGGTACTGAGTTTAGCTACGAGTACAATCAAGGGTTATTACGCAAAGTCCTGCAATCCAAAAAAACTCTATGGCAGTATCAGTACGATGAGTTTCTCAATATGACATTGTGGCGCAGCCCCAGCAGTTTTGAGTCAATGAAGTACGACAGCGAATGGGATCGCATCGTCGAACTAAAAGATAAAGAAGACTGCCGGTTTACATTTCAGTACGAAATTAAAAAATCTAAAAAGTACATTTTAGAGTCAAAAAAATGCGCGGCCTCGGTCAAACACGATTCCGTATTTGAAATGGTCAGTCCACGTCTGCTGATTCAATCTAACTCGGATAAATTGGGTAAAGAATTTCGCCAAGGGGATAAAAATGAAAACGTATTCTAATTTGGCAACGTTGTCAGTTCTGCTTCTTGGTTCGATCGCTTTGGCTACCGAGTTTAAAAATAAAAATGAAACGGAAACGCGATTTGTGATCTCGATCATCGACACGGGTATTGATATGAAAAACGAAACTTTGAAAAAACATTTGTGCGTGAACGCTGGGGAAATGGGGTTTGATAAGAACGGCCACGACAAAGCCACAAATGGTATCGATGACGATGGCAACGGATATGTCGACGATCTCCATGGATGGAGTTTTTTTGATGCCTCAAAAGACTTGCAGGATCATCACGGCCACGGTACCCATATCGCCGGCATTTTGTTAAATGAGTTGAAAACGTTAAAGCTAGAATCCAAATTTTGCTTTCAGGTTCTGAAGTATTATGATTCAGACGAGCCGTCTAACAACTTATTGAAAGCCTCGAATGATTCCTTTAGATACGCTTTGGAAAACCGCGCGCAGCTGGTTAACTATTCCGGCGGCGGCTATTCGGCCAACAAAGATGAAATGAAATGGATTCAAGAACTAGCGAACAAGCGTGTCCCGATCGTAGCGGCGATGGGAAACCAAAAACTAAACACCGACAGCAACCCCTTCTACCCGGCCAGCTACGATGCCGAAAACATCTTCGCGATCGGCGCCGCCGATGCCAACCAACTGATGGCCTCATTCTCAAACTTCGGCAAAAAGCGCTTCGATTTCCTAGCCCCCGGAGTCTCCATCGAGAGCTACGGACTAAACAACTCAAGAGCGTTCCTATCCGGAACCTCACAAGCCACAGCCAAGGTCTCCGCCCTAATCGCCTACCTAATGTACCAAGAAACCAAAATCACAGACTGGAAAGAACTAAAAACAAACCTAAAAAACCTACGGACGGTCTACACCACAAAAAAACAAAAAGAAAACCCAGTCTTCGTAGACACCCCATTCCTACAAAAATTCAAAACCTCAGCAGTAGACGCCTTCGGCGAACCATAAGGTGCCAGGTCCTAAAAATACCACACCAATCCAAATATGAATTTCGGAAGATGCGAAAACTAAACAAACCTCAATGGATAACGCAACTAGAGACACTTTTAGGACCTGGCACTTTAATAACCAAGTTGAGATTTTTTTGGAGGATTTGGATTTTTTAGGACCTGGCACCTAAAAAAACGCCGGGTTTTGGCCGGCGTTTTTTGGAGAACTTTTTTTGAATTATGGGTAGTCTTTTCGGTTGTGGTATTGGTCTTCGTCGAAGTCGTCCACCAGGATGGCGTCGAATCGTACCGAGTCGGATTCTTTGATCAAGCGTAGCTCTTCGTCAGTAATGACGTTCTTGGATTTTGCTTCTTCCAGCAATTCGAAGATTTTCTTTTTAGGCAACACCGATTCTTTGATCGCTTTTTTGATTTTCTTTTCTGCATTTTCGCTCTTCAATACGATCTTGAATGCGTTCTCTAAGCGTTCGATTTGTTGGCCTTTTTCTTTTGGCATGTAAATGCCAGCTGTTAGGCGTTCGCGGAAATCACTGTCTTCAAGAATTTTAGTCGAGATCACATGTGACCAACCATCACTCGCTAGACTACCTAGTGAATTGATGCGCGACCAAGCGCCGATCCAACCTTTTAGAAACCAACGCAATCCAGGAACTTTTAAATTATCAAATAATCCATCAAAAGCTTCTTGGATTTTGGATAAGTTTAATTTCAAGTGATAATGAACAACGCTTAAATCTTCTTCTTTGCGACCGTCGGCTTCGAAACGTCTTAGAACCGCAGTGGCCATATACATATGAGCCAAGATATCTGCGAAACGGCCCGTAATTTTCTCACGACGCTTTAAATCTCCACCCAATGCACCCATCGCTACATCCGTAAGGATCGCGAAACTGGCTGATGCCCATTGCAAACGGCGGAAGTACACTTTCATTTGTGGATGGCAGCTTGGCGAGAATGCTAAATAACCACGTGTCCATGACAACACGATGCTGCGGCATAAGTTTCTAACAATGTGACCCATATGACCCCAGAATGCCACGTCGAATTTTTTCAAATCGTTTGCTTCCATAGCCATGACTTCTTGGTACGCAAATGGATGGGCGCGCAGAGCACCCTGACCGAATACGATTAATGTACGAGTTAAAATGTTTGCGCCCTCAACGGTGATACCGATTGGAGTCGCCACGTAAATTTCAGCCAAAAGATTGCGGGGCCCCAAAGAAATCCCGGCACCACCCATGATATCCATGCCGTCATTGATCACGTCACGGCCCATCTCTGTCGAATAATATTTTTGAATCGCCGTGATCACTGGCGGTTTGATACCTTTATCTAAAGCACCTAATGTATAACGTCTCATCGCTTCAAGTGCATATGTACTTGCTGTGATGCGCGCTAGAGGCTCTTCGACACCTTCAAATTTTCCGATACTAACACCGAATTGACGGCGAACTACTGAGTGAGCGGACACAACACGAGTGACTAGTTTAGCACCGCCTGTTGCTTGCGCCGGTAAACTGATCCCACGACCAGCTGCAAGACATTCCATCAACATTTTCCAACCCTCGCCCGCACCAGCGGCACCGCCGACGACGCACTCTTCAAGATCGACAACAACATCGTGACCTTGAGTCGGACAGTTATGGAATGGAATCGTAAGTGGATCATGACGACGACCGATCACAACACCTGGTGTTGTCGCCGGAATTAATGCGCATGTAATACCAACATCATCGCCTTTACCTAATAAATTTTCTGGATCGCGAAGACGGAACGCTAAACCAATCACCGAGCTAACAGCCGCCAGCGTGATCCAACGTTTATTCCAATTTAGTTTTAATTTTAATTTACCATCTTGGCCCTTGAACACCACACCCGCCGATGTGATACCGCCCGCATCAGATCCCGCCATTGGCTCTGTTAAACCAAAGCATGGCATTTCCAAACCCGCCGACAGCCTACGTAAGTAGTGTTCTTTTTGCTTATCAGTCCCGTAGTGAACTAAAAGTTCTGCCGGTCCCAAAGAGTTTGGAACCATCACAGTAATCGCCAGCGACAGAGAGCGCGATGAGATTTTCATGATCACTTCAGAATGGCACAATGCCGAGAATCCAAGACCGCCGTATTCTTTTGGAATGATCATTCCTAAGAATTTTTCTTTTCTTACGAAATCCCAAACCTCTTTTGGAAGTTCTTTGTCGCGCCATACTTTCCATGGCTCACACATTTTACACAGTCTCTCAACAGGACCGTCGATGAAGGCTTTTTCTTCTGCCGTTAATTCTGGATACGGCTCTTTCATTAGTTTTTCAAAATCAGGCTTACCCGAGAATAAATCTTTTTCTACCCAAACAACACCCGCATCTAGCGCCGTTCTTTCTGTTTGCGAAATCTCTGGCATAATTTTGAGTTTTTTAAATAAACTCATCACAAGTGCCGTGATGGTATTAGCGCGAATCGGTTTAATTACGAAGATCGCAAAAATCACCGCCACAACACCGATGCAAATGTAGTCGACACCCAAACCAACTAAAAACAACAATGTAGCAACAGCCCAAACGATCAGCGGCGCACCAGCAAATCCCAGCATCAAAGCAACCACTAACCCGATGAGGATACTCCAGCCAGTCAACGACTGCAAAAACCCGAAAAATTCCATAAGATTCCTTCCTTACAGCTATAGATAATTTATACTAATATTAAATCTTTAAAGGAAGTGATAGGCAAGATGGATCGTCAAAATAAAAAAGCCTGGACGTGATCCAGGCTTTCAATTTTCTCAAGAATTCCTGAGCGGAAATTTAACACATAAGAAAAACGACTAGTGTTTTTCGCCTTCAACTGGTTGAGGCGCTGGTTCGTTAGCTGCCGGTGGAGTTGCTGTAGCGCCACCTTCAGTTGCTGGTTGAGCCATTTGCTCTTGAGATGGTTGAACGGCTGCAGGATCAGCTGCTGGAGCTTCTTGTTTTGCTGCTTCTGGTGGATTTTTAGCGCATGTAAAACCAGTTGTTAATGTTAATGCGATTAAAGAGATAGCCATAAGTAACTTCATATACATCCTTTTGTAATTAGTGATTAATTGTTACACATCAATAATGTTCAAATAAAAAAATAAAAATGACAAGATTTATTTGTGCCGGACTAAAACTGGCGACTAAGACTGACAACTTCGACACCAAAAGGTACTTCGCCCTTGAATTTTTTTAGTCTGAATTTTTGTTGAACACTGCGTGCATTTTTCACCGCTACGACCATAGACTAAATGCTCGTTTTGATACTGCCCCTTTTCGCCACTCGCATGCACATAATCACGGATACTAGAGCCACCCGCCTCGATGGCATTCGCCAATGTTTCACGAATTGCAAAAAGCAAACGCGTGATTCGCGCTGAGCTCAAGCGCTTGCCGGTTTTAAAGGGATTTATGCCCGCTTTAAAAAGCGCCTCACTTGCATAAATATTGCCGACCCCAACCATCACTTTGGCATCCATAATTATCGACTTTATGGCGCGCTCAGAGCTGCGAATTTTATCAATCACAGAGCTCGCTAAAAATTCATCGGTGAACGGTTCTGGACCTAGAAAACTAAACCATTTCGCTTTACTCAAATCGCGATAAAATTCGAACACGCCAAAACGACGCGGATCGTTATAGACCCACAAGTCCCCGTTTTCCCACTCGATTATCACATGGTCATGCTTGATCTCTGAGCGCACTTTTTCAGCCCGCCAATAACCGCTCATTCCTAGATGGCTGATCAATACTCCGTCATCAATCTTGAAAATGAGAAACTTCGAGCGTCGCCCGATATCACGCACGAGTATTGTTTTTCCGACTAAAGATTTAGGCAATCTTAATGGCGTTCTTAGCTTAGGGGATAAAAATCGAATCGCACGAATGCGAGGTGGTTTAGGCATTCGAGCCAATAAATCACGACGTAAGACTTCGACTTCGGGTAATTCAGGCATAGAGACAATCTTTCTGGACAATTATTCAAAATGTTTTAATGATAGGACCATGAATCAAACTCCAGCACAAGCACAACGCGAAAACCCGTTATTGAATATTTTATTTAACATAGTTATTCCCATTTTCGTTTTAAACAAAGCAGGAAAATGGATCGGCTCAAAAGAAGCACTTTTTCTGGCATTGGCGTTTCCAATTGTGTACGGAATCTACGACTACACTCAACAAAAGAAAACAAACTACATTTCACTACTTGGGATTTTAAACGTTGGCTTCACCGGTGGTTTTGCTTTGCTGAAACTGGAAGGAATTTGGTTTGCAGTTAAGGAAGCATCCTTCCCCATATTAGTGGGCTCGTTCGTTTTGTTTTCGGCCTTTACGAAAGCTCCGTTTGTGAAAACGCTATTTTTAAACCCTCAGTTATTGAAAATGGATAGCATTCTAAGCTCCATCGCCGCAAAAAATCGCGAACAAGAATTCGAAACGCTATTGAAGCGTGGAACTATTTTGCTTTCGTCATCATTCGTCTTAAGTGCCGTACTTAATTTCTCACTAGCCTATTACATCTTCACTCCGATCGCGGCCAATTTGCCTGAAGAACAACGTGCAGACGCTCTGAATTTGCAGATCGCGCAAATGACTCAATGGTCGTTCATAGTCATTATGATTCCTTCGATGCTGGCATTGATTTCAATTATGGTTTACCTGTTCAATCAAATGAAGCGCATAACTGGTTTGTCCAACGATGAACTTCTGCAAAATACTTAATTCTAATACTGTTTAAATTTGAAATCGTTATCCATCTCTTTGGTCTAAAGTTTGCTGGATTTCTTGTGTTCTTTAACTACAAGATTTCTACTCGATGCCAACTGTTTTATCCAACAGTAAGGCTAAGGGTACGAGCTAAGGGTGACCATGCACGTATTTTCGTCAACTTTAAAGACACTTTTAAAAGCGACTGGGCTAGTGATTGTTTTTTCCCTAAACAGCGTTGCTGTCTATGGGGCCAACACCTGTACCTCTTTCTATGTCCGTTCTACAGAAAAGCGATCAGAACGAGTGATGATCAGCGACAAAGTCACCACTGAAATCATGCGAAACCTATCTCTAGCGAAAAGCGAAATTCTGATCGAAATGAGCAATGTAGCCGGTCACGGAGTCGAAGATATTTTGATTCAAAAGAAAAAAGACGGCGTTGCTGTCAAAGTCATTCTCGATAACCGCCACGCTTTAAAAGGTGGCGATCGTCAGAAAGAATTCGAACGTTCCGTCTCTAACCTTAGAAGCCATGGCATCGAAGTATTTGTTTCCGAAAATAAACATCTGTCTATGTTTAGAAATTACCCTAAATCATTTCTTCATAGGAAAATCATGATTGTTGATCGCCGGTACACTTATGTCGGCAGCGCTAATCTTGGCATTAATAAAAATTTCGAGATTGGATTATTTTCCGAACATACCAATGTTGACGAACTGACTGCCTTGTTTAATTCCGATGTCGAAAACATCAAAAGTAAATGGACGAAAGCCTATTTGGATGTCGATAAATTAGATGCTAAAAATGGCACTATCTTATTAGGACCGGGAACGAAAAATCCGGATACTCGCAGTGAAATTCTTCAAGTGATCTCCAGCGCTCAAAGGCGAATTTTGCTATCGTCCTATGAAGCATCAGACGCAAAAGTTCTGCAAAAGTTGATTGAAAAAAAGAAAACTAATCCCAATTTAGAAGTCAAAGTCATACTTTGCAGTTCAAAAGCAAATATTTGGCTTGGACGTCGACTTTTAAAAGTAACCAAAAGTGCAGTGTTTAAAAATAAACTCCTAAACTCCGGCATTGAAGTCCGTGAGCTAGATATTCCCGAGCAATATAATCATTCGCGATTTATAGTTTCTGACGATCAGACGATCGGAATGAGTTCAGATTTCACTCAACGTAGTTTCGATGGTAATATCGACTTAGGATTCCACTCTCGCGAAACAGAGCTTGTACAGTCGGCGGTAGACGGATTTAACAACCTTTGGAATATCGGCTCGTCGGCTTCAAAAGCGACGTTGACCGAGTACTACTATGATAAGTTGATCCAATTAAACGAAAAAGTCCTCTCGAACTGGATGCGATTGAAAAGCAAACTTCCTAATTAGCATAGAAACTGTGACATTGTGTCGATTTCGATCGGACTCCCCGATAGTCTCCTGTGTTCTCTGAAATTCTATCAATCCATGTGCGGCGGATTAGCAAGTCTAGAGCATCACCACCCACACTCAATGCCTTGGTAATAGGCCCGTTAGGAATAACGGGATCAATAACTACAGTCATTTTTTTTCCGTTGCTGGTGGTTCGATTTTCCTTCGAGAAACGATCGACCGAAGTGACTATTTGCAAGTTCACCGAATAACCCGCGTTTTGGAAGGCGCGAACTACTTTTTCTGAAAAGCCCTTTTTAACAGGGAGTGTTTCATCGAATCCCGCAGATATCATTCCCTGCGGAAACAAGACAACTGTATTTGAACGGCCTTCTTTGATTGATTTAATCATGGACTGCAGTGGATCCGCATTACCCTGACCGAGCAAAATAACATCTTTGTTTTTTTCAAGTAACTTAACTATTGGACTGAAAAGCTTGTTGCTAGCGACGGAAAAGATGCCTTCGCCTTTCAAATTAAGCGCGCCGAACGTCAGATAAGAATCAAGTTTAAACGCGGCAATCGTAACCGCATCAAAAAAGCCATCAACGTGATTTAGCACTACGACATTAACTTGTTTCGGCTCTTCAGAAATCTGAAGTTTACCTTTGAATTCAACTTTGGCACCGACCACCTCGCCTTGTTTTTCAAAAAAGCGATCAGCAGCCTTAGTCGTCGGCGTTGAATCACTCGAGCGGAGTCCCGACACAAGCGAGGCCCAGACAAACTGCAGAAACGGAATTTTAGTTTTTAAAAGTGCCTTTGTCATCATCGGTGACTTAGCCAGTTTCATTTGCTTGAAATCCTCTGGCAATTCCACACCGTGCTCTTTAGAAATTCTAAAAAATAGTTTTCTATATTCATAGAACGCATTAAATCTTTGAAAATCGGTCGCAGTTCCTAACAACACCATCGCTTCAAGACATTTTTCTTTGCTGGCATTGAGTTTTACAATATCTTCGGCCGGTGTTTTAGATTTTTGAACCAACTTAAATGATTCCATTACAAATGTTTTATAGGCGACACCGATGTCTTCGTTCAATTCTTTTTGTTTAGCCGCTTCCGAATTCACCCATTGCTCAAGATCACCAATGGAAATAGAGTCCAGCATCGGAACAACCGCAAATATTTGAGAGCCTATAAGAAGAGACAAAATCAACAATTTCAACATGATGGCAATCTGATATGTTCAATTCCCATGCCCTGAGGGGTCTTCTAAATTTCGTCATTCACAAAAATGAACTGTAAAAGACCTAGACAGCGCGCACTTTTTTGGGTCTTTCTCTTAAATCTTGGTCCGTCAAATTCATTTTACACGAACCTGAAATGTCATGATTTTTGAATCACTCCCGGTAGGACATGAAAACACGTATTCAGCTGATCCACCTTTTGTCTGCTTCTATTCTGCTACTTAGTGGTTGCACGAAAAAAAACACGTCCATGACTCCAGAAAAGAAAGCGGCCGCCGCCGCTCAAAAAGCAGCTGACACCAAAAAAGATACAAAGCCCCAAACCCCCGCCCCCGCGCCATTGGAAACTCCCGTAGCTCAACCCGCACCATCAAAAGGTGAAGCGGAAACGGCTACCCCGGTAGCCGATAGCCAACCAGTCACAATCGATGATTCCTCATCGACACAAACGGAATCTACGGCCTCAGTTCCGATAGCCGTGACGAACCCTCCCGTTTCAGCACCAGCCGCCACGACTCCGAATCCGACTCCAACCGCAGAATCAGCCGGCCTGGCGGCAGCCGACGACGTGCCTACAAACTTCGAAAAATGTTTAACCGACAATGTTGTGGCTGCAGTTAGCACTCTAAAAGCGATCGCGCCCCGAGAACCAACACCATCAAATTTCTTAACTATCAAAAATCTGCTATTGAAAATGTGCGCCCTAAAACTGGGAGAAAAAGCAAAAGATCTAGACCTCAATCAATTCGAAACTTCCAAAATCATAGTGACCGAAGCGATGCGTTCGTTCCCACAATTTGAGCCCACCGTTAAATTCTTCAATGTCATTGAAGCGAACCCCGCCATCGCCCAGGAACAAAAAGAAAACATATATAAATCGTATGGCAGCGGCGGCGAGATCAGCTCAAAAGATATTCATTTCTACGGAAAACTAGAAGGTTCAAAAGCCTCACCTAATGTGATTTCCTATTTAATCACTAGTGCCACAGGAACACGCACTACACGCGTTTTTACGGCTAGCAAAGAAATCAAAAAAACAGTGAGCGATTTAAAATCATCGCCAAAAACTACGAATCGTTACACGTTTGATTTTACGCCGACACAAAACAACACCTATGGCCTGAACATCAGCAACGGCGAAGCTAAAATCGTTGTTAGTGTAACTTTTGTTAAAGGCGACATTAAAACTCTGCGTGAACGAAAAGCAGTTACAGTCGCGCTGACTTCAGAATCTTGGTCAAAGGTGCAAGAAGAACATTTACGTAGATTGATTTCAAGCGAAGCTAAAGAATTGATCTCGATGCCGTTCTCTCTTGAACGCGAACAAACCAATATGGCGCTTGTACGAACATGTAGCCTGGACGCCGATAACATCGCATGTACGGATCCTGATTTCACTTCGCGTGCGGTAGTAAAATCCTCAGCAAAAACGCTAGATAAAACTTCAGCTAAAGCTCAATAAAGAATACGAACGCTGCCCATCCGGCTGCACTTGAATTTGCAAAAACCATTTTTTCCAATCGAGTGGAATTTCATCTACAACTATGCGCTCTACCCATTCCGTAAGTATCGCCGAATCGGGATCAGCAAACAAATCCCAGAATCCCGAAGAATCCACCTCTTCAGACGATTGCAAGCGGTATAAATCCACATGCACTATCGATAGTCCAAAGGCCTTATACGTGTTATGCAAAGCAAAGGTGGGTGACGAAACGGCTACGCCCTGATCTTTCAAAAGTGTGGCTACAAACGTGGTTTTACCCGCTCCCATATTTCCACGAAGTCCAATAAATGTCTTAGTCTTCAGGCGTTCTTGAACGGCCAAGATAATTTCGTTTTGATCTGTAGTTTGTAAGACTAGCGTTTCCGTCATTCCTACTTATTACGAGGCTTTTAATAATTCTTCAACTAAATGATCGAGTTTTTTAATCTGCGAAGAAATCTGTTGCGATGATTCATTTGTCATTTGCGCTATGTTCGCATTTTTCTGAGTCGTTTCATCTATTTTATCAACAGCTACCTTAATTTGTTCGATTCCCTGGGATTGTTCTTCGGTCGCAGATGAGATTTCCTTGTTCAAGCTTTTCAAACTTTCAATCGACTTCACAATGGCGATCAGAGATTCACCACTTTGATCTGTTTTCTTTTTGCTCAATTCAATTTGCTGCACGCTTTGGGCTATCAATGTAGAAATTTCTTTCGCAGCTTGTGCGCTTCGCAGAGACAAACTACGAACAGCATCGGCCACTACCGCAAATCCTCGGCCTTGTTCACCCGCTCTGGCGGCTTCAACAGCGGCGTTAAGAGCCAGTAAGTTAGTTTGAAATGCAATATCGTCAATCAAACTCGTAATATCTTTGATCTTATTAGATGAATGCGAAATTACGGTCATCATCTGAATCAATTCACGCATATTTTGTTCGCCCGCTTTTGCGGCCACACTGCTTGAAACAGACAGCTCAGAGGCATTATTCGCATTGCGAGTATTTAGCTTCACCATCGAGTTAATCTCTTCTAACGACGCGGCCGTCTGCTGAACAGCTGCCGCTTGCTCTTGTGACGATGATGACAATTGCTGACTCTGCGATGTTGATTCTGCCGATGACGAATTAATACTCAACGTTAGATTCTTAAGCTCCTCAATGACTGAACCTTGATTTACGATAATCTTTTTAAATTTATACGATACAAATACAGCAGGTACGGTTTCTAGAATCACAAATAGCGCGTGAACAAACACGATTCCAAAACTAGCTTCATAATTGAAAACGCTTTTTGGAAGGTATAACCAAAAACCGACATGATGTACGGCAATCGTCGCGGCCGCAGCCACAACCACCCATGGATTAGCGAAAATGATCAGCAACGCTAAGCCAACAAATATATGAAAATGCATCTCGATCACTCCACCAGTCACGTGAATCAGCAGGGCACTGAATCCCATCAACGCAACACCCATAGCCATCGAAGCCACACGAGATGATTTTTTAAGCGCAAATAGCAGCGTTGGCCCGGCCAGCAAAGCCACCGACAAGACCGAAGTCAAAACTACATCCGATTTTAAATAGTACGCGAGTCCAATAAGGACTGGAAAATGGGCCACCAAAATACTTAAAATGATGATATTCATTTTCTGCACATAACGACGTTCTAAATTATTCACACACTACTCCTTAAGGTCATTCTTTGTACTTAAACTGAAATGGATCCATCGCTGTTTTTAATGCTGGCGAAAGCGCACACCCCAATACTGGAAATGAGGCAACTTTGCGACCGTCTTGAACTTGGCTTATAATTTCAAGATCGCGACTGTCGACTTGATCGATATCTTTATATCCACCCGAATATTTTAGCTGGCCGTCACGACCCGCGATAAGCAACACGGGTGCGCTCTCTAGATTAAAGCTGTCTTTTAAGCCCTCAACAGATACGTGACTGATCTGAAAGCCTTTCGCTAAAAGGTCAGTTTCATTTGGCAATTCACCATCAACAACAATAATGGATTCAATCAGGTTTTTTGGACGAGTTTGCTCGGTCAAGTATCGACCTATACGCCTAGAACACTTACATTTAGCGCCTAACACATGAGTTATATTTAGATTTTTACTTGGAGCAAAGATCTTTGATTTTACATCGATTGAAAACGATAGGTTATGCTGAGCCATCAATATTGAAAGCGGCACTGAGATGATGACGAACCAAATGACAAATACAATAGCTTCCTTTTTCATCCCTGAAACTATCGGTTTAACCAAATTTATATTTAATCTTTCATTCCCAGAGTCTCAATCTGAGACTGAATTTCAAATCCACTAGAGTGCACCTAAATAGTCGCAGCCTATGTAATCCAAATCGAGACACTAAGCACCTGTTTAAACTAAGCAATCTGTCTAAATCAACAGCACTGTCCAATGATAAGACGAATTTCCCCCCGAAAATCGACTTGGCATCTTTGAAAGCATTATCAGTGTGAACTTCCCACTAATGGCTCTTATCACCATGTCTGCCCTTCTTTCATCGCCACTACAAGCGTCGGTTGGGCCATCATGCCTAGAGTTTTATGGCGGACAAAAATATGATAGCACAAGCTACCGTCCGTTTTTCTCAGAAGACTCGCGCCGAATCGCAGATCAGTTCAGAGCCCAATTGGTGAAAGACTATCTTCACTTCGAGGTCACAGAACAAAAAGACCGCGAAGAGTTTGTCCGACAAGATATTCAAACCGCTCGACCAAACCGCATCGTGATTGAATTTGAAAATTCAAAACTAAAATTCCTCAATGACGTCGTGAACGACAAAGATCTAATTACTTCAATCGATAATTTTGCAAATTCTTATATCCTTTCGCGAATCAAGGGTTGGATCTATGGGCATTTTGATTTGGGAGTTTCTTTTAAAACCTACACGGACGGCAAAAGTTTAACGATTATTATTGATGCTCAGCAACGTTTTACAGAAGACGACTTGGAACGTATCGATGGTGTATTTGAGAAATTTCAAGAAAACTTGGGCCAAATGCTAAAGTCAAAAAAACTATTTCGCGATTCTGATGAAATCGAAGAGTGGTTTCGTATGGGCGTTGGGCGGACCGCCGATGAAGCCTATTTCTCTGCACGCGTGTCTCGAAAATTATCAGGCCCTAACATTGTTAAGCACTATTCCAACCCTTTGATCCAAAAGAAACTGACGACACTACTATTTCATGCCGAAGATAGCCGCGAACGCATTGCTGAAATACCAGAGCTATCCTCCCTACTTCAAAAAGAAGAAACGACAGGAAAATTAGTTCCAAAACTTGAACTTTTTGAAATTTTAAGAAAAATTTCGGACCCTGAGGAAATCAGAAAAACCGTTCAAGAAAACTTGCATGTTGAAATCTCTAAAGACCATGGCGAGTTACTATCCATTTACGCCGAGATCGTAGATCTATTGAACCCAAAATTTTTCGTTGTCGATCAGTCTGTGGTGACGTTAGAAAACGCTGTCAATGGCGGCATAGTGATTGATCGTAAAGGTATGGGCTCGGCCAATCAACTAGCGACCGCCGTTGCCGCCGCTAAAGCAAACTCTCCGGTTGAGTTTCTAGTTTACAATCGAATGGAAGAAAAAAAGGTCACCGACGAGATAACTTTATACCGCAAAGCTATGGAAATCGAATGGGGCGCTAAATGCCGCGGCGATGACTGCGTGATTGAAGACCTTAGTAAAATTGATATTCCGTCATTTCTAAATAGTCCTTTGATCAAAGGCCAGCGCGTCGTTATCGTACCGCCCGGTATTGAACAGGCTCATCATCGCTCTGAAATGTCGACTCATGGGGAAACCATTGAAAAATTATTCGTTAAACGACTAATTAAAGTTCTTCCCACTCAAGATTATAAAAATCTTACGTTTGCGATTAAATTCAAAACGACCAACATGAACTTTGGTGCAATTGAACTGATCGTAAACCCTATCGGTCCAGTTCTAGATGTCGATCTTTCGCAAAAAATTCACGACAGTTTCACGGGCGCTTTGATCGAATTCAATGATGTTCGTGCAATTCAAGGCAAACCGTCTACTTACTATCCTTACGGCATTAATACCATTGAGTGAAAAATCGGGGGCAGTGACCCTTTAATTTGTCACACTGACTGCCTTTTAGACATCAGAAAAACTTCTGGTCGCATTTATGTCGTCCATAAGCCGTCCTTAGTTTTGCAAGTTCCAACCGTGTAAAAAAATTTATAAAGGTATGTTATGAATAAAACTAACTTGTTTTTGGTGGCTATTGCGATAACTGCAACTCTATGTTCGGAATCTTTTGCCGATACTAACGGTTGTATTGACATTTATAGAGGCTCATCACGGGCGAAATTCACGGCGGAAGCCGCGCAAGATCCCATTCAACTTCAAAATACAAAAAATTATTTCTCTTCGTTAATAAACGTCGATTTATTACAATACCGCGGCCAAGAAATCAACCAAGTGGCTTCGGGCATAAAATACCAAGGTTCACGGAACTTGGTTCCGAATGCAGCTATCGATGCTCTAACAGCTAAGTACGGCAAGACACGATGGACGCCACAACAAATCGTAGCCGAACTTAATGATCAAACTCTTAAATTATTAGAAGCTTTCCGCCCCGATGATGATTCAGATAAACGTTTTGATTTCTTGCCCGATAAAGACTTAGCTTTAAAAGTACTTACATCGATCGAAGAACATCCGGTAGTGGCGCAGTACGCTTCAGGTAAATATCAACAAAAGGGCACGGAAATCGGCTAATGTTTTGGTCGTGGGTGTTATGTTGACTTAATGTTGATGAGACTTGGCGTTGACCGCGATTCAATCAAAAAAATCTGGGCCGTTGGTCCAATGGGTGCCGGAAATATTACATGGCAATTCCATATCGGTCATATGGTCCGCCTTCCTGATAACAGTTGGATCGTGATCGATAACGTTCCTAGTTACACACAAGTCTATACGGCTCGCGAATGGGGAAAACACTTCAGAGCTGAAAACGCAGATGGCAAATTACGTCTATACATTACGGATAGCGATAAATTCACACCAAGCTTAGGTAAATATGATCCGGTACAATTAGGTCTGAACACAAATCGCAATCGTGATTGGTACAAAGGTTACTTCCAAGATTTAATGGCTTGGTTCCAAAATACGAGCGACGCAGAACTGGCTCAGTTTTTAGGTATCAACGTGTTACCGACACGTCCGACGCCAGTAAATCCAACGCCTCAAGAAATTGCGGCATCAAGAGCTGAAGAGCTCGCATTCTCGCAATTGCCACCGCACTCTATTCTGAACTCGGGCGTGCAGGATTCACAAGCGCCTCACAACAGTGGCCGTTTTGGCAACATGTGGGATCATATTAGGAAATTTGGTAAGCGTTTAGGTTTCGACGAAGGTCAACCGTAATCTCCGCCTCATTGAGAAGAGCTTTACTTAAAGCTCTTCTTCAAACCGACATTCGTGTGGCGCATAGTCCATCATGTAGTCGTAGCTTTGGCCTTGAATTTCGTAACTTAAATTCACAGTTTGTTTTTTAAATTCTCCGTTAGCTGTTTTAGTCACGGACTCGCTGCGGCTGATATGCCACGGTTTGATTTCTTTTTTAGCGGATGTCAGGCTTTCGCCGCCACCCACACAGCTGAAAATTTCGTTGTTCAAACGTTTACAGTTCTTTTTATCCCAACGAAGCATGATATCATCGCCCGTATTTTTAGCGACTTCTGCTTTTTCTAGCAAGCCAGCCATATCATTAGGAACAATCAGACGCTGAACAAATGGTGCATACCCAGTACCGTTGTGGTGCATTACTCGAACATTAAAGTGACCACCATCTTCGGCAAACCAGAACGAGGTCGTTGGAATTTCTGTGGTGCATTTAAAATCGAAAGGTCGCTCGATTTTGATGGCGTCTTGAGCGTGGCTCATAGAGGCGAATGTTAAAAGCGATAAACCCACAGTCATCAGAACAAATGCCTTCGAACTAGCCATAATTTCCTCCTTAAAGGGTTCTTTCTATTGAATGGGATCGCGACCGCTGGATCAAGAAAAATTCGGCTAAAGCCGCAGATTGACAATAGATTTCTATTGAGTAAGGTTAAACACGGGGAGTTTTTATGTATCTGATGAAAAAGAGACCTCGACGCATTCGTAAAAATCAATTCATACGAGACCTAGTGGCCGAAACGGCGTTGCCTGAGGCGAGTCAATTGATCTACCCTGTGTTTATACAAGAGGGCCGAAATTACTTTCAAGAAATAGCCTCAATGCCCGGTCAATACCGCATGAGCATCGATACGCTTTTGCAGAAAATAGCCGCGTGGAAAAAATTAGGAATTAATAACTACGCCTTATTTCCAAACATAGAAAATAAACTTAAAAATGCAAAATCAACGGAAGCTCTTAACGCGAACGGATTTTTATATCAGGCTATTAAAAAAATAAAAGATCGCTACCCGGACGTAAATATTTTCGCTGATCTTGCACTGGATCCGTTCAATTCAGATGGACACGATGGTATCGTTGAAAACGGCGAAATCGTAAATGACAAAACTGTGGAAATTTTATCTCGCATGGCTGTTCTTCAAGCTCAAGCCGGTGCTGATTTTGTCTGCCCAAGTGACATGATGGATGGTCGCGTAGGTATGATTCGCAAAGCTCTTGAATCTGAAGGTTTGACTACTACAGGCATCGTGGCTTATTCGGCTAAATACGCGTCTGCGTTTTACGGTCCATTTCGTGATGCTTTAGATTCTGCTCCTCGTGCCGGTGACAAGAAAACCTACCAAATGGATTACAGAAACTCACGAGAAGCTATTAAAGAAATAGATTTAGATATCAAAGAAGGCGCCGACATCGTGATGGTGAAACCAGCTTTAAGTTACCTAGATATTATTTCCGAAGCTAAACGTTATTTTAAACATCCCGTCGCTGCCTACAACGTTAGCGGTGAATACGCGATGGTAAAAGCGGCTGGCAAAAATGGCTGGATAGATGAAAACAAAGCCATGGTAGAAATTTTAACTTCAATCAAACGCGCGGGCGCCGATATTATTTTTACTTATCACGCCGTCGACTACGCAAAATTAAGGACCGAACAATGATTATTTCGCGCTGGCAAGGGACACAAGAATTGTCCATAGATAAAATTAAAAAATATTATCACATTCGTGATGATCAAGATTTCAAAGTTGAAAAATTTGAATCAGGCACCGTGATCAAAGACCACTATCATCATTTGCTAGAAATTCGCATCATTACGGATGGCCAATTACTGTGTAATATTTCTGGGAACCAACTATTATTACGCCCCGGCGATCGTATTGAAATTCCGGCTAACACTAAGCATGCCTATAGCAACAATTATCCCGATGCCTGCACATGCCTAGTTGGATATTATTCTTTTTAATTAGAGATCTAAAAAGGTCGAAAAATCGCCATCTTTCATGATGGCCATATGTTTCGTTTTAATTGTTTTCACATTCAATCGACTGGAGTTAACACCGGCCACTAACGCCTTGTTGGCGTTAGTCAAACCCACATCTTCTGTATCGCGAATAAAAATCGTTCCTTGATTTCGTTCTGTGGAAGAAACTAAAGATTTTAAACCATCGCGGCCGACTAGTCCCCCGTTTCTAAGTTCTCCATAGTTGGCATCAAACAACCCAAGCGATTTTACTCGTGAGCAATCCCAAGTATGGGCGGCACAAAAACTACCAATGGAATTTAGAATGGCGTCCGCTCCGCTGTGCCCCGAAAGAGTCATTGGCAATTTAGGATCCAGCCCCAACCGACTTTCAACCCCTTGAATCCATTTTGACCATTGGGCCGCGGTCGCGAAGTCTTTTTTATAGGTTAACACTTTTCCTTTACTTTCAGGAACGATCAAGATGGCCTGAGATTTTGATTGCTCAAGCATTTGGGCGTAGTTGCCGTTTGCAGCACTAAATGGATAACTTCCCGCCTTGGTACCTTCGCTATCCGAATAGTGCCCATGAAAATGCACGGACAAACTAGTTGGATTTTTCATATCCGATTTAAAATAAATGCGCACCGGCTCTGATGAACCTGTCACAACACCACGACATTCATAAACATTTGATTTCTGCGTACATGTCATAGGTGACGGGCCAGATTCCAGCTTGGTTTTCAACCTGGTTGCATAGGAATTGCCGCTCGTTTTTTCAAACGTGTACAAATTAAGTTTACAGTATTTAGTAAACGCCTTGGCCATCTCCGATGTGTCGCCTGGAGTTGAACAGGAATTCGCCAATGCTTGTCGACTCGGCATTAAAATGTGGACAAATATACAGATTAAAATAATAGTTTTCATGTGCCTATTCTAATTTAAGCATAGTTCCTAGGAAAAACGAATTACGAGGTAAAAAAATGAGATCTCAGTCTAAACTTATGTCCACATTGTCCGGACTATTTTTGTCGCTTGCGCTGTCGGGTTCTTTAAACGCAAAGGAAGCTACCTACCCGGCGATCGCTGAATGTGAAGCCCAAATTCAAAAACTACAGGGACAAGCCGACCATAACAAAAAGCTCAATCAAAGTCTGGAATTCATCTGGGCACAATGGATGAAAGAATACCCAGAATGGGCAACGTATGTGGGCTATCCGGGACAAGATGGAAAATGGGGCGATCGTTCATTGGCCACGATTCAAAAACGAAAACAATTACCAAGTTGCCATGAAAAACTATTGGCAAAAATAAATCCAAAGAAATTGAATGAGCAAAACAAACTGACTCTAAAACTCATCTCAAAAAAAATTAAAACACAGATGGAAAGCACTCAATTCCCGTCTGAGTATTTGATTGTGGATCAATTGAGTGGTGCCCATATGGATATCGTGGATCTAATGATGAGCGCTTCGAAGTTAACTCCGAAAGATTACGAAGATCGCTTATCTCGACTAGACACATTCCCAACTTACATCGATCAAACGATCGCATTGATGGAAGAAGGTCTTAAAAACAAGATCACTCCTGTTAAATTCTTAATGGAAGCTGTGCCTAAACAATTTGATACAGTGTTAACCAAAGATGCTAAATCAAATCCGATCTACAAAGCATTTGAAGACATGCCGACGACGTTTGATCCTGAGTTTAAAAAATCAGTGCTAGCTCGCGCTGAAAAAATAATAACTGAAAAAGTAACACCCAGTTTGACTAAGCTAAAAACATTTATCGTAGACAAATACATTCCTGGTTGCCGAACAGAAATTGCGGTAGCGACGTTTCCCAAAGGTGACAAATGGTACGAATTTTTAGTGAAAGATCACACAACGACTCAACTAACCGCAAAACAGATTCACGAATTAGGCTTGGCGGAAGTGGCTCGCATCAATAAAGATATGGATGGAATCCGCGCAAAATTAAAATTCAAAGGCACAAAAGCCGATTTTCACAAATTTATCCAGACGGACTCGCAATTCTTTTTCACTAGCCCTAAAGATTTAATCAGCGAGTACCGCAATATCGCTAAACAAATCGATCCCGAGTTACCTCGCTTTTTTTCAAAAATGCCAGAATTACCTTATGGTGTTCGCGAAATGCCCGCGTACAAGGCGGCTAATTCACCGACGGCTTACTACTTTGGCGGCAGCATTAAATCAGGCCGTCCGGGTTACTTTGAAGCCAACACGTACAATTTAAAATCGCGTCCTAAATGGGAAATGGAAGTTTTAACGGTTCACGAAGCGGTTCCTGGGCATCATTTGCAAATATCGATCGCGCAAGAATTAGGTGAGTTGCCAGAGTTTAGAAAAAATGAAGGTTACACAGCGTTTGTTGAAGGCTGGGGACTCTACTCTGAAAGCCTGGGCGATGAATTAGGTTTGTATAAAGATCTATATTCTAAGTATGGTCAGCATTCGTACGAAATGTGGCGTGCAGTTCGCTTAGTCGTCGACACTGGCATGCACTCAATGGGTTGGACCAAACAGAAAGCACTTGATTACTTTATGGAAAATATCCCTAAGGATCGTTTGCAATCTGAAAATGAAATCGATCGTTACATCACTTGGCCGGGTCAAGCGTTGGCTTATAAAATTGGTGAGTTGAAATTCAAAGAAATGAAAAAACGTGCACAAGACAAACTGCAAGCGAAGTTTGATGTTCGTGAATTTCACAAAGAAATCTTAGGCAAAGGGGCTTTGCCTATGGATATTTTAGAAGAAGAATTTAATAATTGGTTAGCGAAAAAACAAACAACTAAATTGAACTAGAAGGAAATTGAATATGAAGACACTACTAGCAGCGACACTATTTTTAGTTTCAACTCAGGTAATGGCAGCCGGGCTGGGTTCCCCCACTTTAGGCAAATCTGTTATTTACAAAGAAAAAGAAACGGAACTTGAAGGCTACATGGCAGAAACGCCAATGAAAAAGAAAAAGGTTCCAGGCTTTATCATAGTTCACGATTGGATGGGCCTTTCGGAAGAGAACAAACAAGAAGTTGAAAAATTAGCAGACAAAGGCTCTGTCGCATTAGCCGTAGACATTTACGGTAAAGGCGTACGTCCAAAAAATGGCGACGAAGCCGGAAAAACTGCAGGCATCTACAAAAAAGATCGTGCGTTATTACGTGAGCGTATCAAAGCCGGTTACAATTTGTTGCTAGCGAATAAAAAAGTAGATCCAAAGAAAATCGTAATTTTAGGATACTGCTTTGGCGGCATGACGGCATTAGATCTGGCCCGTACAGGCGCGGACCTGGCTGGCGTAGTATCTTTCCATGGAAACTTAGATTCAGTGGACCCTAAAGAAGCAAAAAACATCAAAGCTAAAGTGTTAGTGCTTCACGGTGCTATCGACCCTTACGTACCAGCAGCGCAAGTCGATGCATTCCAAAAAGAAATGGATGAAGCGAAAGTGGATTACCAATTAGTAAAATTCAGCGGCGCTGTCCACGCGTTCACTAACAAAAACGCAGGCACTGATATTTCAAAAGGTGCCGCATACAATGCAACGGCGGATGCTCGTTCTCGAAAAATGTTTGATTCGTTCGTGGCTGAAGTTTTGGCTCTGTAGAAGTCTGCATTTAAATTTTGAATTTAAAGCCGATGTCTTAAGCGTCGGCTTTTTTTATAGTTGAAACATATCCAGACAAATCACGGCGCTCTCTTCCTCTGGAGATGCCGTGATTATCTTAAATGACTCTGTTAGCGCGTTGGACAATAATTCCCTCACTTTTCCATAGTCTTTTTTAGAAAGAGTAAATACCGACGAGTAATGTAAGTGATCGGATTCTATTTGATCTAACGATAGTATCGATCGCATACGCCAATTCGAATGATGCTTTGAAATCAGAGGCGAAGTTTTATCTAAATGAAGCTGTGAACGTAAAATGGTATACAACTGCCCGTCTTTCTTTGCCAGTCCTGTTTCGACTAAAAAAATTAAAATTTCATCTACACGCTTGATTGGTAGATTTAATTTTTTAGCAATGGCCTCTCGAGTTTGAAACTCGGCAATCGACAGCAACACATGAATAGCTCCAACTTGCCAACTGGAGTAGTATCTGGATTCTTCTTCGGTCTTCATTGAGTCCGGCATCTTCAAACGATTTTTTAGCGCGGTATTTTTTTCCTGTTTTTCATTTAATAACTTTTCGAAAAATCGTTTTAAATTTTGAGTAGCCGCCCGACTGTATTGAATCAACATCAATAGGAATTCAGTTTCTAGAGGTGAGAGTCCAAAAAATTCGGAGGCTGCGTGGGCCTGCTCGGGATTCAAATGGCCATCGCCAGATAGGACATTCGTAACGTGGGAAACCTGACACGACATCGCATTCGCCAGATCTTTTCGCTTTCCACGGCCTCCGGATGGGTCGTTTTCGATTAAATCGGTGATATAAACCTTGTAGTCACGGTATTCATAAATACTTGATTTCACTTACACTTCCTTCCTCGATTAGACTTAATTTCATATTTACTGAAATTATTAATTCATTTTTCAGTAAATATCAATAGTCTGGACAAACTCATCGTGATTTATTTATCTTCAACGAGCACAGAGAGAGGGCCCTCTTGCTAGCTCTTAATTTTTTTAAAGGAGAGCCGTTATGTTTAAGTCATTAAGTCTATTAGTTATTACTATTGTTAGTTTTTCTATACCAACGCTTGCCGGTCGCGGGACAACTCGCGGTGCCGTAAGTGGCGGCGGTGGCGGAACGACAAATCCCGAACCTTCAAATCCATATTGGGTGACAGAGGCCGTTCGTTCTTACTCGGGTCCGATTATTTCCATGTTCTTAAATCATAAAGAAAGTTTATTCGATGATTTAACAGATGAAGAGAAAGCGACGTCAGTGTACGCAAAACTTTTTCGTCCAACATCTGGAAAAAATATTTTTGAAATTTTGAAGTCGACAAAAATCGAAGTTCGGATGAACGAATCTTGCTATGATTCAAACCATGAAGCATGGGATGGCAGTATCTATGCCACTCAGCCCGACGCGATCTGCATCAGCGCATTTAACCTAGCCTCAAAAATCAATTCTCGCTACTTGGCTTCGGAGACATTAGCACTGGTGGTGCACGAGTTAAGTCACCTAGCGGGAACGACGGAAGAGGAAGCTCAAGAAATTCAAGAGGACTTCGTAGTGATTAACCAAAGTCAGATGCTGGATGCAAAAACAAAACTGCACTTATTATCTGAAGCTTTCCCGACTGGGAGATTTGGCGAACCGATGCTTGGGTTAAAGTATTGGATCAATGTTCCATCGGAAGCCTCTGCAAATGAATTAGAATTATGGACTCAACAATTAATCAATTTGCGCAATT
Source organism: uncultured Bdellovibrio sp. (assembly GCA_964498705.1). Taxonomy (GTDB): domain Bacteria; phylum Bdellovibrionota; class Bdellovibrionia; order Bdellovibrionales; family Bdellovibrionaceae; genus UBA2316. The sequence goes on along the minus strand of CAZCHT010000017.1, from coordinate 10,744 downwards.
ATGAAATGCAAATGGGTTCTGATTTACAAGCTGTACGCAGCCATGGCTATAAGCTTTTCACTCCGATGGTGATCAAACTGCGCGTGATTCGCGAGTATGTGTGCGTGAATAACGAAAAAGAAGACAAACAGATTCGTGACTACTGTGCTAATCGATTGAAACTAGGATTTGCTGGAGATTCGGTAGTGACGGTGATGACGTATCAAACACGCAACGGTTATGCTTACTTAGGAAACGAGTATTCTGACGTTTCCCTACGAAAGATACATGGCTTACCAGATATTTCGCTAGAGCTGGCCGATATGCAAAAGTACTTGCAAGAACTGCATGCTGAGTTAAAAGAACTCAAGGCCTTTAAACCAGAAATGTATTTGAAATAATCTATTTAGTAGCCCGTTTGATCGATTGAATAACCTGATCCAAGGTACTTAGAAATCGCGAGCGGGCTTTCTTGTCCATCGGTGCCGGACCACCACGCATCTCGCCCATATGGCGAAGATTTTCCATCAATTCCCGCCCTGCGACCGCACTGCCAATATTATCTTCAGTAAACTCTTCGCCTTTAGGTCCAATAACTCGAACTGATTTTTTAACACATCGATCGGCCAACAGAATATCGGCGGTGATGACAATATCATTTGCTTGCGTCTGCTCGACGATCCAATCATCAGCCGCATCAAAACTACCACTAACAACTTTCATTTCAATCAGCGAACTCATAGGAACATTCATCCACTGATTGGCCACGACTAGAACTTCCAGCTTATATCGCTCGGCTACCCGGTAAACTTCATCTTTCACCGGACAGGCATCGGCATCGACAAATATCTTCATCGCTTAATCGCCGAGGTCAAAAAGAACGACTTCATTAGGACCAGGAAGATGTTCTTTATCCAGCTTATCTTCAGAATAACTCTCAAATTCTTCTAAGGTATAAATACCCTCGACAATAAATCGTTTGATATCGATTGTTTTAAGGGATGGATCCAGAGCACGAATTTTTTTCGTAAATAACTCTCTAGCTTCCTTGGTCGATTGCGCCCAAACCGACGCATGCCCCTCAATACCATCATTACTTGCGATGCTAAAAGCCACCACAAAAATCGGATTTTTTTCTTTTTTATTCATACCCAACCTTACCCAATCCCCCCAAAAGGTGCCAGGTCCGATAAGTTCCGACACTCCGTATACAAGATGCAATTTAGGACAACTAGGTGCCAGCCTAACCTTTGCATTTTACCTCAGCATGCCTAGAGCCAAAGTTATCCTACAACCCGAGTTTCCTTATAATATATCCGCCCGTTGTATAAATCAGGAATGGTTCAACCTTCCGATGGAACGAGTTTGGGACATCATGTGTGAGGAATTGCTATATACGATCAAAGATAGAAACTTGCTGATTCATTGCTTTGTGTTGATGAGCAATCACTTTCACCTGATTGCTTCGACACCCGATTCTAATATAAGCAGCTGCATGCATCAGTTCATGCATCGCTCAAGTCTAAGACTCACCCGGGAAGGTAATCGCATCAACGAAACCTACGCCGGCCGACACTATAAATGTATTCTGCAGCACCCAAACTACTTCCTAAACGCGTACAAATACATCTATCGGAATCCCGTCGTCGCCGGAATTTGTGAGCGCGTGGAGGATTATAGATTCAGCACTCTCCATTCAAAACTTGGATTTTCAAGCATCCCATTTCCGATGGCCGAAGATACCACTCTGCAAAGCAGCCCTTTGCTTACGTTAAAATGGTTGAATACGTCGATCACCCCTGAGCAGAGCGCCGCCGTGAAATTTGGTCTACGCCATCAATACTTCAAATCAAGGATGGAAAGCCGAACAGGCCAACCACTTATTTCAACAAATGAGTTAATTTAGAATAAAAAAAGCGCCCATAGAGGGCGCTAATTTTCCACATTTGGTATTTTAGGACCTGGCACCTTACATTCTGGCTTTGTACCAGCACGCGGGACGTAAGCCGACTGTGTGGCCGCTGGCACGTGTACATGATGTCATGGCTGCTTGCTTTTCTGCCGCTACGCCTTTTTTTCCGCCGGGTAGTTTTTTACCTGGAACTACGGCGTCGTTCCATCCCACTGGGCAGATGGCGCCTTGGAAATAAGTATCTAGGCGGCATTGTGCTTCGGGGTGAGCATTGTATGTAGAGGCAACCACGGCCTGACTTGGAGTATGTAATTGTGGGTTGCCGCTTTTAGATAACGAAGCTAATACATCCGCTAAAGACTCAGACGCCGTTACCGAACGGTAGCACAAATTCTGATCGGCTTCTTTTGTCCAAATTTTATCGCACTCAGCTTTCACTTGAGCTGACGCCGTTGACCTGAATGTTTCATTTTGTATTACATCGCTCGCCCAGATTTTACGTGCACACACTTGCGTAGCGTAGTAATCCGCTTCGCCTTCGTTCGCTACCCAGTCCATACCAAGCAACGCGGCTAAACCGGTTTGAGCAAATGGAAAACCCGCCAAGTGATGGCCGATTTCATGGCAGACAACTAAAGCGATGCCGTCTTTAGACATAGAGGGATGACGAGCTAAACCGCCCGTAACTACCACTAGCCAATTGCCGAATGTTTTTTTAGCATATGCATTTGGTGTATTGCTACCCCACTGCGCTTTTACTGATAGCTTCCCGCCCAATCGTTTTGCGATCGGAATGTAAACGTTCTCGATGTTCTTAACAATGCGAGTGAACTCAACCGGTTCTGTTAACGGTGAATTCGTAGCATCGTTTAAGTCGATCGGACCTGACATTTCCTCAGGAACAAAAATCGCGTGCGCCTGAAAGCCTGCGAATCCAACTCCTAGAACCATAGCCATACAAAGTGTTTTGATAAAATAAGACATATTCCCTCCATAAAATAATACAAAATCCGTTTATTAAAGACTAATTTCCAAAATCCCCTCGAAAATTCGTCTGAATAAAATTCTCAGACGCAAGAGACAGACGTGTCTAGCTTTATTTGCAATGAGTTCGCTAATTTTTTCTTATTGACGCTATAGGAAATTTTGAATGATCATTGGTGATGAGCGAAAGTAATAAGAAACCAATCCGACGTGAGCCTCCTGAAGGCGTCACACTGGAAAAGATGGTCGAAGCCCTTGTAGCCAACTACGGATGGGAGCGACTCGGTGAAAAAATTCGAATCCACTGCTTTACGGACAACCCAAGCATCAAATCCAGTTTAAAATTTCTGCGCAAAACTCCATGGGCGCGCACCAAAGTAGAAGAACTTTTTATCTGGAGAGATAAAACAGGATGGGATCCTCGAGACAATGATAAATAGAAATTCTACTTAATTTCCTGTTTTGCTTTTCGCAACATTTCGATCACAAGCTCCGCCCGACGAGTGGGCTTGCGGCCGACCTTCTGACACAGATAGATCGGACACGAGGCGGGATCGTTCTTCATATCTAATTCATACAGAGCTTTGTTGTCGATTTCATCAAAGACGCAGTGACGAGGTAAGACGGCAAACCCAACGCCTTCTTTTACCGCATGAATTGCGCCGGCTAGTGTTCCGATGTGCAGAGCCGGTTGTATCATGTTAGTTTTAAATAACTTCAAGAAACCGTTTTTTTTCATCCATGTCGAGAAAAACAATTCCCACCCGGGGTAAGAAATGAATCTAATATTTTCATGATCTTTACCTACCAAAGGATCAAATATTTTTTTATCTGAAGCCAAGCATGAATACACTTCATCGGAAAATTTATCAAAGCGCAATTCGGGTGTTAACTTGTCGCCCGTAATAAAACCAAAATCATAGTGGCCTGATAATATGCCGTCCGTTGTTTCCGCCGTCGGCTTGATATCCACTTCAAAATGAATTTCTGGATAGGTCACTATGTCATGAACAATTTTTTTAAAATGGGGCGTCCACTGGCAGCTCTCAGGCATGGCATAGCGAACTAACCCTTTCGGCTTATTTGTATAGTCAGCGACGTCATCATTAAATTTTCCAATTTGATCTAGAACTTCTTCTGCATAGGAAGACAATTTCAAGGCGACCGCAGTGGGAATTAAATCATGACCATGGCGCTCGAATAATTTTTTCCCAATGTCGGATTCAAGCTTTGCGATCTGCTGACTGACGGTCGGCTGGGTGATTTTTAAATTGCGCGCAGCCTTTGAGAAAGATTTACTTTTTATAACTTCAAGAAATATCCTGAAATTTCGAGTATTTATATCCATAGTAAACTCCTATGCTTTGTATCTAGTTTTCGGCAATTCCAATTTGTTGGTCCGGTGTTTATAACCATTTCCGAGATGAAGCAATAGCATAACAACAACAAGGAGATTATTATATGAAACAATTATTTTTAGTTCTAGGTCTATTCATAGGACAATTTTCAATGGCTAGCGTGTACTTAAACAAAGCCACTGTGATTCTAAAAGCAGGAACAGAAGCTCGTTACTTTGCAGCAGCTAACCAGTTCGACATCTTAAAAGAAACACGAAAAGAACCGGGTAATCTTGCCTACGTTCTTAAGAGGGATTGTTTAAATTCTCGCTTAGTAGTCTTCAATGAAATCTGGAAAACAAAAGCCGATCTAGACGCTCATTTACAAACACCTCACATGGCGAATTTTTTCAAAAGCATCAATTTTGATCCTGCTCTCTATGACATCACACTTATCGGAAACGCAGTTACATTCAAACCAAAAGCTGGTTTCTATAACTACGTTATCGAAATGCTAAAATTAGAAGGGACAGAAAAGCACTAGCTTTTCCTTACAGAGAAACGCCAACATCTTTATAAAAGCTGAGTCTATTTGTTTGGACTCAGCTTCATCGCATTTTTCATCGAGCACAACTGCTTATACCCATTCACTGAATTAGCTTGCTGACTGCAATCCGTATTCAAACAGGCTAGTTTATCAAACTCAGCACCCACCAGGAAATCGTTAGAAAACTTAAGTGTCACATACAGAACTTCGTCACCAGTGCTTACATCGCTCGTTAATTTCAGTTTTGGTGAATTAATACGATAGAAGTAATTTTTCTCGATCGAATCTTGCTGAAGCAACGATTCAACATCACTAGTCCATGGACTTGAGTATGTTTTGCTCTCCGCGCCTTCTTTTAATGTCAAAGAAAAGACATCGCCTTTAATCTCCACGTCGAAATTGCAAACGACATCGGATTTCCACGTCGTATCTGGCAGCTTTGCTCCGGCTGTAAGTAGCTCAGGATGATCGGCAATGAATTTTGTAAAATTATATCCAAGTGTCGGCCACGATTTCGCTATCTTTGATTTCTGAATCATGTCGGCCAACTTTGAAAGCTTCATCGTTGTCTTTGATGACCTTGGCACGTATTCAAAAACCGGCGTGCTGAAGCCCTCTGAGTAAAGCAAATCATTCCAGTCTGCCAATGAAAATTCTATTCCTTTTTCCATGATCTTTGTCGTCGCCGAACGAATCTGGCTGTAATCGATTTCTGTTAGGTCGGACGGTTTACCTCTTAAATCTGCTGAATAGGAAGCTAAACAATACTGATCGGTATGCCGTCCGTAATAACGAGCCCGACATTCAAACAATGCAGAATCAAATTTTAAAAGTTTTAAACCCATTAAAATTTCGTGCATCAACAGCATGCCTTGCGCATCCACCGATTTCATGTCGTCGTAAAGAGTTTGGTTCAACCAAATCTGTCTTAAATCTTGAAGTGCGGCTTGATCTGTCCCCACCGCCGAAGCGATTTTCTCTGACGGAAGCTGCTTTAATTCCGCTGGAATTAAATACCATATTTTTTTATCCAAGACGAAATCGATCACGCGTTTTAAATCGCTATCTTTCAAGGCTTCATTTTCTAGAATAGCCTGAACCTTGTTTTTAAACGCAGGTAAATCACGAACTTTAACGATGTAGGATTCTAGGGGCTTGCCCATGAACGTATTACCGCCGCCGCTATCAACGGTACCTGCTGATTTATCACCGTCCGAAACGACAGTTCCCGCGGGCGATCCCGGCGACGTTGAATCCTGGGTCTGCTTACGAGTAGTACACCCGACAAAAAATGTCAGAGCGATAGAGATAGTCAGCAATATACGAATAAATCGTTTCATTTTATCATCCTACGTTCGATTCGGCCGCAGCCGAGTTTAAAGATTGCAATTGCAGATCCACAGGTCTTATTCAACTCGGCCTTGATAATCGATGTCGGTTTCAAAGGGAGCGACTAAGATTTCGATGGTTCCACGGCTCTTAAAAACAGTCTTTGAGGCAACTGATCCTAGCTCTGAATCAGACCAATCTCGTAGCTGTTTCTTTAAATTTATCTCGATCGGATGTTCCGCCAGCAAAGGGCACAACGTATGCGGCGGCAATTCTTCTGATTTACCAATGACCGCGCGGTACGAGCCGTACATAAGGCTAGGATCTGTAATTTCCTCTATGGGTTTAAAAGAAACCGTCGGCTTCACTCGCCCGCCGCACGTATGCATTTCAATCTTCAGAACACCCTCTTTATACGACACCAATCTAAACTTCTCTAGCTTAGGAGCACTGGCTTGCTCAGCTGGTAGACGAGACGTTTGGGCGACCGCGCAGCTGCAAATGCTAACCATTAGACTAAAAAGCGTTATAACGTTTTTCATAAAAACCTTCCTTTTGTGGATCGGATATTAATTCATTGGGAAGCGCCATACCATACTCATTTAGTAAAAAAACATCTAAAATAGTGACCTTTTGGTTAACATATATTTCTAAAAGCCGATATAATGTAGGCATGACTATCTTTGAATACAGCGATTATAAAAAGTTCCTTAAGGCTTGGATCGAAGCCCAACCCAAACACGGCCGCGGTCTGATACGAAGAATGTCCGAACACTTAAGAGTTAGCCCCACGATGATGAGTCACACACTGGCTGGCGAGAAACATTTTAGTTTCGAGTCCGCTAACGATCTGGCTGTATTCATTGGCCTTGATGATAGCGAAACAGAATTCTTTCTACTTCTGCTCTCACACGCAAAGGCCGGCAGCTTTGCTCTACGCGAACGATTTAGAAAAAAAATCATATCGGAACAAAAGAAAGCCTCTGAAATCACAAAGCGTGTAAAAGCCGACGCGGATTTACCTAACGTGGCAAAAACTGTTTTCTATTCTCACTGGCTTTACACCGGGATTCGCAATATGTCAGCGTGTCCTGATTTCCAAAACGTGGATGATATTTCAAAACATTTGAATCTACCACGCGCGACTGTAAAAAAGGTCGTCGAGTTTCTAATTAAGAACGACCTGTGCATAGAGAAAAATGGCCGACTGCTGCCAGGGCCGAAACAAACTCATGTCGGTCATCAATCACCACTCGTTAGTCGACACCATCAAAACTGGCGACTGCAAGGTTTTTCAAAGATGATTGATCCCGATGACAAAAATCTTTTCTTCACTGCACCGATGTCACTGTCTTTTGAGACCGCTGAAATCATTCGCCAGAAAATTCCAGGCTTCATCGAAGACATAATAAAGCTGGTGCGCCCGTCACCGTCAGAAACGGTGCGCTGTTTGAACATTGATTGGTTTGACTATTAAATACTTGAATACCTAGTTCTAGATATCAGACGCTTTCCACGCATCCACATCTTGAATCCATTTTCCTTTGGAAAGGCGGACCAGTATATGAGCATTCAGGTAAAATCCCACGGCCGCGCCGGGAAGCTGAGGTATAATGACAAATAATCCGTAGAATAAAATCGCCATACCTTTTTCCCAAGAAAACAGTGACGGAGCTTCGGCCACCATACTGTAAATAATAATCGTAGCCATTAAGGAAAAATACCCCGCTAATACGTGGAAGACTATCGAGACAAATGATCCAAGAACGGGCCGGCTGAAATAAATCCAATTAAAATAGCGACGGCGAAACCCCCAGCTGACTAACATCAAAACAACCGTAGAACCCAATAACCAGCTTAGCAATTCAAAGGAGCCTTTCCAATTCTCTTTCAGAGATACAAAATACCAAACCCATGCCGACCCGACCGGCAAATAGCCTGTGCTGGCCAAAACCCACTTCGAGATTTCCGTATTGCGCTTGCTTATTGAGTCCAACTTCATTTCAGAATTCATAACCTAGTCCTTTCAGCTACTTAGGTAGCATATTTGAACATGTTTAAAATATATATTAGTTTTTAAACATGTTCAAATATTTAATTATCTGTGCTATAAACGTTTCATGGCTGATCAAAAAAACGTGTCTAAATCAGAAGTTACCGCTCGACGCTTGTATGAAATATCGATGCGTCAGTTCCTAGAAAATGGTTTTGATGCGACGACGATGCGTGATTTAGCCGCGGCGGCAGAACTGTCCCCCGGCGCTTTTTATTATCACTTCCCCAACAAGGAAGCCATCATTCAACTTTTCTATCAGCGCTCGTTCGATTCGTTTCGCGAGTCGTGCCAGCAAGTGTTTGCTAAGACAGAAATTTTGGAAGAGCGATTTATCGGAGTGATTGAAGCGCGACTAAAAACATTTGAGTCATCCAGAGATCTATTAGTTGTTCTTTCTCGCAGTGCTGTTGATCCACGATCGCCGCTATGCCCGTTCGGCAGCGACCAAAAAGAAATTCGCGAATCCACTATTGCGTTGATGAAGGAAATGATCGAAGGCAGTGATCTTAAATGTGAAAAAGGATTACGAAATTATTTACCGGATTTATTTTGGATGTATATGATGGGTATGATTTTGTACTGGGTGTTTGACCAAACCAAAGATCAGAAGAAAACAACGGACTTGATTAAGCAATTAACACCACAGATCTGCAAACTCGTACGCTACACTCGCATTCCATTAAGCGGCACTGTATTGGCGCCACTTAAAAAAACACTTCAGGCTGTGCTCGGCGCACGCAACTCGTAGAAATATTTGCGCTCGATACGTGTGACTTTAGTTTCACAGCAAAAGGTCTAGGCCATCATTGGTGTAGAAAGCGCTGGCACAATAAACCCACCCGCTGCCTCAGGCACATTCAATCCATATAATGCGCGAAGCTCTGTTAATGGTGTGTTCCAATGAGTTTCCCAATCAAGCGCAAATATTGATTTCGATTCATTGCCTAGTTTCCAGCCATAACTAACGCGCTCATAAACCAAAGCGGTCAAAGGATGATTCGTTAAACCTGCTTTCAAAAACGCACCACCAATAAGGATACTCGCCAGCGGTGCACGTGTTTGCGCATACATGAACGCTTGCAAACCTAACTCGTCTTGCACATTCGTAGAAAACCCCGCCAATACGTGCCATAGAACTCGGGATCTAAATTATTTGAAAGCATGTGTCTAGAAAAAACATAACCTAATGAACCTTCCGGATTTTTCTTTAACTCTTGCAGATCGATCTTATTTAACAATTTGCGACTGCGAATTAATTCTAAGTTATCCTGATTTTCACTAAGTTTTTTACGAGCCTGCTCAACATATCCAAGACGAAACAAACATGGTCCAATACCTAAAGCAGCTGACGTGTCCTCAGGATTTCTTGAGATGCGAACAACATAATAAAGTAATTTGCTAATGAACCACGCGTTTTTTATCGCTTTCTTCAAGTGAGTCTCCTTCGATAGGGCATTAGGAAGATAGCCCATCATAGGGCAAAATCAAGTTCCGACTTGCCTTACAGACGATGAATTGCAAAACTGTTATAATCCAGGATGGAGTTATGAAAATCGCTACAAAACAAATTGGACAAGGTTCTCGCCAGGCAGCCCTGATTCATGGGATTGGCATGTCGGGGGAAACCTGGCAAGAACTCGCCGAGATAATGGCGGAACGCTATAACTACTCTGTCATCCTAGTTGATCTTCGCGGTCACGGCGACAGCCCCAACATGAGAAGCTATCTTATTCGAGAATTTGCTCAAGACTTGAAAGACACTTTGCCTAAAGGTCTTGATATATTGATGGGGCATGGAATTGGTGGCCGCATCGCTGCCGAAGCCGCCGCTCACCTTCAACCAAGACAATTAATTTGCATAGATCCAGCAACACGCATGAGCACGATTTACAAAATGGCGTTGATTCACCTATTTCCTACGTTCTTACGAAATGCGTTCGGCATCGTTCCCAAAGGTGTTTCCGTAAAAACACGACGTCGGATTTTAAATGCCATTAACAAATGGGATATCGATATGATTAAAGCCCTTCTATCAGAAGGGGTTCGTCGCGACTTTCGCGCTCTGACACCTACGACGTCATCTACCGTTGTATTGGCCGATAATAGTTTTGCTGTCTCTAAAGAGAAGGAACACGATTTAGAATTAGTCGGCTGGAAAATCCGTCATAAAGTCGGATCTACACACCACATGCACTGGCAAAATCCCGAAGGAACGTTGTCAGCCATTGCCGATCTCATAACTAATACATAACAATCTATAATAATAATTTAGGGACAATAGCGCGAAGCTGGTCTTGCTCTTCACTCGTCAATGGTTGAAGAAATATCGCCTCTACTTTTTTCCTGATTTCAGCGACTATCTCTAAAGTCTTTTTTCCCTTAGCTGTTAGACTTATTAATTTAATACGACGATCAGTTTCATGACTTTTACGACTAACTAGTTTGAGTTTTTCAAGTTGATCAATAAATTTGACCATAGAGGCTTTGTCGATAACAACAAAATCACCAATGTCCTGCTGACTAACACTGCCTGCTTCATTCACTACACGCATAATTCCAAGTTGAGGCGTTACCAAGTTATAATCAACGAGAGCTTCGTC
>CAZCHT010000016.1:0-45087 GCA_964498705.1 uncultured Bdellovibrio sp. | reverse complement strand
TTTATAGCGAAGATTGTAGACACAAAATTCTTATCTCTGAGGACCATTTTTGTTTCAAGGAAATAAGTAGAGTAAAATACTAATTTGTAGTTTTTTTAAAGTGGACACTCAGCGTTGCCATGAAATTAAGCATGCAACTACTCCATGGTTTTGGACATCTCAAAGGCTTGTCCACCGCCCAAGATAAGGATCAATAGAAGAATTATCGCTATCAAAACATACTTAAAAAGGTTTCCCAGCGAAAAGGTTTCCTCGTCTTGCACGAGAACTTTTTTCTTTGTTTCGGTGGGTGGTTTGACAATCGATTTTCTTCCTGGAACTGAAAATTCTTCACTACTTTTCGGTACCGATCTGGGCGACGATTGAATTTTTCTCTCTATTTTTTTTTCTTCGGCGTCTGTCATACCAGTGATGTACACACCACGACCGTTTCGATTCGATAGTTGAGAGGTTTTCTGACGTGTTCGATAGAAACGATCGTCTTTGTTTTTATCAAGATTGTTCACATACCGCGTTCCGCCACCAGCACTATCTGAATCGCCGTTACCAGAGCCACCATCCGACGATCTTTTTAGAAAGGCACTTTTGCCAAACCCGCCACGACGGCTACGTGAACCTGCATAGCTGTTGCCACCGCCACCGCCATTTACGCTGCTACCATCGCCTGAACCACTACCGTTAGGGTTATTCCCTTTTGCCGAGTCACTTTCAGAGCCTTTATTGCCGCCGTTGCCATTTGTACCGTTGCTGCCGTTAGAACCTGATCCCCCTGTTGAGCCTTGTCCACCATTGTTGACAGTCCCGTTTCCACCAGTCATCGAGAAACTACATTTTGCCTCTGTATCTTTCATCTTATTTTCAACTCGAATAGCAGGAAGTTCACCAGATGTGAGTAAACAAGCGACATAGGTACCCATAAAATTTTTCAGAAAATTTTGCATTGGTTTAAACAGATTGGCCATCGCAAGCAAAATCATTGTTACCGTAATAAAAAGCAACAGTATGTATTCAATCATACCTTGCCCTTTTTGATTTAATCGTGATGAGGACAGAAATTTGGACTCGACCATGACCTGCTTTCTTGTATAATAATACCAATGCCTCTACTAAATTACGATTCTCAAAGATCCAACACGTGTCTAAAGATTGTTCTATCTATAGTCTTCGCCTCTATTTCGGCATTTTCAGAAGAAGAGTTAGTTCTAGACGAGGTCGAGGATGCAAAAATACAGGCACCTCCGCCTCAAATTAAGACAAACCCTTTAGAGAAACCGGCAACCAAGGCGCCTCTGCCGGCCGCGCCTCAACCTGAGACGCCGGCTGCAAAAGCAAGCCCTGCCCCTACTGCGACGCCAACACCTATCGCAGCACCGGCAAAAGAGACCTATGCAACTCAAGCCGCTAAATTTATCTCGGAAAAAAAATACTCAAAAGCGACCGAGCTACTGTGGAAAAACATCGAACATCTTACGGAATCAGAGACGGTTTTGTTAACAAAAGCTCACTATCTTAACAAAGACTATTTCGAGACGATGAAGGCGGCCAATCTGGTTTTGGCGAAGAATGAGCAAAATTTTGAGGCTTTAACTTATTTGGGTTTAGCTCAGCTTAGAAAAAAGAAAGATCGTGAAGCTAAAGAGTATTTCCGCAGAGCTAACGAAGCAAACCCTACCTACATACCCGCCATCAATGGCCTAGTTGAAATTTATGAAAAAAATAATAACTACTACGAACTGCGTTTGGTCTACTTGGATTTGATAAAGCACACCGGAGAAAAACCTGAGTTTCTAACGAAACTTTGTGAAATTAACACTAAGGATGGAATTACCGAACAGGCGCAAACCTACTGTCGTAAAGCCATCCAAGCGTCACCTAACGTTCCTGAAAACTATTCGAACCTAGGTATCGTTTATAAAAATATTCATGACATGCCAAAAGCAAAGCTACAGCTGCAGGTCGCAGCCGATAAGTTTCCAAAATCAGATATTAATCAACTAAACTACGCACAGTTTTTAGAAGAACAGAAAAATTTTATTGAGGCGTTTAAATACTACGGCCGCTGCGTAAAGGTGAATGAATATATCGAAAACTGCTGGGTGGGCTATGCTTCAGCTAGCTATCAGATCCAAAAATTTGCGGAAACGATGATCGGCTTAAAAAAAGCCTGCGGGTTTAATAAAAAACATTCGTTTTTAGGCCGCAAAGCCTCGTCCTTTGCGCGCCAAACAAAGCAAGAAGACTGGGCAAAGAAGCTCGACACCTTGTCTGAAATCTGCGGTAACTAGTTAATCTCTGAATGGTGGAAAAGCTCTTTAACCGCCGAGACTATCGGTTTGATCATTTCGAATTCAAACACCATTTTTCCATGGGCCTTCTTATTCTCTAAAATGACCTGCAGTTGATCGCAATGCGACTCTGGCCCTGTTAATAGCAATAAAACTTTCGGCTCGCTAAAGCGCAATAGACGCAAATCTACGATGGGGTATTGCTCAAGATCGACGGTTTGTAAAAAATCGAAGACTTCGCCAATAAACGACGTCTCGATAGATAGGATAAAATCAGCCACCTTGTTTGAACTTAAGCTTAAGTAGCTTTCAACGATGGGTTGCTTTAAGCCTGGCAGCCACGTTTTTTTATGGCCCGGTTTTAATTTTAAATCAGCGATATGCCTTTCGCCGTTTGTGTTTTCAAAATGAACTAAAACTTGAGACCATTTGCCAATAACGGAACAATCTAACAGATGTCCACCTGCAGCGGCCAACTGATTAGCGACCTTAAGTGCTTCACCATAGCTCTCAGTCCATAAGACAAACAGATTCATAACTCGATTATCTCGCCATTCTCGCTAATCTCGACAATCTCACCGATCAAATCGTACTCAAGGCTGTCAGTAATGCGAACTTTAACGATCTGACCAACATCAGCAGTTCCTGAGTTAATCAGAGTCACACCGTCAATTTCAGGAGCTTGCTGCGAGTTACGACCTTGTAATAAAAGATCTGTCTCTTCGCTTAAACCCTCAACTATAACGTCCAATACTTTGCCGATCATACGCTGTTGAAGTTTCTTAGAAATCTTCTGCTGAGTTTTCATCAAGATATCGTGGCGACGTTGCTTCGTTTCTTCGTCTAGCTGATCAAGCATTTTTCCAGCTGGCGTGTTTTCTTCTGGAGAGTATGAGAAACAACCAACACGGTCGAATTCATTTTCTTTGATGAATTCAACTAGTTCATTGAACTGATCTTCTGTTTCACCTGGGAAACCAACGATAAACTGAGTTCTGATAATCGCCTCTGGCATCAAGGTTCTGATGTTTTTTACAACTTCAGAAATTTCTTCTTTAGTCATTTTGCGATTCATTTTTTTTAGTACGTCATTGTTGATGTGCTGAAGAGGCATATCAAAGTACTTAACAATTTTCTTAGAATTCTTAATTAGTTTTAAAGTCTCCATATCAAGTCCATCTGGATATAAGTACAACAGACGAATCCATTGTAAACCTTCAACTTGGTCAAGAGCCCGTAGTAATTCATACGGAGATTCTTTAGATTCTGGATTTTTACGTTTTAAGTCCCAGCCGTAATCTGTAAAATCATGAGAGATAATGATGATTTCTTTTACGCCGCCTGCCACTAGCAATTTAGCTTCGTTCACAACGTTTTCAATTGTACGTGATTGCAAATTCCCGCGAATTAATGGGATAGCACAAAATGCACAACGTTTTAAACAGCCTTCAGAAATTTTCAAATACGCACGGTGTTTTGGCTGAGTATTCACACGTGGAGTTGATGAATCTTGCAAGTACGTTGGCAAGTTAAAGAATGTTCTCTTCTCGCTGCCTTTTTTATTTTCATCTAGGATTTTGTCGATATTTTGGAATTCTCCGGAACCAACGAACAAGTCCGCTTCAGGCAATTCATCAACGATATCTGATTTATAACGTTGAGTTAGGCAACCCGCTACAACTAGACGTTTGATTTTGCCTTGTTTTTTAAGTTCGCCCATTTCAAGAATTTTTTGAATAGATTCACGTTTTGAATCTTCAATGAAGCCGCATGTATTAATGATAACTGTATCAGCGCTTTCTTCATCGCCAACGATACTGTAACCATCTTTCATTAAAGTTCCGACCATGATCTCAGTGTCGACTAAATTTTTTGGACAACCCAAGCTAATAAAGTGAACTTTGTTTTCTTTGCTACTTTCAACCTGTTTCATAACGTAATCACCTGTGCGTCTTTTGGAGGCGCGTAATTGAACAACTTTGATTTTTCTTTTTTGCTAAATTCTACATTTTTGAAATTCATATCTGTTTGATTGCCGATATCATCTTTGAATGAAATCCCACTGATTTTTTTATTTGCGATGTGAATAACTAGATCCTTAACTTGCAAATCACTGCCTTTAGGTTCCAAGAAATATAATTTCTCGTCATTTTGCGCTTCGGTTTTTAAAACTTTGAAGTTCTTTTTCACTTCTGAAGTTCCCAAAAGAGTCGCTAACAAAATTTGTTTCTTAGTATTCTTGTCTACTTTAGATTTCGCTACTTGGATTGGACCCGGCAATTCAGCGCTTGGATGTTGAACATTCCAAATAGTTTTACCATCAAAAATAATTTGAGTTTTTTCTGGCGTTTCAGTGTCCCAACGAAATTTAGATTGTGACAAATAAATCTTTCCAACAAATTTAGTTTCTTTGCTAAGAACTTTTGACTTCACCGTTTTTACAACATCCATGCTGACTAATTTTGAAGTGCGATATTTAGAAACCACTTGGTCTAGCGGTGACGGCGCAGCTTGAGCACTTACATTTGCGAAATATGTAAAAAGAGAAAGAAAAGGTAAAATGAATTTCATCAAACCTTTATATATCAAACACTTAGGGTTTTCACTCTCTAATTATTAACGATAACGCTTTTACATGGCCGAGTTTCTTTAGGTGCTCTTTAGCCGCCTGAATTGTGGTTCCCGTCGTTATTATGTCATCCACGAAGTAAACGTGAGAAAATTTTTCATTTATACCAGGCCTTAAAACGAACTTAGTTTCCATAAGGCGTTGTCGCTCTAAACGACTCATTCGTTTTTGCTCTTTAACATCTGCCCGCTGGAGGGCATTCAGAAGCGGAATACCCGTCAGTTCTGCTAAAGCTTTTGCAAACAAAAAAGCATGATCTGTGGCATCGTTAATTGCTGGACACGGCACAAATACCGCAGAAATTGCGATCGTATCGTGCTTTAACCATTCAGCTAAAAACCGCTCTGCATAGTAGTTCCAGGCTGGTCCTTGAGATTGGCCCTTCAGAGCCATGGATAACCTATTTAGTATTCTATTGCGATCTTTCTGCCAGCGAAACAATGACAGGCAGGTGATGTTTTTAACTTCGCGGCTGAATTCAATTTGGTTCATCGCGACTTCAAACAGTTTTCGTTCACATTGAAAACATAATAATGATTCCCAAACGCTGAACGAGCCGCAGTGCAAACAAGAATGGAGGCCTAAAGATAGAAATTCTGGAAACATTTTTCCATGTATTGCGAATCAAAGGCCAACATCAGGCAGCGCAGGCTCGCTGTCCGTGTCCGCCGTACTATTATGGTTTCGATAACTGGCTGATTTTAAGGATTATGATAAGGAAGATTCTTTAAAATCATAAAGCCTCGGTAAATTTGCTCGAGCAAAACAACTTGGGCCACTAAATGATTCAAGGTAAATGGAGATAGATTCACTTTTAAAGACGCGCGTTTTTTAATTTCGTCGCTGACACCATAAGGACCGCCGATCAAAAAATAAACCTGTTTTTTTCCAGATCCCAAAATTCGATTGAGGTGTTCGGAAAACTTGATCGAATCCATAGTTTGCCCTTTTTCATCAAGCAAAACTAAAAAGTCATCCGGTTTTAGAATATCTAGCAAAGCTTGACCCTCTTTACGGACGCGAACCTCGCGCTGATCACGATCATTGGTTTGGGCCTTGAGGGTTTTAACTTCGAATGGTAGGAAATGCGAAATTTTTTCGCTGTAGACATCGTTGGCGCTTTGAAACCAAGGTTCTTTACTTGTTTGAAAATTAAGTAAAACGAGTTTCATTTACGCCAACTTCTTTAGCCAGTATTTTATTTTAATAAATTATTTTTTCATGGAACTGCGTCTTTCCAAAGTCTTTCTAAATTGTACTCTTGGCGAACGAAATCATAAAAAATATGAACGATTAAAGCTCCGTAATCGATAACAACCCAGCGCCCTTCTTCAGTTCCCTCAACACTCTGAGGTAGCAAATTGAATTCGTCTTTTACTGCGCCTGTTAATGAATCCGCTAACGAAACCGCATGACGAGTTGATGTGCCCGATGAAATCACTGTGTATTCGGCCGGAGCTGACATATTAGTTAAATCATAACTGTGAGTCATGATACCTTTTTTGTCTTCAAGGATATTCGAGCAAAACAATGCGAATTGTTTGTAGTCTTTAACTTTTTGACCGAAATCACGATATAAGCCATGTTCCTTGATGTAGTTTTCTACGGCCAAAGGTAAATACTTAGTCACCGGACGACCAGTACGTAATTTCTTACGTAATTCAGTCGAAGAAACTTCGATATCATCCAAAGTCACAAACTGGATACTGCGACCTGTAGTTAACTCGATAAAGTTAAACTCTAAATCGGCCGTTAGATCTTGCAAGAATTTGGGAAGGTCAGATTTTTCATGAGGAATATCGTGACCCGGGCGAGTCGTAATAATCAAATTAGTTTCTTCTAGAATTTTTTTATAATCTTTCCATTTATCAAACGTATCTAAATTATCTGCGCCCAAGATTAAGAACAGCTCTTTTGCTTCATACGTTTTACGGTATTCAGCAATAGTGTCTTTCATGTAGCTCATACCTTTGCGGGTAAGTTCTTGGGTGTCGACTTCAAATTGTTTCTCGTACCCTTGCACAGCCGCTTTAACCATGTTTAAGCGATGCTCTGGTGGAGGTCCGTCTAATTCTTTTTTAAGAGGGTTTTGGAAAGCAGGGATAAGAAAAATCTTATCTAAACCCATTTTACGTCTTACAGTTTCAATGCTGTTAATATGTCCTAAGTGAGGTGGATTGAATGTTCCACCGAATAATCCAATTTTCATGTGTTGTTCTCTTCCTGTTCAAAAAGATTTTTAGTTAAGAACGTCATCAGTTCGGCGATATTTTTGCCGGTGTATGCTGAGATCGCGATCAATTTAACATTATATCGTTTTTGAAAATCTGATTTTAATTTTGTAAGTTGTGCTTCCGATAACGTATCGATTTTATTTAATACCGCAAACTGCGTACGATTCGCCAAAGGGAAAAAGCCATCTTTGTCTTTATTGGCTTCATCGTACATTTTTAGTTCATGATTAATATCTTCATAATCTTGCAAAGGATCACGTTGAGATAAACCCGAAGCATCCACTAAATGGATAAAGAATTTTGTACGTTCGATATGTTTTAAAAATTGAATCCCTAAGCCTACGCCTTGATGCGCGCCCTTTACTAATCCCGGAATATCCGCAACTACAAAGGATTTAAAATCTGCGACTTTAACAACACCCAAGTTGGGAACTAGTGTGGTAAAAGGATAGTCAGCAATTTTAGGTTTGGCTGCCGAGATTCTAGAAATAAGTGTCGATTTACCTGCGTTTGGAAACCCAATGATACCAACGTCAGCGATTAGTTTTAATTCTAACGTCACTTCCATCTCTTCGCCGCCCTCACCAGGCTGAGCGTGCTCTGGAGCTTGATTTACAGAGGTTTTAAAGAAATGATTACCTTTTCCGCCGCGTCCACCTTTTAGAAGTGTGTGCTCGTCCATTTCGGCAAGATCCGCCAGAACTTGGCCTTCCATGTTTCGAATGATGGTACCTTTTGGTAAAAGCAAAACCATGTCGTCGCCATTAGCGCCGGAAGATTTTGCTCCCTCGCCGGGCAAACCATTCTTTGCGATATATTTTTTATTCGCACGGTAATCAACTAAAGAGTTCAAATGCGGAGTCGCTCTTAGAATAAGATCGCCGCCTTTGCCGCCGTCACCGCCATCTGGACCACCACGAGGAGTCATTGCCTCACGACGGAAACTTACTGCACCCGGGCCGCCATGGCCGGAACCAATCACTATTCTAATTTCATCGATAAATCTCATAACTTGAACTACTTTGTAATACTTAAGGTACTATCTAGATGGGAAATATGAAAAAAGGGAGTTAAAAACTCCCTTTGTAAAAACTCTATGTGAAAATATGTGTTTTAATTAAACAGCTTTAGGGTAAACAGAAACTTTTAGTTTAAGTTTGCTCTCGCGTTCAAATTTAACAACGCCTTCGATAGTCGAATAAATTGTCCAATCTCTGCCTACGCGTACGTTATTACCAACATGAAACTTAGTTCCGCGTTGTCTAACGATAATTGTTCCAGCTAAAACTTTTTCGCCACCAAAACGTTTTACGCCAAGACGTTGACTGTTTGAATCACGTCCGTTCTTGGTACTACCGCCTGCCTTCTTCGATGCCATACTAACTCCCTCTTACCTAAATCCGTTTACTTCTTAGTTGCTTTTTTAGATGTCTTTTTAGCTTTAGCTGATTTCTTAGCTGCGGCTTTCTTTGGAGACACTTTTTTTGCTGCTGCTTTTTTCGCTACTTTCTTAGAAGCTTTCTTCTTAGTAGTTAACGTTTTTGTTTCTTCTTTAGAAACAGCTTTGCTGCTGCCGACTTTAGCTTCAACACGTTCTCTACGTGCTTGAACTTTATCTTGAATTCTTTGCGCTCTTACAGCGGCCATATCAGTTACTACTGGTTGAGAATCAGAAGTTGCTGTTTTGCCATCAGAAGTGATTGATTTAACAAAAATTTCTGTGAACGGCTGTTTGTGATTTTTGAATTTTCTGAAAGAGTGACGACGTTTCTTTTTGAAAACGATCACTTTTCTGTCGCGACCTTGTTTAGTCACAACAACAGTTACTTTAGCACCTTTTACAAGAGGTTGACCGATAACAGTTGTGTCACCGCCAACTACAAGAACTTCAGTTATTTCAAATTCAGTTCCTAAGTTTTGTTCTAATTTTTCAACTTGAACTACATCACCAGGTTTTACGGTGTATTGTTTTCCACCAGTTTTAATTACTGCGTACATTATTATCCTCCACAGGATTCGGGATTAAACCTCGAAGTAAATGCCATTCCGATTGCGGTCTGTCAATATTTTAATCAAATTAATTAATGAACTTCATAAGGAATGCTTGTTAGAAACGCAAGCTACTTTATGAACAACTCATATTGCTCGATATGATAACTAGGTTCAATCTTAAAAGTAACTGATTTCTTTAACTTTTTTTCAAGATGTTCTAGTGTTTTGCCTTCAAACTCGTAAATCCAATCCACAATTTCACTACGGCAATGAACCGCAAAGCTGCTTTTTGAGTTGTCGATCATTCCAATTTCACGTTCTAGTTCACGGAAAATTTCGTTCGCAACAGTTGATTTTCGTTTGATATAGCCGTGACCGTCGCAGTAGCTGCACGGCTCACACAGTATCTTGATTAAACTAGGTCTAGTGCGTTTTCGAGTCATTTCCACTAAACCTAGTGATGACATCGACAATACATTCACTTTACCGCGGTCTTTTAAAACTTCTTCTCTGAGCCCGTCTAAAATTTTTTCACGGTGACTTTCTTTTTCCATGTCGATGAAATCGATAATGATGATCCCGCCGCAATTTCTAATTCTTAATTGATGGGCAATTTCTTTCACGGATTCTAAATTAGTTTTTAGAATTGTGTCTTCAAGATCCTTTTTGCCTACAAATCGACCAGTGTTCACATCGATAACAACCAAAGCTTCGGCCTCATCGATAACGATATAACCACCTGATTTTAACCATATTTTTCTATCTAGTGAGCGCGAAACTTCTAGCTCCACGTCGTACAAATCAAACAATGGTTTTGGCTCTTCGTACAAAATTATGTTTTGTTTATACTTAGGCATTAACTGAGTAACGAACTTGCTCACTTTTTTATGAATTTCAGCGTCATCCACCCAAACGCTGACAACTTCTTCGTTCATTAAATCGCGCAGGGCGCGCAATTCAACTTCGATTTCTTGGTGAACTAATCCCGGCGTTTTCTTTTTATCGTAGTTTTTCAAAACTTCTTTTGAAAGGCGATCTAAGTAGTCGATATCTGACTTTAAATTCTCGTCGGATGCGCCCTCACCAGCAGTACGAACGATTACGCCGCCGAGAGGATTAATTTTCTGAACTAGATTTTTAAGACGATCACGCTCTTCTTCATGTTCAATCCGACGAGAGATCCCCAGATGACGAATCGTAGGTAGATAAACGATAAATCGACCCGGCAAAGAAATGTGCGTCGTCAAACGCGCACCCTTAGTGCCCAGTGGGTCCTTAGCTACTTGAACAAGCAGCGCCTGTCCTTCTTTAATTAAATCCTGAATGGGAGTTTTGTTTTCGTTCTTCTGAGGAATGCCTTCTTCATCGAAAACAGTTTCTTCTAGAGGCTCTTCGCGGTCTAAATCAGGAATTGGGTAACTGTCAGAATCTAGGTCTTCGCGAATATCGCCCACATATAGGAACGCCGCCTTTTCCAGACCAATATCCACAAAGGCCGCCTGCATGCCCGGAAGTACGCGCAGCACCACTCCGCGAAATATCGACCCTACCATAGTCGGTGAGGTTTTTCGTTCAATTTTCAGATCGGTTAGGATTCCTTTGTCGACGTAGGCAACGCGAGTCTCATGAGGTCTAACATTGATCAAGATTTCAGCGGCCATGGTCTATCCTTTACAGTACTTTCGCAAGCGGTGTACCGATTTTTCTAAAACAATAGTCCAGAGGAGTCCAGCAAAAGAAATTAATTTTAATAACTTAGACCTGTTTTGGCCTTATATTTTTCCTGGCTCTGCCGATACAAATAGTGATTAGAAATTGCTAAGGAGTAGGTTTTGGCTGCAATAGACGACTTATTTAAAATCATGGTGGAACAGAATGCGTCCGATTTGCATTTAACAAGCGGAGCCCCTCCCTATTTGCGCCTCCACGGCAAAATGATGCCGCTCAACTACAAAGAGCTAACGAGCCAAGAAGTTCAGGGTCTTTTATTTGAAATCCTAACAGAAAAACAAAAAAAATCGTTTATTGAAAAATGGGAATTGGACTGCGCCTACACAGTCGCGGGCCTAGCTCGTTTTCGTTGTAATATCTTTATGCAACGAAAAGGTTTAGCTGGCGTATTCAGGATTATCCCCGAAAAAATTAAGTCAGCTCAGGAATTGAACTTACCCCAAGGTATCTTAGATCTGATCGATTGCGATCGCGGATTAATTCTTGTTACCGGTCCAACAGGTTCTGGTAAATCGACAACACTGGCAGCGATGATTCATGAAATTAATATGAATTCTGAATCACACATTATTACAGTAGAAGATCCTATCGAATTCGTTCATCAAAATATTAAATCTGTTATCAACCAACGCGAAGTTGGTTCCCACACCAAGTCTTTCTCAAACGCTCTAAAAGCGGCCCTGCGGGAAGATCCAGATATATTGCTAGTGGGTGAGCTTCGTGACTTAGAAACTATTTCATTAGCCTTAACAGCAGCGGAAACCGGTCATATCGTGTTTGGAACCCTTCACACGAACAATGCGGCGAAAACAATCGATCGTATCATCGACGTTTTCCCTTCTGGTCAGCAGGCACAAATTAGAACGATGTTGTCAGAGAGCTTGCGTGGAGTTGTCGCTCAAACGCTATTCCCACGTGCCGATGGACAAGGTCGCGTCGCTGCTTATGAAATTTTGAAAAGCACGAAAGCTGTGGCCAATTTGATTCGTGAAGGAAAGATTCATCAAATCCCTTCTGCGATCCAAACGGGCTCAAGTTCCGGCATGGTTTCTTTCGAGAAATACATCGATGACTTGGTTAAAAAAGGGAAAGTGGCTCCAAGCGATGCCAAATTGTACTTAGGCAAAGATACGGAATCTATGACAGCAGCGACAAACAATGCCGTCAAACGACCCGCGTCTTAATTGCGTATTTTAATTATTTTCTACCATTGATATTGAAACGACAAAAGAGGCCAGCTTAAATCAGGGCCTCTTTTTTTATTTGTAGATGGATCTGCCACCTGAAAGAGAGCCTGCTGCTGTATTTTTTGGGGCAACACATTGTCATTTGCGGCTGAACGCTGATCGTAATTATCGTACATCACATAACTAACGCCAGCTAAGAATCCAATCAATACGCCGTTAGTGATATTATCTGTGTGCTCTTGCGGTTTGCCGTAAAAACTAAGTGTGCTGAGGCCTAAAATGCCGCCGCCGATGCTGGAAAACAGGATGGTTGCTGTCGTTCGTTTAAACGTCGACTGCGATTGGGCCCACGTTGGCGCGGCACTTACTAGTAACATCAATGCTGTAAAAATCTGCAGGAGTCTCATCTGTATCAACACTAACGGCTACAATCATTTTTGACAAACGCTTTTGTTATCTATTTAATCTAGTTTATGGAAAACCTAGCATCATACATTGATCACACCCTTTTAAAACCGGAAAGCCGCAAGGCTGAATTTGTAAAACTATGTGAAGAGGCTAAGTCTCATCACTTCTTTTCTGTTTGTGTAAATTCACATTGGGTCCCGCCGTGTACTCAGTGGTTAATGGGCTCTAATGTAAAAGTTTGTACAGTTGTGGGTTTTCCCCTGGGCGCAAGTCATTCTTCAACAAAAGCATTTGAAGCCGATTGGGCCATTCAACATGGCGCACGCGAAATCGACATGGTTATTAATATTGGCGCGCTAAAAGATAAAGACTTTGCATTGGTAGAATTAGATATCAAAACTGTTGTCAAAGCCTGCCAAGGAAACACTTTGAAAGTTATCATTGAAACGTGTCTGCTAACGGATGAAGAAAAAGTGTCCGCATGTAAAATTATTGAATCAGCAGGTGCGCAGTTTGTAAAAACGTCAACTGGATTTTCTACGGCGGGTGCGCAACTTAGCGATATCGTTTTATTTAGACAGAATTTAGGCCCACATATGAAAATCAAAGCCAGTGGCGGAATTAAAAACAAAGCTCAAGCCTTGGAATTTATTGCTGCTGGTGCCAACCGATTAGGTACGTCATCCGGTGTAAGCCTTGTACACGGCGTAGAATCAAAATCTAGCTACTAGGAAATTATGTTATTACAAACTGAAATTATTAAGAAAAAAAGAGACAACCACGAACTCGAGCTAGAAGAAATTGATTATCTCATCCAAGCTTACACCCGCGGCGAAGTTCCCGACTATCAAATGTCCGCATGGTTAATGACCGTATTTTTTAACGGCATGACCGAGAAAGAAACGTTCGGTTTAACCAAATCGATGATCAACTCTGGCATCACTGTCGACTTTTCTGAAATTAAAAAATTTAAAGTTGATAAACACTCCACGGGCGGTGTCGGGGATAAAACAAGTTTGATTTTGGGGCCCATCGTTGCCGCTGCAGGAATTCCCGTTCCTATGATTTCTGGTCGAGGCCTTGGTCACACTGGTGGAACCTTGGATAAGCTAGAATCCATTCCCGGATTTAATACACAATTAAATTTAGAACAGTTTATTGAAGCTATTAAAAAGCACGAAATAGCTTTCATTGGTCAAACCAAAGAAATTTGCCCAGCCGATAAAAAACTATATGCCCTTCGTGACGTGACTGCGACGGTTGATTGTATTCCATTGATATGCGCTAGTATCATGTCAAAGAAATTAGCAGAAGGTGTCGACGGCTTGGTCCTAGATGTTAAGTACGGCTCCGGCGCCTTCATGAAGAAATCTAAAGACGCTGCAATTTTGGCAAAGTACCTAATGAAAATTGCTAAACGATACGGGAAAAAAATCTCGGCTTACATCACTTCGATGAATCAACCCCTAGGTCGCTACGCTGGAAATTCTTTAGAAGTATTTGAGTGTGTCGAGATCATGAAAAATAAAACTCATATCAACAAATACGGATATGATTCGTATGCAGACACGCGCGAGTTAAGCCTGGTGCTTGCATCCGAAATGATGTTTCTAACTGGCAAATATAAAAATCGCGAGAAAAGTTACGCTCATGCCAAGGAAATTTTGGAGTCAGGAAAAGCGTGGGATAAATTCAAAGAACTGTGCGTGCTTCATACGGGAAACATTGAAAAACTGCCTCTGCCAAGTAGTTCGCTTGAAGTTAAAGCAAAGAAAAAAGGATTCATCCATTCATTTGATGTCGAGAAAATAGGCCTAGCCGCAATCAAAATCAAAGCGGGCCGCAAAATCAAAGAAGATACTATCGAAGGAACAGCGGGGATCGAATTCCATTGTAAAATCGGTGATTCTGTTAACAAAGGCGATGTAGTTTACACAATTCACGGCAATAACCAGGATTTATTCAAACATGCAGTGCCTGATCTAGAGGCGTCTTTTGTTATCAAAAGTACAAAAACGAAGAAAGATAAATTGATTCTAAATCATTTCACTTAAGCCTTTTCAATTTTAAGTTTTGGTTATGGCATTTTACTGTAGCCAAAAACTCCCTAGACTTATTATCCTTTTTAGTGATTAAATTATGGAAATCTCTAGGGATAAGGGGTAATTTTGAAAAACCAAGTCATCGATAACTTAACAGAAGCCGTTAAATACATTCGCACTCAAACGGCCGTGAAGCCACAAATCGGCATCATTCTAGGTTCTGGCTTGGGCGCATTTGTCGATCAAGTTCAAGTCTCTTGCAAGATTTCTTATAACGATATTCCCCATTTCATGTCGACGACAGTGGAAGGCCATAAAGGTAATCTAATTTTTGGAACGCTTGGAAACAAAAACGTAGTCATTCTTCAAGGGCGCAATCATTACTACGAAGGCCATAGCATGGAATCGGTTGTGTTCCCGACGCGGACACTGGCTCTTCTGGGAATCGAAACTTTGATTCTTACGAACTCGGCTGGTGGCTTTGGCGACACAATGCAAGCTGGTGAATTTATGATCATCGAAGACCATATTAATTTAATGGGTAGCAATCCTCTAATGGGCCCAAATATAAAAGAACTCGGCCCACGTTTCCCCGACATGACAGAAGCGTATGACCATTCTTTAATTGCAAAGATGGAAAAAATATTTCAAAAAATGGCGGCGAAATATCACAAGGGTATCTACTGCGGCGTTAGTGGTCCTACTTACGAAACCCCCGCCGAAGTTCGTTATCTAAAGCTTCTAGGCGGTAAAGCCGTGGGTATGTCGACAGTGCCAGAAGCTATCGCCGCCAACCACCTTGGTTTACGCGTTGGCGCTTTAAGCTGTATTACAAATTTAGCTGCCGGAATCTCTCGACAAAAACTATCTCATGAGGAAGTCACTGAAACGGCAAAGAAAGTGGAGCAGAAGTTTTCTGATTTTATGCGCCAGTTAATTGAATCCCTTTAATTGTTCTCTGTTTAAACCTTTGACAGCTTAATCGCCTCTTATTCACGCCCGACTGGTGTTTATATTGCTGGTTTCTTTATGCATGCGCATAATCAGTTTATGGACACTTATTTCTGCCCTATTTTTGACCCTATCAAGTTGGGCTCAGCTACCCCAATCGGTTAATGTCGTCTCGGGAGTTCCACTGACTTTGCCTGAATACGCTTTAGAAAGCATGGGCCTTAAACCTCACGAAAATACCGGCGGCTGGGGCGATGTAATGGCCAACGTTGGAATGGCATTAGAGATAAAAAAACAATTCCCAGAAGTTCAAGTGCGCTTGCTTGTTACTTTGAATGACGAAGAAACACGACAGTACGTAAATAGAGTGCGCGATTTTATCCCGAAAATTATGAAAAACGACCTCGGGCAGCCTTACTTAAATCCCGACAGCAAAGAAAAGCAGCTTTATCAAGGCGTAGAAATCTACTTTGTATCTGTGCCTGCCATGTTGGCTTATAGAAGTGAAGATCAACTTTCACCCGAAGAAAAAAATTCAGTTGTACGCGCTGTCACTCATGTTCCTGATGCCGATATGGCTTTGCAGTTTTCAGCCAACAATAGCGCGGTTTCATCGCTTGTGGTTAAAGGCAAACAAATGCACCTTTACTTTGAAGAGTACTCTGACCAAACACAATCCCATTCCTTTACATTTTTGCAAGATGGACAAAAACAAATAAAGCTTAATTCAGGACCTCTCGGTTTTGGTGTTTATGGATTTGGTTCTAGAAATGATGATCACGGCTCTGCTGTAAATAAAAAATATCTCGAATCTTGGTTATCTGAAATATCAAAGTCTAACCCCGCTATGCACGGTTTTGACTTACGCTCTGGAAAATACGATCTGGCATTTGCTTACGCCGGAGATGCTGAAATGATCGAAGACTATGTACTAGCTGTCGAAACCACGGCTCGCAAAGCTCCCAAAAATCCTACGATCATTGTTTACAAAGGTAGCGGCGGCATCACGATAAAGAAAAATGTAATTCTTATCCCGCTTGGTGCGCATCCAAAGGAACTAGGTCATGCTTTAATTTCTGAGTCCACCTACTCGCCTCTAGTTACGGGTGATGGCTCGCTGTCATCGGCGCTTGAAACTACGTCGAAAACAAAATCATTTTTATACGAAAATATAGACTGGAAAGTTCAGGCGATGTACGCGCTAATGAGAAATGTTTTTGCTAAAGAGAGTGCTCTGTACGAAGCCGCCCAAGGCGCTCTTATTCCCCAAACTAAGTCACTTAAAGCCTTAGGCTTATCACGAAAAAAACGCGTCGCTATGATTCAAACTGCGCTTCAAAACAGTGATGTTCATAAAACCTGGCATTCTTATTTTTCTAGACGGACGAACTCATTGAATATTGCAGACAACACTTTAAATATGTTTCAGTTTGCTGAAATATTTGAATCGTTAAGAGTTGGGTTTCAACGCGGACTATTTTATTCGGAACCCTATATAATTTGGTTAGTGGAACAGGTTAAAACATTTTCTGTACGTGACGGCTTGCCCGCAAAAAAACTGCGCAGCGAGCTGAACGACAAGGTCTATGGTAAATCCAAAAATCTGGTAGAAAAGTGGTACGCTCTATTTACACTTTGGGAAACCGGTTATCGCGTAGAGAGTTCTGATGTAGCGACCGTATTAAGTGAAACTGCCGAGAACCTAAAACAAAAAAAGACTGAAGTTAGCTATGAAATAGAATCTCAGATATTTGGCATATTGGAGCAAATCAACGGTTCGACAAAATCTAAATATGCGCTGTATCAGGCAATTAAAAACGATTCGTCAGCGTACGCGCAATTTTCTGAAATTCGCAAAACGTACAATGCCCAAACCAGTAAGCCACTCAGACTATCAAGACAGAATAGCTGCGAAAAATTTTATTCTAATTAGCGTCTTTTTCGCATGTCCAGCTTTTAACGGGAACGATTCCGTCGACATGTTTAAATAAAATTTGCGCATTTTTATCTAAGAAATAGGTAATTTGATCCGTTGTTTCAGACCATGTCTGCACAACGACCTTAAAACCTAGAGTTTCATGCGCTTTACCTTCAAATTTATACGCGGACACTTTTAGAGGATTGGCGTCGCCGTCTTTAACTAGAGACGACTTAATTTCCTTTAAATAAGCTGAAACTGCTTTTTGTTCTGCAGGGCTCAGTCTAAGTATATTTCTATAGGTAATTTGAAATTTGCTTTTTAATGTAAACGGGTAGCCATTATTCATAGCTCGGACATTTTCTTGGCATTGAATCAGCTCTTTACGAGCTATTTCTTCAACACCGACCGATGCCTGTCCTTTAGTTTCAAAAGAAACGATATAAAACAACAACGTTCCTGTCGTAAAAAAGTAGAATATTTTTTTGATAAATAATGTGCTCAGCATAACATCCCCAAAAAGCTTAAAGTGTCTGTTTACGGCACGTTCCTGTAAATCTTTCTAAGATCCCCAGTTTAAGTGCAGTAAAACGAACTCTCAAACTTGCCTTCAAGGAGTAGCAAGCACTATGCCTAATTTCCGATGTGCTTTTTTAGAAACACTTCCATCGCTTCATAAAACTCAATGCGATTTTCTTCATTTCTAAAACCATGGCCTTCATTGTCTTTTACAATGTACTGAACCTTCACTCCCCGTTTTTCTAAAGCCTGCACCATTTGGTCAGATTCGGCTTTGTTTACGCGTGGATCTTTTGCGCCCTGAACTACTAGTAGAGGGGCTTTGATTTTTTCCGCGTTTAACGCGGGCGAGGTCGCCGTAAACTGGGCTTTGTCTTTCTCAGGATGGCCAACCATCTCGTAAAATTTTTCAAGCTCTGTGGTCCAATATGGCGGGATCGTATTCATGAACGTAAATAAATTAGAAACACCGACAAAATCGATTCCGCACGCATACAGATTTGGATCCTTCACCAAACCTGAAAGGGTGGCATAGCCACCGTAAGATCCTCCGTAAATGCAAATCTTGCTCTCGTCAGCAATGCCCTCTTGGACCAACCATTTTACGCCGTCCGTGATGTCTTCTTGCATCTTTAAACCCCACTGTTTGTAGGATGCTTGCAAGAATGATTTTCCATAACCCGTAGATCCACGAAAGTTCATTTGCAAAACTCCGTAACCACGATTAGCCAGGAACTGCACCTGCGCATTATAACCCCAAATATCGCGTGCCCACGGGCCGCCGTGAGGATTAATGATTATTGGCAAGTTTCTAGCTTTCTTATTTTTTGGCAGAGTCAGATAACCATTGATGGTTAAACCATCTCGCGATTGGTAACTAACGGGCTTCATGGGATTTAGTTTTTCTTCATCTAACCACGGTGCCACTTGCGCAAGAAGTTTAAGTTCATCTCGATTAGCATCATAAAGGTAAAAAGCACCCAGTGAACGGTCAGAGACAGAACGTACAATAAATAGATCTTCGTTCTTGTTTGTTGATACAAACCGAACTTCTTTGCCGACTAATTTTTCTGCGACTTTGTTGTAAATTCCTTCAGTCACCGGATCAAAGAATTGCGCCGTCGTTTTCCAAGTTACAAACCGTGCCGATGTTAAGACTTTTCTCTTCTTGGAATACATCAAGGTATCCACATCAACATCAGGATGTTGATATATAATCCGTGTTTCTTTTTTATTTTTTACATCGAACTCTACAATGGACTCTTTGTCGCGATTTAAGTTAGAGGCGGCATAAAGATTTTTATTATCAAAGGTAAAGAATAATGGCGAGAAAGAGTCTTTGTAGGGATACTTTAAGATTTTCGAAAATTTTTGACCTTCTGAATCTCGATACAAGATATTGTAGTCGACACCTTCAGATTCTACAGCGACTCTGAGCTTGCCGTTATGATCTGTCACCCAGCCCGTAATTGATCCTGGATTTTGTGCTAACAGTGCTAGCTTCCCAGTCTTAATATTTAATCTAAAAACATCGAATACCTTCTTGTCACGCATGTTGTGCGAAATCACGATCTCGTCATCTTTGACGTTTTCCATCGGATCGATAATTTCTGCGCGGGTGTTGGGAAAGTTGGTGACGTCTTTTTCAGTTTTCGCGTGAACATCCACAGTGAATACGTGAAAGTTTTCATCACCACCAAAATCACGAGTGTAAATTACGTGGCCATTGCCCTTCCAAAAATAATTCACAATATCACGATCGGTACTAGCAGTGAGTCTGACTTCTTGTCCGCTATCTTTATTTTCTTTGATATGAATATTCATGCGACGCTCAAATGGTTTTAAATAAGAAATCCACTTCCCATCCGGTGAAATTTGGTAATTAGTTGAATCCGGATTTTTGAAAAAATCTCTTAAGGGAATCAGACTGTCTTCTTTAGAAAATGAAATCTGTGCGGCTAAAATCACAGCAAATAGGATCTGGAAAAGTCTCATTGTGGTGGCTCCTAATAACGTTTGGAATCTACATTCTAACCAGATCTGATTTCACAATCTAGCTCCAAATTTACTCTACCAATAACTAGCTAGTCCTATCTTTAAGAGGAACATTTTTTCCTAGGCGCAAAAATAATTTCAATACCAGATTTTCCTAACCGGTTAATTACTTTCTTCTTTTTTATTAACTAAATTTCTTGCTCAATGCCGCGACTCGATCGAAGTCCAGTTTTACAATAATAGACTCCTTCTGCGCGGGTTTTAAGTCGATGAGTTCACCAGAACAGGCCCCTTGAGAGTCATCAATAAAGGGACCACCGCACACGGAGTTACATCATGGATGTTGTAAGACTTGTATTTTTAATTGCGTCTACTATTTACCTAATTTCCTGCGCCCAAGACAGCGGCAAAACGGCGGATAGCGTATTCGTTGAAAAATCATCGAACCCTTGTAATTCCAAAACGATTGAAAATCAGTACATAGTCAGCTGGGAAGATGGCACTTTTTCTACAGAAAGCGGTCTTTCTAAAGAAGACTTCAAAAAAGAATTCGTTGAAAAGAATTTATCTCAGATCAAAAAAATTCACTACGACCAAAGAGTTCAATTCTACTCTCACGACGACCTTCAAGGTATGTCCGAGCCTTTGACGCCGACAAACACAACAACAGCCGATCAAACTTGGGGTCAGACCATGATTCAGGCTGATTCTGTATGGCAAAAAAATGCGAATGGAACAAATGTGATTGTCGGTGTTGTAGACTCTTACGTTGATGTGACTCATTCACAGCTAAAAAATCAGATCTTAATCAACACAAAAGAAATCCCTGACAACGGTAAAGACGACGACGGCAATGGATATGTCGATGATTATTCAAGCATGAATTTCACGGGTGTGGCGAATTACACCATTCAAAATGAACATGGAACTCACGTGGCCGGAATTATTGCCTCTGACCACAGTGGAATTATGAAAGGCGTTGCGCCCAATGCTAAAATCGTGGCCGCTCCTTTTATCTCTAATGATGGCTCTGGATCTTTAAGTGACGCTATTAATGCTATGAATTACGTGGTTTCACGTGGTGCCAAAGTTATTAACGCCAGCTGGGGAGGCAGTGTGTGCGTAGCTACATTGAAGGACGCTTTTGACGAAATCTCGGCTAAAGGTGTTTTGATTGTTGTTGCGGCTGGAAACGAAAGTCGCGACTTAGACTTCAACCCTACTTATCCTGCAGCGTTTAATATTGCAGGACAAATCACCGTAGGTGCTTCGAATGCTAACGACTACATGACGTCATTTTCTAACAGCAGCTTTAACCTAGTGCACTTAGCAGCTCCGGGTGATTCGATCATGAGCACAACTCCCGGCGAAAAATACAACTACCTAAAAGGTACAAGTATGGCGGCTCCGTTTGTCACGGGCGCTGTCGCTGTTTTAATGAGCGCTTTCCCGAAGGCGACATCGGCTCAGATCAAAGAAGCGCTGGTTAATTCTGTGGATATCACACCAAATCATGAGTTCCGCGTGGTCTCTCGCGGTCGATTAAATTTGCTAAAGGCTTACAATTACTTAAATCATTAAGCGCAGCGCCAAAAACCCTCTCTAAGGGGGTGCTCGGCCTGGGATTTTCCTAGGGATTTTGATTGGATTAATCGCTTAAATCATATAAAAAATTGCAACGAGGTTTTTATGCGATTTTTTATTAGTGATTTAAAGAATCATATTGGTGAGCAAGTTGAGTTAAAAGGTTGGGTTTATCAAGCCCGCTCTTCTGGAAAAGTTAAATTCTTAGAATTGCGTGATGGAACTGGAATCGTTCCCTGCGTATTTTTCAAAGGCGAAGCCGAAGACGCTGCCCTTGAACTTTTCGATAAAGCAACACAAGAGAGTTCGGTCAAAGTTACGGGCATAGTCAAAAAACATCCAAAACATGAAAATGTTTTTGAGATTGGCGCGAAGACGTTAGAAATTATTTCGGCGTCTGAAAATTATCCTATTTCTCCGAAAGATCACGGTACCGATTTCCTAATGGAAAATCGTCACCTGTGGCTGCGCTCTAAACGTCAGCATGCGATCATGCGCATCCGTCACGAAATTATTTCTGCGATTCGTGATTTCTTTGATGGCCGTGGTTTCACTTTGACTGATGCCCCTATCTTTACACCCAGTGCGTGTGAAGGAACTTCGAATTTATTTGAAACTAAATATTTCGACGAAAAAATGTACTTATCTCAATCGGGTCAGCTGTATATGGAAGCAACGGCTGCGGCGTTTGGTAAGGTGTATTGCTTCGGTCCTACGTTCCGTGCAGAGAAGTCTAAAACTCGTCGTCACTTGATCGAGTTCTGGATGGTTGAGCCCGAAGTGGCTTTCAATGACATGTACGATAATATGGAATTAGCGGAACAGTTTGTTGAGTACATCGTTCAACGTACAATTAAAAATCGCGCAGAAGAATTCCGCGTGATCGAACGCGATATGAGTAAACTAGAGAACATCAAAGGTCCTTTCCCGCGCCTACATTATCGTGAAGCTGCGGAAATGATTAAAAAAGAAAATCCAGACTTCATCATTGGCGATGATTTCGGAGCACCTGATGAAACTATTGTTTCGTCGAAATTTGATAAACCAGTATTCGTTCATCACTACCCTCAAGCGATCAAAGCTTTCTACATGAAAGAAGATCCTAAAGAGCCAGGATACGCAATGGGTTGCGATTTACTGGCAACCGAAGGTTATGGCGAGATCATCGGTGGTGGTCAACGTGAAGAAAGTATCGAAAAGCTATTAACTAAAATTGCAGAACATAAACTCGATGAAAAAGATTTCCAATGGTATTTGGATATTCGTCGTTTTGGTTCGTTCCCTCATAGCGGTTTTGGTTTAGGCCTTGAACGTACTGTGACTTGGGTTTGCGGATTACCTCATGTTCGTGAGACAGCTCCGTTTCCTCGTTTGTACGGCCGCAGTTATCCGTAAGTTTATTTTGTAAATTTTATTTTTAGTTTTGAATTCTAATTTTTAAACTTTGTTCCAGGAGTATCGATGGAAACCAATTTGAACCTCTTGAAAATTCAAGAGCTAGAGCGAAAAAATGAAGAAGCCATGAAGGGCGGCGGTGAAGACCGCGTTGCTAAACACAAAAAAGGTGGACGCTTAAGTGCGCGCGAACGTTTAGACGTGCTACTTGATCCAGGCAGTTTCGTAGAAACAGACCGCTTGATGACCCACAGATGCACTAACTTCGGCATGGAAAAAACATTAATTCCGGGCGATGGCGTAGTCACTGGTTACGGCCGCGTGAACGGTAAGCTAGTTTATGTTTCTAGCCAAGATTTCACTGTATTTGGTGGATCTATGTCGCGCACACAGGCCGACAAGATCTGCAAAGTAATGGACCTTGCCGGTAAAAACGGCGCTCCTTTTATTTCTATTAATGATTCGGGTGGTGCTCGTATCCAAGAGGGTATTGAATCTCTTGGTGGTTACGCCGACATTTTCACTCGCAACGTAACAAGCAGCGGAGTGATCCCGCAGATCACGGCCATCATGGGCCCGTGCGCTGGTGGTGCGGTTTATTCGCCAAGTATTACTGACTTTGTATTCATGGTTAACAAATCTAGTTACATGTTCGTAACTGGTCCTGATGTTATCAAAACGGTAACTCACGAAGATGTAACTAAAGAAGATTTAGGCGGCGCTAGCATGCATTCGCAGAAATCAGGCGTAGCTCATTTTGCCGTTGATGATGATAAAACCTGCTTGTTGATGATTCGCGAACTATTAAACTTCTTACCAGCTAATAACTTAGATGATGCTCCTATTTTGCCAACGAATGATCGCCCTGATCGTATCGTTGAAGCTTTAAATACATTAATTCCTGATAATCCAAAAAAACCTTACGACATCGTACAAGTTATCACAGAGTGCGTAGATGAAGGTTACTTCTTAGAAGTACACAAAGACTACGCTATGAATATCGTCGTTGGTTTTGCTCGCTTCAACGGTCGTCCCGTTGGTATCGTTGGCAACCAACCGCAAGTTCTTGCCGGTTGCTTGAATATCGAAGCGTCTAGAAAAGCGGCCCGTTTTATTCGCTTTTGTGATGCATTCAATATTCCAATCGTTAGCTTCGTAGACGTTCCTGGTTTCTTGCCTGGAAAGGACCAAGAATGGAACGGTATCATCACTCACGGTGCTAAGTTACTTTATGCTTATGCAGAAGCCACTGTGCCAAAGGTAACAGTAGTAACTCGTAAAGCTTACGGCGGTGCTTATATCGTTATGGGTTCTAAATTATTACGGGCGGATGTGAATTTGGCTTACCCATCGGCGGAAATCGCGGTTATGGGTGCTGAAGGCGCTGTTAGCATTATTTCTAGAGCTGAAATTGAAAAAGCAAAAGATCCGGCGGCAGAACGTGCGCGTTTGATTTCTGAGTACGAGAAAAAATTCAACAACCCATATGTCAGCGCAGAACTTGGCTACACAGATGAAGTTATTGAACCCGCATTAACTCGTAAACGTATTATCGATGCACTTGAAATGTTGAAAAATAAAAAAGATGTTAACCCCGCTAAAAAGCACGGCAACATCCCCCTTTAGTACACTTGCGGAGGAGACATTATGGATAAAATACCCTTTAAGAGAATTTTAATTGCGAACCGTGGTGAAATTGCCATTCGTATTACACGTGCGTGCCGTGAGCTTGGCATTCAGTCCGTTGCGGTATTCAGTGATGCGGATCGTGAAAGTCTTCATGTGTTTTTGGCCGATCAAGCCTACAATATCGGACCGGCTCCTTCAAAAGAGTCGTATTTAAATATTAAAAAAATTATCGAAGTGGCTAAGGAAGCTAAAGTGGATGCTATTCATCCTGGATATGGTTTCCTTTCTGAAAATTCGCACTTTGTAAAAGCATGCGGCGATGCGGGCATTACATTCATCGGACCAACCGTTGCTAATATCGAAGCGATGGGTGATAAATTATCAGCTAAAGCATTGATGAAAAAAGCAAAAGTTCCAACTGTTCCTGGTAGCGACGGCGGCATCGAAACCATCGAAGACGCGCGCAGAATCGCGGGCGAAATCGGCTTCCCAGTGATCATCAAAGCCTCTGCTGGTGGCGGTGGTAAAGGGATGCGGGTTGTGCGCCAAGATTCTGAACTAGAAAGCGCATTCCGCGCTTGCCGTTCAGAAGGTCAGAATTATTTCGCAGATCCTACTGTGTACATGGAAAAATTTGTAAACGATCCAAAACATATCGAGATCCAAGTGTTCGGTGATAAACATGGAAATGTTTGCCATCTATTTGATCGTGAGTGCTCTGTTCAACGTCGTCACCAAAAAATTATCGAAGAAGCCCCTTCGCCTTCAGTACCAGAACCTGTTCGTCAAAAAATGGGTGATGCAGCTGTGCGTGCGGCAAAACAAATTGATTACGTTGGTGCAGGTACAATTGAATTTATTTTCGATAATAAAACTAAAGAATTCTTCTTCATGGAAATGAATACACGTTTGCAAGTGGAGCATCCAATTACGGAAGCCATCACTGGTATTGATTTAGTGAAAGAGCAAATCTATGTAGCTGCCGGTCGTCCGTTGAGCTTTAAGCAAGAAGACGTTAAAATTAAAGGTCACGCAATTGAAACTCGTATCTGTGCAGAAGATCCTGTTACCTATAAACCACATCCGGGTGTGATTCGCGCGTGTCGACATCCACAGGGTCCGTTTATGCGTGTGGATTCCTATGCCTACCCTGGTTACGAAGTTCCGATCTATTACGATCCAATGATTGCAAAACTAATTACTTGGGGTGACACCCGTGAGGCTGCTATTAGACGTATGCAGCGCGCTCTTTCGGAGTTCGTTCTGACGGGTATTAAAACTAACATCGTGCTACATAAAACGATTCTAGATCATCCAACATTCTTAGATGCTTCTTACACAACTCAATTTATTGAGAAGAATTTCGAGGTTATCGAACCGTTGATGTTTAAACAAATCGAAGACCCCGTGTTTTTGATTGCAGCTGCGATCCATGCGTACAACAGCAGAAAATCGAAAGACGTTAGACATTTAAATATTACCTCTAACTGGAAACGTATCGGCCGTAAAATGTCGATGCGATTAGCATAGGAGTCGACGATGTATTTTGAAGCAGAAATTCAAGGCCGAAAATATAAAGTTGATGTATCGGAAACTCGCCATTCGTGGAAAGTGTCTTTGCAAGCGCACGGTGCTGATTGGCAACATCTAGATATTTCAAAAAGTGATTTTAAAACGGCAGAAGAGTATATCAGTTTTCTTTTTCAAGGTCAGTCGTACTTAATTGACGTTTTAGGAAAAGATACGGAATACACGGTTTTTGTTCGTAACTCTTTTCGCAGCATCAAAATCTTCAATGATGAAATGTTGTTACATGAATCATTGAAAAAAGGTGGCGGCGGATCTGGCACTAATGAATTAAAATCAGGAATGCCGGGTAAAGTAATCGAAATTTTTGTTAAGCCAGGCGACGTTGTTCCCGCGAACAAACCGTTGTTGATCATGGAAGCGATGAAAATGGAAAACGAAATGCGGTCAACTCGTGAAGTTAAAATCAAAGAAATTTGCATCAAGCAAGGCGCTAGTGTTGAATCCGGTGCTGTTCTAATTAAATTCGAATCTGTCTAAAGACCATAAAAAGAGTGACACGAAGGTGTCGCTCTTTTTAATTGAAAAATATTTTTCGTTTTGGTCGTTCTTAACAACTCTACTCTCCACTGTTTCTGTATATCATCAGTAATGGTCTGACTCTTTAAAACTCTAATTTGCGCGTTTGATAGCTTAATGCCTCGATCTAGCTGGGCTTGCAGTTCGGCTAGGAATGATTTGCTTTGATAACTATTTTCCACATACTCAGATAATTTTCCTTCAAATTTAGGATGGCTGGCTGTTAACCTCACTAAGGATCTTAGGACGTCAGCCGTAGACACGGAATCGATTTGTTTTATCCTTTCAAATCGAGCTATCAAGTCAGTTAACATTTTAACTTCATCCACTTCAATATCTCTTTCTTCGTTTTCCTTTAGGAACCGACGAATACTGGTTGCGACCATAAAGCCTGGTGAAAACTGGCCAACATGATGAAGATCGTTATCCATCAATACTTTGTAGATTTGCTTGAAAATTCTTTCGCGCATGAATCGCTCGGCTTGCTTTGAATACATCAACCACAGCATATCCAGCTGGAAAGTATGAGTTTGAATCGCCTCTAACATTGATAAAAGTTTAGGAAGGTCTTCTGGTCCGCTGACTGAAATTTTAAGCTCGAGCTGATAACTCAGAAAACGATTAAATCCGTTTTTATTTTTTTTACTGAAGATATTTTTACTTAAATCAGCAAGTTTATTAGTAACCGCTGCAGAAATGTCTTCATCACGTCCGTATAGGCGCAAAAGTGCGACAATCAGGCTGTCCATTTCGTCACGTCTCAAAGACTCCGCAGGAAACTGATAGGTCCCTACGCCGTCAATTGCCTGCATTATCTCCAGTTTTGAATCTGGGGCAGATCCGATATTAGCCAGGGCTCTTTGAAGCGCCTCGATAGACTCTGCTAACGACAAAAGGTGATTCTCCGTTTCTGTTGATGGCAAAGTACTTGGGCGAAGCTGAATAATATTCGTCGACGAGTCGGCTTTCGCCATCAGGCTGAGGCCACAGATAAGAAACGAAATAAGACCGGCTTTTAAAAACAATTGAATGAATAGTTTTATCACAGAAATTTAGGTTGCAATACATACGCCTAAATACCCTTAAAGAATGGGTTTTTCAGCCCCGTCCGCTGTGCTTTGTCCTGCACTTTGCTTGACACCTGTATCCTTTTCCGACAAATTTTTAGACAACCCAAACAAAGAGGAACCTATGATTTTTAGAGCTTTATTTGTTCTAACATCCGCTGTTTTGACATTCTCTATTTCGTGCTCTAGCACAAATTCTAAACAGTCTACGGCTACAGTAGACGATCCTTTCATAAAACTAGAAGACATCCGCTCGGATGAATCTATGGCTTGGGTGAAAAATGAAAATCAGCAATCAAGTTCACACTTAAAAGCAAATCCTACGTTTGCTTCTTTGAAAGATAGCATCAAAGCGATCTTAGCCAGCAAAGAAAAAATCCCAGGTGTCACAATTGTTGATGACTACGTTTATAACCATTGGACAGATGAAAAAAATCCTCGGGGTTTATGGAGACGCGCTAAAATTTCTGAAATTAAAAAGCACGATCCGGCGTGGGAAGTTCTGATAGATGTCGATGCACTTGGAAAAGCTGAAAACGAGAGCTGGGTGCTAAAAGGCACCCAAGTTCTGAAAACAGATTATTCTCGTGCGCTCGTATTCCTCTCTAGAAAAGGTAAAGACGCGACAGTGATGCGTGAGTTTGACCTTGCGACAAAATCATTTGTCGCCGATGGATTCTTTCTTCCAGAAGCAAAAATGACAGTGACTTGGTTTGACAAGGACACTCTCATCGTCGGAACAAACTTCGGCGCGGGTTCAATGACTGATTCAGGATATCCGCGTTTTACTAAAGTATTAAAGCGCAAACAGGCACTAACAGATGCAAAAACAATTTTAGAATCGCCGGTAAAAAATATGGGTATGTGGACGTGGACTATTCATGATGGTAAAACACCATATACGCTCATCAACGATCGCATTAATTTTTACGAATCCGACAGTTATCTTCTAGCGCCTGATTTTACGGTAAAAAAACTACCGATTCCTAGAGACAGCGATATCGATGGAATTTTTAAAGGCGAAATCTATTATTTAACTAAAAGCGAATTAAAAACGGAAAAACAAACGTTTCAATCAGGTACTTTAGTTAAAGTTTCTATCGCAAAAATTTTAACAAGTACTACTGGAAATGTAGAACCGGAATTGGTTTTCCTTTCAACACCAAAACAAATCTATAGCACCATTAGCTTTTCAAAAAATATACGCTGGCTAACTGTATTGAATCAGGTTAACCCGAATGTTTTTGAGCTCTCTGATAAAAATAAATTACTTCAACTAAAACTTCCCGCTGTGGGTAACTCGTCTTTAATGGCGACAGCGGATAATTCTGATCAGATTCTAGTGACGTACTCAAATTTCAATCAGCCCACGACGTTATATAGCTTTGAAAAAGGCCAAATGACTAAAGTGCGCTCACTACCCGCATTTTTCAACGCGAGCGGAATCGTTGTTGATCAACGCTGGGCTACTAGCAAAGACGGGACGAAAATCCCATATTACATCGTACGCAATAAAAAACAAAAAGATGACTCTAAGAACCCAACTTTGCTTTATGGCTACGGTGGTTTCGAGGTCGCTATGCAGCCAAACTATTCTGGAGTAATGGGTAAAGCT
Organism: uncultured Bdellovibrio sp.; assembly: GCA_964498705.1. GTDB lineage: Bacteria > Bdellovibrionota > Bdellovibrionia > Bdellovibrionales > Bdellovibrionaceae > UBA2316. Next base: position 15,800 of record CAZCHT010000016.1, on the reverse strand, counting down.
TGGCTTGAAAACGGTGGAACTTACGTTCTAGCCAACATCCGCGGTGGCGGCGAGTTTGGACCAAGCTGGCATCAATCCGCACTGAAATTAAATCGTCAGCGTGCATTTGATGACTTCTTTGCTGTTGCTGAAGATTTAATTAAAACAAAAGTAACGTCTCCGGCGCACTTAGGCGTCATGGGAGGCAGCAATGGCGGTCTATTGATGGGTGTGTCGCTCACTCAACGACCAGATTTATTTAACGCTATCGTGTGCGAGGTTCCATTGCTTGATATGGCTCGCTACCATTTACTACTGGCTGGTGCTAGCTGGATGGCCGAATATGGTTCTCCTGATGTTCCGGCAGAGCGCGATTATATTTTGAAATACTCGCCTTACCAAAACATAAAATCGACTGAAAAGTATCCAGAGATTTTCATTACGACATCCACTGAAGACGACCGCGTTCACCCCGGGCATGCACGTAAAATGGCCGCAAAATTAAAATCGATGGGTAAACCATATAGGTATTTCGAAAATACAGAAGGTGGACACGGTCGTACAGCTGATTTAAATCAAGCGGCTGAGTACCTAGCTATGCAGTACATTTTCTTAAGAGAAAAATTGTTTTAATTATGTTTTACCTAAACTGATTAGTTAGTTCCGCTTTTAGCTACACTTCTGGGTTGGGTTTTTTCTTCTGAACAAATCCAACCATAAGAATTCCGATATAATATAGAGCTATCATCGGGACTAGCATGATCGTCATACTCATCACATCTGGTGGAGTGATCAACGCCGCAATCACCGATAAAATCATAATTGCATATCGTCCTTTATCTATTAGAAATCGCTGTGATACGATACCGGCCATTGCCATCAAAGTTAGAATCAGCGGAAGTTCAAACGAAACACCAAACATAATCGCAAATTGGCTCACGAAATCCAAATAGTGATCGATTGTAATCATCGGCTTATCTTGATCACCTCCAAAACTAAATAAGAAATCAAAAGTCATTGGCAAAGCGACGTAAAAAGAAAAACTAACTCCAGAAATAAACAAAAACGATCCAATCGAAATAAAACTCGTCATGTATTTTCGCTCGTTTCGATACAAGCCTGGAGCAATGAATTTCCACAGCTGGTATAGCCAAAATGGGCATGAACAAATTACGCCGGCAACAATAGAAAGTTTAAAGTGGGCGACGAATTTATCCATAGGCGCCGTGTAAACAAGGCCACCCGAGGGCAAATATTTTTCAATTGGTTTTCTAATAAAATCGAAAAGCTCTTTACTATAGTCATACGCAATCGCCGTAAAAACCAAAAGTGAATATAGACTATAAACCAAACGCTTGCGCAGCTCAGTCAGATGATCCGTTAACGACATGTTATGATCAGTTGTGTCTTCGTTCGGAGTAGTTTCCATTTAGTCTTTTTTCTCGCCGTTATTTTGTGGAATCGTCGGAGTACTATGGGGACCATTATTAAGCGGGTTGTCCGATGTACTTTTGTGATTATTATCTAAGGTTTCTGCTAGTGTTGCTGGGTTAGAATCCGGAGTCGGATTAAACGCAAAAGTCATTTGATCTGGAGGCTCCACCTTGAAGTCTGCGACGCTTGTTGGTTTGTTTTCTTCAACTGGCGGAGGTGTGTTGTTAACACGAGGATCTTTCATGATGGGAATTGGTGGCGGCTCTTTTTGTGGTTTTCTAGGGTCTAAACTATCAAAATCTAAATCAACACGTGCTTGTTTTTTAATATCTTCAGTTAGCCCCTCAGCACTGCGTTTTAAATCATTAAGAAATCGCCCTAATGTACGTGCGACTTCTGGTAGTTGTTTCGGACCAATTAAGATCAGCGCCAAAACACCTAATAATATTAATTCACTCATTCCAAGGCCAAACATATCCGTCCCAACTTTGATGCAATCAAAAGCGCTTTTACGCTAAACCAACCGAGGGCTTTGCTTTAAATTATAGAGTCGTTGTATTTAAGTGTCACTGAGGTATTTAGTTTTCTTGTTTTAGCGGGTTTTTCTGGTCACTAGATAATGTTACGATACCCATTTCAATCAGTTTTTCCTTAGCTAAGGTCGAACCTGTCTGAAGGTAGCGGTCGTACAGTCGAAGTAAGCTTTGATTATTTGAAATCATCGAGTTTTGGCTAATGTAACTAAGTGCTTCGACATAATCCACAAATCGCTTCGAGATTGTCTCGAACACATCACGAAGTGGGTCCTGTTTATCTACAGCTTTAGACAGAGTACCATAAGCTGCTCCGCCCATATTGACGTAGTAATCAATATCCACAATTTTTCTTTGTAATGAGTCTCCAAAAAATCCACTGATATAAAGTGATTTATCGCCCAATTTTTTTAGCAATTCAATTTTTTGATGAGTTTCTGCATTCGCTGCAGTTAAATATAGTTCAGCCAATGTGTTGGGTTTACGCTTGCCAGCCTCATCCGTTTTTTCTTTTTCATAAAGATTTTTAGCATCAAGATAAAACTCGAGTACTTCGATAAGATAGCCTTTTACTCTGCTTTCTGTTTTTATTTTTCGCGCGCTGAAGGCGTCGTCAAGGGCCTGACCGAAATAGTCCTTAGAACTCATTAGAATGTTTAACTCATGCTTTATGGCAGTGCTCATAAACCCGTCTTATCTTTAATTATAATAATTTTTCGGAATAAAATTAACTAAAAATAACGCCAGGATCAGATAGAAATTATGATGGCTAGTATGCGATTGGATTATAGAGGATGGTTGTGTCTCAGTTTGAAACACAACCTTGTACCAGAAGGTCTCTCGAGGTTTTTCTAAATTTACTTCAAGAAATCAGCCAGAATCCTCATACCGACAAGAACTTTCTTCTCGGATTGAGTGTCGCCATTTTCAGGCTTAGTATCTTTTTGAGTAGCCGCAACGTGGAATCTCCAATTGTCATCTTTGATTGGCTTAAATTCGTAAGCTAAAGTTAAACCTGTAATATCAGACTTAGTTTTAGTATCTACACCAGTTGATGTATTAACAGCTGAGTTTTCGTATTTAAGGTGTACCGAACCAGTTTCCATTTTATAACGAACTAAAGCTACCGCTGACGTCGTGTCTAGAGCTTTAGCAGCCGCTTGTGGGTCTGGTTTTCTTGTGTTGCTTAGCATATCTGCTTCGATTTCAAAGTCAGAAACTAGGAACTTTGCGCCTACAGCAAGATAATTACGAGTTTGTTTTACAGTTGCCGAGTCTTTAAAGTCTTCCGTGTGATAACTGATGCTTGGCAAGATTGCGCCTTCAGAAAATTTACCCATGTAAGTTAAACCATACATTGGGCTAGTGCTGCTTACATTACCACCAGTAGTAACGTCTTCGGATACGTTCACCACGTTGATATTTAATTTATGATCGCCCCAAACACCTTGAGCTTGCATACCTACTGGCCAAAATACAGTAGCTATTTCGTCACCTGCGACAGAACGTAAATAAATATCGCCCGGATTGTTCATTGCTTCAGCGCCGCCCATACCAGTGATAACTTTACCCATAGATAAATTCCACTCGTCAGTTAGCTTGTGAGTTAAAAACGCGAAATCGACATCTGGTCCCGTTCCCGAGCGCTTGTTTGCAAGCGATGGAGCTTCTGATGTTTTCAAAGGATCAAGACGAACGCGGTATGTGTTTAGTTCTCCAAGAGCCCCTTGGAAATCAATTTTCAAACGACTAACTTTGAAAACCGTGTAAGCCGGCTTCGCTAATTTATCGTTAGTACTATATGATTCCATTTCTGTTCTTGCATCGAGATTAATTTTCCCGGCAAAAGCAGCAGAACACGCAAAAGTTAACAGAGTAGTTTTTAATACGAGTGATTTCATATATCTCCTATATATGAAATCTATGCTGGCTCTAATTTTTTTTGCTGTCAATCACCTAAGAGCTACCTAGTCGGGCCCGCCTAGCCAGCTAATTTTGAAAGTTCAACCATCGATGAAGTTAAAGATTGGGTATCTGCTGAAAGCTGGTCAGCCGTTCCCGTGAACTCCATGGCATTTTTTGCATTGGTTTGGGAAACGGTATCGAGGTGAATCAACGTCTGCGAAATTTGACGAACACCTTGAGATTGCTCTTTACTGCCTTCGGCGATTTCCTTAGTGATAACACTAAGTTTCTGTACCGAGCCTAAAATCTGACCGAACAATTTGTTGCCTTGATCAGCACGCATTAAACTTTCTTGAGTATTTCGGCTAGACTCTGAAATCAAATTTGAAATTTCTTTGGCCGCTACAGATGACTTTGCCGCTAAAGATCGAACCGCATCGGCGACGACCGCAAAACCTTTTCCCTGTTCGCCGGCTCGCGCGGCTTCAACAGCTGCGTTCAATGCCAGAAGGTTAGTTTGAAAGGATATATCTTCAATCATCCCTATGATTTCATTTATCTTTTTAGAGGATTCAGTCATATTCCCAATTGATTCCATCAGGCCGCCGATAATTTTTTGGCCATCATTTACAATCGTGTAACTTGAATTAGCAATTTCAGCACCCCGCTGGGCACCCTCTGAGTTTCTCTCAATTAAAGTCGAGATTTCATGTAACGTCGCTACGGTCTCTTCCAAAGAAGACGCCGCCGAAGTCGAGGCTCTTGATAACTCAACACTGGATCCTCGCAACGATCCAGACGAACTGACTAGGGATTCACTACTGACTTCCATAGTTTTCACTGCACTTTTAAGCTTCTTTCTAATATTGATAGCGATAATTGTTCCGACGGACAGGGATAACAAGATTCCAACAATTCCTGCAGCAAATAAAATAAACTTGGCTTCACTTTGTGTCACTTTGGATTCTTCAAGGCTTTTGGACAATTCATTTCTTAACTCAGTTTGAACAGCGTCAAACTCTGCTGAAATTTTAGAAAACTCCGGTGATAAAACCGCAATAAAGTAATCTGTAGCTTCCGCGCTTTTGCCCACAAGAATTTTTTCGTTCAGAACCGTATCTATTTTTTTGTCGTATTCTGCGAATTTTTTAGCTGTTTCTTTACTGCAACGATCACATTTCTTCAACTCTTCGTTAAACGCCGTTCTGCTTTTTGTAAATTCGTCCAATTGCTTTTCTAATTTATCAATATCTTTTTGGCCAATCAATTCGATGATAAACAAATGGTTTTCATCCAAGTGATCAGCGAGCTTCACTGTGGCTGCATATTCAGACGACGTCCGTTCGCTGGCATTAATAACTTTGCTTAAGCTGGTTGATGAAATATACCCTGATATAAATCCTGTCGAGACAACCGCAAAAGCTGAAATTAACAAGATAACAGCTATCTGAATCGAAACACTCTTGAAGCTCATAGCCCGTCCTAATTTTTAATGCTTACTTTAAATCGTCAACACTGAAACCAACAACTAAACTACCAATATTTGCTCCGCCGTCTACAACAGGCACAGACACTTGGATTTGAGATTTTCCAGACGATTCATCAACTTCTACTTTGCCAACCCAAGTTTTGCCCGCCATTGGGTCATCATGTTTTGGTTTGCCTTTATGTGACCAGCTTGAAGTCTTTCCCAAAAAAGAAACTTTCGTGCCCACAGAATTGTTCAAAAACGCCTCTGTCACTGCGGAACTTTTCAATTTTTTTAACTCTTCCGCTGCTGAATTTTTTGTAAAACCACGAACTGCTGGATCCAAAACAGTTAATTTTGTCCATTTATCTTGAGTCATATCTTTACCTTCTGGTGCCGCGTTTGAAGCTTTAACTGCATCAACAATCGTTTTGTTAGCAGCCCAAGTTTTTACTACATCCACTTGTTTATCTAACGCCGCCTTCTTGTCAGCCGGCAAATCAGCAGCCATTGAACTTAGACTTAAAAATAATAACGAACTTGCAAATATGATTTTCATTTTTTCTCCTGTGGTATTAAACACCTGTTTATACTCGGATGAATTTTGATAAAAGCGAGTCGGACCTCGGTCTGGCCAGTGAAATTTTCATTCAAGTTTTCTTGAGGTTCTCATTTTGAAATAAATTGATTCACGCCCGAGTGTTTATACCAGGTCTTTTCTGAAAAAATGAGATTTAGAACTACACCTACGAAGAGTACGATAGTTCCGCAAAGTCCTAAAAGAATCCACGCTTTGGTTTCATTTTCTAAAGGAATTAAATAGAGGGAAGTTAGAACTATCCCAACGACAGCAAAGATAAAAATTTGCAGAGCAAAGAAAACCATCAATGCACCGACAATACTTGTTCGCACCGCTTGAAGGACCTTAAGGTACAACAAAATACCTTTCTTTTTAGATTCTTGAATCAAGCGATGACCTTCAAATATTTTTAATAAGAGGGAAATGACTTTAAAAATCATTTATCTTTTCGTCCTAGAAATATTCCCAAGAAAAAAGCAATCAAGCCAACGACACCAATTACAACCCAGGGATTTTCCTTCACCTTGGTTTCCACTCGTGTTTTAGTGTTTTTTGCCTCTTGCTCAACTTTATTTTTAATTTCATCCAAATATGGACGCATGTCTTCAAGAGCGCTTTTTATATCTTCATAATCTTTTTCGATATGTTCACGAATTTGCTCTGTCTTTGATTGTGATATTGATTCTAGCTTTGCAATCGCTTCTGACAATGAATTGATCTTATCCTTGGACATGGTGGTCTCCTTGTAGCAGAACGATATCGGCTAGTTTGTTGTAATAACCAACTAGACTTTCAACTAGAGATTGGCTTAAATTAAAAGCAACAACTAGGACGTGCGAATATGATCACTGACTATAAAAATAAATTTTTGAAATATTATGAAAAGAATGAAACAAAACTAGACGTTATCGTATTCGTCGGTGGTTTCATTTTTGATATTGTCACCATGTCCGACATAGATGATTTGTTTTCTATTTTTCAACAAATCGTCTACTTGGGAATCATCTTTACAATCCTTTACTACGAAATTCTATTCCGCAAATTTAAGTGGAAGCCCGGACAAAAAACGGCGCGCATTTGGGAATATCGCACACTTATTCTACATTTCATTCTGGGTTCGCTATTGAGCCTCTACTCGTTGTTCTACATCAAGAGTGCATCCGTTTTACATAGCCTTTTGTTTTTAGGGGTCATGCTTCTTGTGCTTTGTGCAAATGAATTGCCCGGAGTTAAAAAATCCAACCTCAGTATAAAAACTGGGATGTTTGGTATCTGTATTTTTTCTTTTTTCTCTATTCTATTTCCGATTGCACTTGGTTTTGTTGGCTGGACACCACTTGGATTAGCCATCTTCGCGACAGCGGCGGTTTTCTATGGCATGTACCGGATGTTATTAAATAAAATTCCAGATCACTATTCGCTAACTAAAGTGATTTTGGCGCCCAGTGGGTCTGTCATTGGATTATTTTTAATATTTTACGTAATGGGCTGGATTCCACCAATTCCATTAAGCGTAGTTGAACATGGTATTTATCATAACGTGGAGAAGCAAAATGGAGAATACCTGCTGTCGTCTGAAAAACCATGGTGGCGGTTTTGGCATTCGGGAGATCAGCATTTCGTGGCTAGGCCAGGGGATAAAATATTTTACTACGCACAAATATATTCTCCGACGCGATTTCAAGATCAAATCTATATTCAATGGTCGCAAAAAAATCACAAAGGTTATTGGGTTTCCGCAGATAAAATACCACTTCAGGTCGTTGGCGGTAGAAAATCAGGATTTCGTGGCTATGCCTTTAAAGCTAACTATCAGCCGGGAGAATGGCAGGTTCACGTACTAACTAGTCATGGACAGGAAATCACTCAGATGAGTTTAGATGTCGAAAGCTCGGCGGCTACCGAGCCTCGTGAATTTGTTATCGAAAAGAAATAGGACCGCTCTTAAAAGCTAGGTCCTACTACCGAAATAACCGAATTTTGAGAGAATATTTTTTTACTCAACGCTTGAACATCATCCGCTGTAACTTCAAAGTAGCGGCTTGATGATTTGAATGTTTCGTCAGCATCTAATCCATACACAACATCAAACAAGATGCTGTTACAGATACTGCCCTTACGTTGCAAATCGATGTCGTTTCTACCCGCAAGGTAGCGTTGTGAACGTACTAACTCATCTGCGCCCACTTTTGTTGTGCACAGCTTAGCAAATTCATCTTTAATCATTTGAATCGCCTTTTTAGACTTTTCTGGAGAACACCCAATGTAGGCCCCAAAATACCCGGTCTCAATTCCCGCCATTTTCAAAGGTGAAACTGAATAGGCTAGTGAGTTTTTGTCGCGCAATTCAAAAAATAGACGACCGCCCTGTCCCGCCAAAATGGATTGAATTACATCTAAGGTATAGCGCTCTTCATCTTTGAAGCTCAAACCGCGATAACCTACGATAATGTGTGACTGTTCTTTTTTAAGCTCTTTAAACGAGAATTGATCTGATCCAACTTTACTTAAACCCGACACACTTTCTATTTTTTTTCCCTCAGGCATCGCCGTGATTAACTGATTTAAACTATCTACCAAGCCTTCCTTTTTAAAATCACCAACGGCACAGATCGCGACGTTTTTGTGATTGAAAATAGTTTTATGATAATCCAGCATCGTATCACGTGTGATTAAATCCAAAGATTCTTTTGTTCCCAATACTTCTCTAGAATAGGGATGATCCGGGAACATCATCTTCATAAATTCTTTTATGCAAACTTGTGATGGATTGTCGTTTTGCGACTGAATTTGATTTTTTTGAATTTGTTTTTCACGCTCAATAATTTTCGCATCGAACGTCGGCGACTGAACAGTATCGGTAATCATCGACATCATGTCTTTCTGGAAGGTCGATAGGAACTCACCCGAAACACCGACGGTATTTCGTCCAGAAAAGCAGCTCATCGAGGATGCCAAATTGTCCAATTTCAAATTAATTTGATTTTCTGTAAAATTCTTAGATCCCGCCGGCCATACTCGTGAATATAGCTCTGACAAGCCTTCTAATTTTTCCCCTTCGATTCGTGTTCCTCCAAGAAACGCCATCTTAATACTGCATGTTGGTGTTTCTCTTTGCTCACGCAAATATAATGTTACGCCTTTGCTTAAATGAATTTTTTCAGTTTTTGGAGATTGCGCCGCCAAATCCTGTTTAAATTTAAGCATCTGGATTTTTTGCGGTTTTTCTTTAACTTTTGAATGTACGCGTTTTTTATCTTTCAACGCTGTTTTTAAATCTTTCATAAACTGCGCTATAATTTTCTTAACTTCGGCCTCTGCTCGTTGAGATAGAACAGTAATTGTAATTTTTTTCGGATCAAAATATTTTTTTGCCAGTTTCATTATATCTGCTGGCTTCACAGCATAAATCGCAGCTAGATATTTTTTGAAATATTCACTGTCATCCATAAAAAACTCTTGCGAACCTATTTTTCGAGCCAAACCGTCCACGGTTTCAACTGAATAAATTTGCTCACTGGCGATGTTCGTTACTGCTTTTTGAATTTCTGCAAATGTTGGAGGGTTGTGATAAATTTCGGCAATTTCATTTACCAAGATAGATAGATATCTTTCTAAATTCACCGGCTGTAAACTGCCAGAGAATGCTAGCAGTCCATCATCTTGCGGTGTGAATGTAAAAGCACCCGTCCCATTTACGATGGCTTCTTCAATTCTTAATTTGTGTACTAGGCGTGAGCTGTCACCTTGACCTAGAATTAAACTTAAAACATCAAGTCCGGGAATATCTTTGTGTTTAACATTAGGAGCTTTAAACGCAACATAGGTCAAGGTTTCTTGAAAATCAGATTTCTTGATTTTAATTGCTGGTTTTGTTTGAACTGGCTCTTTTACCCGTTTTACTTTTTTAACTTTAAAGTCTTTAAATTTACCGAAATACGTTTCAACTTCTTTTTTCATTTCCGCCGATTTGAAATCGCCAGAAATAACTAGGAACATGTTTCTCGGAACATAGCGACTTTCAAAATAGTTTTTAATTGTTTTAGTAGAAACTTTACGAATGTTATCCGCGTAACCAATCACAGGAACTTTGTACGCGTGTTTTTTGTAGGCCGTTGAAAACAGTAATTGCCCGATTTGTCTCTGCGGCGAATCTTCTCCGCGCTTGATTTCTTCGATCACGACTTCGCGCTCGTTATCAATTTCCGTAGAGTCAAACGTTGGAAAACCCATCATTTGGCTGATGACATCAAGACCAACATTGGAAAACTTTTTTGAAATCGTTACATAGAACACGGTTTGATCAAACGACGTGTAGGCATTGAGCTCCCCGCCAGAGCCTTCAACCAAAGCGGCAATTTCACCGACTTTGAACTTCTCTGTGCCTTTAAACACTAGATGCTCTATAAAATGCGATAGACCCTCTTGCTTTTTGACTTCATCAGCACTACCCGTTTTTACCCACATTTGCACAGAGACAACAGGGGATTTGTGGCTTTCGATCAGTAGCACTTTTAAACCATTTTTTAGTTGAAATTTTTTGGACATACTCTAATACACTCCTATGTTGTTTGCTGCGAAATCTTTTGGCGTTTACGTACACATTCCTTATTGTATTCAGCGTTGCACATATTGCGATTTCGCTACCTACGAGCAATCCAAGATTCTGCCTCCGACCGATTACACTCAGCTTTTGATTCGAGAGATTGAACTCAAGAAATCTATTTTTCTGCGTGGTAAAGAATCTCAATCAATTGATACTCTTTATTTCGGTGGCGGAACTCCTAGCTTGTTTGCCATTAAAGATATTGTACAAATAATCAATGCCTTAGCAAGCGCTGGCTATCCACTGAGTCCAGATGCAGAGCTAACAATGGAATTGAATCCTGGAACAGTGAACGAAGAAAAACTAAATGAATATTTAAAACTCGGTTTTAATCGCTTTAGTGTTGGCGCACAGACATTTAATCAAGCCCATCTTAAACGTGTGCATCGTGAACACTCTGTCAATGACACCATAGAATCTCTGAAGCTTTTAGGGCGTTACAATTTGAATTATAATTTTGATTTGTTATTTGGGATGCCTCACCAAACGGTCGCCGAACTTGATCACGACCTTAGTCAAGCCCTCGAAATTCTGCCTCCCCATATTAGTCCTTACTATTTGACCGTTCCAGAAGGTCACCCTCTTTCAAAGAATCGCCCCGTAGAAGATGATCAAATGATTATGTTTGAGCGTATTGAAGACACGCTTTTAAAAAACGGCTACAACCGCTATGAAATTTCTAACTACGCACGCCCTGGATATGAATCAAAACATAATTATCTCTACTGGAGCGATCAAAACTATTGGGGCCTAGGGCTGAGCAGTCATTCTTATTTGCGATCTTCACCTGAAGCGCCATGGGGAAATCGATTTTGGAATCCCAATAATATTAAAATTTATCAGCAAGAAATTGGCGTGCTAAAGCCACTAGAGCTACCGACCCAGTTAGCAGATATTTATTTTGAGACATTAAAAGAAAATCAGTCCCTGACTGACTTCTGCCATACCTCTTTACGCCGTGCCAAAGGGTTAATAAACACTGATTTAGAAGCTAAATTTAGCGCGCCGTCCGTAACAAGTGCTTATAAAGAACTAAATTCCTTAAAGGAACGCGGCCTGGTCCAGCCCACTGACCTAGGATTCACCCTTACCTCAAAGGGTAAACTGATTAGTAATTGGGTCTTTGAAAAATTGACTTTTTCCTAACCGTCACCTAATTATCTTTATAGTAATTTAAAGGAGCTTATTTTGACATCTGACAAATCAACAAACTCTTCAGACGCAAACCCAGAAAACTCGGCAGAAAATGCGAATGGCGCAGGCCCAGAGTCCATTTCTGATAAATTGAAAGCCGAAGCTGAGAAGAGCAGAAATGATCTGCTTTACATGAGAGCGGAGTTTGATAACTACAAACGCCAAGCCATCAAAGAACGTTCTGATTTGCAGAAATACGGTGCCGAACGATTTGTAAAAGACTTATTGCCAATTTTAGATAATTTCGAGCGCGCCTTAAACATGAAAGTAACGGCCGATAACTTTACTACCTTTGTTAAAGGTATTGAAATGACGTCTAGTGAAATCAAAACCTTGTTAGGTAAACATTCTATCACTGAGGTTGCCTGTGAAGGTCAGCCATTTGACCCTGCTGTTCATGAGGCCTTAAGCGCTGAAGCTACCGATAAAGTTCCTCCTGGTTATATTTCACGAGTATTTCAAAAACCTTATAAATTTCATGATAAATTGATCCGCACTGGCCAAGTCGTTGTGGCTCAAAAATTGGATGCATAATAATGGCTAAACAAGATTACTATACACTACTGGGTGTTTCCCGTAGTGCAACGGATGAGGAAATTAAAAAAGCGTATCGCAAACTTGCGATTCAGTATCATCCTGATCGTAATCCGGACGATAAAAAATCTGAGGATAAATTCAAAGAAATTACCGAAGCTTATGAAACTCTAGGCGATAATAAAAAACGCGAAATGTATGATAAATTTGGGCACACTCAAGGCGGCAATCCGTTTGGTGGTGGTGCCGGTGGACCATTTGGCGGCGGCGCGGGTGGCGGCTTCGGCAGAACTTATTCGGGTAACAACGCCGGCGGCGATCCGTTCCAAGATATCTTTGGCGATGTGTTCAGTGAAGTTTTTGGTGCCTCTAAAGGCGGTCCTCGCGCTCGGCAGCGCAATCAAAAAGGCGCCGATTTACGTTACACACTGAGCATCACTTTAGAAGAAGCGGCCGCAGGCTGCGAGAAAGTAATTTCGTTTTTGCGTAACACTGGCAATAAAGAAGAGAACGCAAAACTAGCGGTCACTGTTCCTGCTGGAGTAAAAGATAATCAAAAGTTAAAACTAACAGGCGAGGGAGATGGCTCATCAACTGGTCCATCTGGCGATTTGTATGTGATTCTGCAAATTCAAGAGCACTCGCTGTTTAAACGCGAAGAAAACGACATCGTTTTAGAGCTTCCCGTTTCATACATCGATGCGATTTTAGGAACGTCTTTAGAAGTCCCAACACTCACTGGCCGAGTTTTAATTAAAATTCCGCCTGGAACTCATACTGGTCAGGCCTTAAGATTAAAGGGTAAAGGTTTACCTAAAATGGGCGGCTTTGGTAGCGGCGATATGTTGATTAAAGTTCTTATCGATACTCCCCAAGAAGTTTCAGCGGCAGAAAAAGAATTGCTTAATAAGCTTTCACAAACTGCAGCCGAGACCCCTCTTATTAAAGAGTATAAAGAAAAGGTCCAGAAACTTTCTAAATACACGAAATCGTAACGCTGATTGCGGCGCGCCACTTCTTTTGCCAAGCTCTTAGCTTGGCTTCTGAGCATTCTGGATTATACTAAATATCTATGAAACGATTGGCTCTTGTTAATTTGGTTTTTCTTTTAGGATTAGGTTGCGCATCGAATATTAAAACTCAGCGACCAGAACTCTCGACTGGCCCACACGGTCCGGTGCCGACTCAAACAACTCCCACTAAAAAATCGACTGGAAAAAATGCGGTTCCAGTCATTGGATCGCAAGCCGCAAAACCAGATACTAAACCAGAGGTTGTTGCTGGTGATCCAAACACAACAGCCAAGCTGCAAGCCGATGAAAATAAATTTAGCCAGTTAGAAAAAGCAGGTTCTTTCTGGGACGCTTTTGCGATTGCCGCTGCTCTTTCAACAACACATACAGATGCTAAGCGCGCCGATTATTACAAATCAAAAGCGATCGATACTCTAAACCTACGTCTTACTAAAGATCAATTGCATACGGTAGCTCGCTCGTCGGATTATGGCTATTTGCGCGGTTACGCTTTATTTAAACTCGCAGAACTGGAGCTAGTCGCGAATAATTTAGACGAGAGCAAACGCTATTATCGTTCTGTTGTTGAATTACTACCAGAGAGCGAAATTGCAATTTCCTCACAGCGTGTGATTTCTGATATGGAAGCGACTGTTCGTGTTTCTGCACAGACGATCGGCGTAGTGTTACCACTGACTGGAAAAAGCGCAGCTGTCGGGCAAAAAGTTTTGCGTGGACTGCAGCTAGGCTTAGGTACACATCAAGGTTTTTCAAAGTTTCGTCTGGCAATCGTTGATAGCGAAGGCCGATCTGATCTAGCTCGTCTGGGTGTTGAAAAGCTGGTTAAAGAAGACAATGTTATTGCGATCGTTGGCGGAGTCTTAAGTAAAACCGTCGGAACAGAACTAGCCATTGCGTCTGAATATAATGTTCCGTTTATTTATCTTTCTCAAAAACAAGGTCTAAATGATATCCATCCTTTTGCAGTTCGAAATGCATTAACCGCAGAGATGCAGGTTCGGCATTTAGTAAGAACAGCGATGACAGAAATGGACATGCATGAATTTGCCATTATGTACCCGAACGATCCCTATGGTGTTGAGTACGCGAATTTATTTTGGGATGAAGTCATTTCTCAAGGTGGACAAGTTGTAGCCGCACAGACTTACGACCCGAAGGAAACGGATTTCAGACCGGTTGTTCAACGCCTCGTTGGAACTTACTACATCGAAGCTCGCAAGGATGAATACTATCAAAAACTACGTACTTTTAAACAGTCTTTGAAGGGTAAAAGCGCGCGCGAGAATGTAAATACAGATGATTTACTGGCTCCCATTCAAAACTTTGATGCAATTTTTATCCCAGATCAGGCCCGCGTAATCTCGCAAATTAATGCGTTCTTAAATTACTCTCGCGTAAAAGATACGAAAATTCTTTCTACTAATATTTTAAATACCCCGGGATCTGCTAAACGTTTATCTCAATTAAATTATCCAATTTATTTTGCAGATAGTTTTATATCTGAAGGCCCAAGCCAATCGAATTCTGATTTTGTTCGCGAGTATATGAGCTATTTCAACGAATACCCGGCTCAGTTTGAAATTGCGGCCTACGATTCTGGTTTAATCTTGCGCCAGCTTGTACTGCAAGGCGTTTACACTCGTGATGACTTAGGAAAACAGCTAATGAAGCTTAAGAAGTTTGATGGCAGTTTTGGTCCCCTTTCTACAACCACTAATAAAGACCTTTTTCGCCCCCTTATGACTTTGACTGTCCAAAAGGGTGAAACCGTTAAATTCAAAGAATAGCCTATAAGCTCGTTTATAGGCTATTTAGGTACGATTTTAATTTTCTTTTAAAATGTTTTTCCTATCTTTAACCGACCCAAGGGTCTGGTGCATCTAACTCTCCGAAGGGCCTGATTAAGGGTCTAAAACTTAAAGACTAAAAACTTTAAAGCCAGGAGGGCTTATGTCATTAGCAGCTACAATAACAACACTAACAAACAAAGAACTTGTTGATGAGTGCCGAAGAAAACTAGTTCTCGCTAAACAAGATTTGTTGAATCGCATGAAGATGTCCGCAGAGCGTTTCAAAGAAAATAACAAAAATGTGGGTGATGAGATCGATCAATCGGTCGCTCAACTAGAAGAGTATAATTTGTTAATCAATCAAGAACGACTTCGTTTCCAATTGTCTGAAATAGAATTTGCATTAGCGCGACTAGAAAAAAATCATTTTGGTGTATGCGAGGAAACCCTAGAGCCAATTGAAGAACAACGATTGTTAAGTATTCCATGGACTAGACTAAGTATTGAGGGAGCCGAAATTCGCGAGAGATATAAAAATCATTTTGCGCAAATATAATAAAAATAAAATAATCTGACACGAACTTAACGGCCCTGTTATGGTTTAATTCCATCGCGTTAATTTCGTGTTCAATAAATAATCAATCTCATTTTTTTGATGACACTCTATTTCTTCTCCGTATTATCCAGCCTTGTTTCAACGTCCCATAACGTTTTTCAGTACAGGGGGAAAAAGTGAAAAGTTC
>CAZCHT010000015.1:0-45801 GCA_964498705.1 uncultured Bdellovibrio sp. | reverse complement strand
TATTTGAATAGATTTTTTTTTAATTTATTTTAAATTTGAAAAATACTGAATCGCCGCTTCCATATCGGTTTCACTTAAATTACTAGCAATGGGATTCATCAAAGGATCGGATCGTTCTTTGGTTTTAAAGGCCATCAATTGTTTTTTTAAGTAATCTTTTTTCTGACCCATCAAGTTTGGCCACATGGGATTGGGACTGACTCCGGTCGCGCCATGGCAGGCCGTGCAGGTCATTACCATTGCTGGAATATTGGCCGCTAATGAAACTGAAAAAATAAAAAAACTTAATGTCACTAATCGAACTATCATAACTTCTCCTTAATCTAACTTTACCTAACTTTTAAATACCTTGATTCAAACCTATTTTACGCCTGACTTAACAATAGGATTAGGTTGATTTGATTTGTCGTACTTCAAACCTTTATCAATCCACACCTTAATCAGATTTCGTTCCTCGTCAGTCAATGTGCCTCCTAACGGCATATCTTTTTTGACTACGACACGGTTTTTAATGGCGTCTTTTTTATTAAATACCACTTCATAGTTCATCCAATCCGGAAATGGGCCAGTCGAATTGTGACAGGTGATGCACTTAGCTTGAAACAATGGCTTTATGTCATCCAGATACGTCGGATTGTTCTTTGCTGGCTTAACTACCACTGGAACATCGGGAACTTTTTCTTCCACAGGGGGCGCGCTGCTGACTGTTGGGTCTTGTGCTTCTGCCGATGGCGCTGGGGCCACTGGTTGATTCCTAGCCGTTGATCTTTCCTTTTTAGCTCCGGAATCAATCCAGTCGGCTATCGATTTTCTACTGGTTTCATCAAGATCGCGACCCTTTGGCATATCTTTGATTTCAAAAACTCTTTTTTTGATGAGCGCCCGTTTGGCATACACCTGATTGTAATCCGTCCAATCACCCATCGGTGATCCCGTCCCATGACAAGGCAAGCACGAATTTACAAAAACAGTTTTTACTCCCGATTCATACGTCGGCCCCACATTGTCTTGAGTCTGATTGGCATCGCCAACCGACGTAGTTATTGCGGGAGGTAAAACCAGTTTGTTATTGCCGCCTTTACATCCAACCAGCAGCGACATCGAAAGAACAGAAATTAGTAAAATAGTTTTCATTGAATTGCTCCCTCAAAACCACGTATGGAAAAGTAAAAATCCCGCATTCTGGGCCGCCTTGGAATTTGAAGTCTCGGTGACTCCTGGCCGCGTCGACAGTGATTGCTCTACTCGAAAATTTAAATCGGAATGGCTGGTTAAGAAATATTTTAATCCCACTCCATTGCGCGTGAACAGATCACCGACAAATTCTTTGTCCGGTACATACTGCTCAAACTTCCAAAGAAAAAACAGATGCGAAGACACTTCGTAATTTAATAAACTATACCATCCCATCGATCTTGATTTTTTTACAGAATCAAACCAAGCGGCTTCGCTGGATGGAAAAAACGTTTTTTCCAAATTTGGATTTATTTCTTTAGCGTTAAATCCCGCTGATTCGACATATTCTAGCTGCCAATTTAATCGAGACGAAAGAAGCGATTCCAATGACGAACTAAAATACAAAGACGTCGCTACTGATGGCTGCGACAAGGTCGATGAGTTTAATACATAGTGACTGGCTCCAAAAAACCCCGGAAAAAAATACGGATTCCAGCGAATATTAGCTACAACTCCATACGGAGAATCGTTTATTACAGGCGTTTCACCGCCCATTGTATACGGCTGACCACCCGACAAAGTTAAATCCCAATGGACTCGATTTGATGGATCTGCGGTCAACGCTAGCCCCGCATCGTAATCAAATGACGTGGTTCGCGTTTGAACGCGAGTAAATGTTCTATGTTCATCCGTACGCAGCCCAAATGGCAGCTGGAATCGCCCAATGTTAAGGGTGCTGAGCCAGCTTGTTTCCCCAGGCTGTACAAATCGATGAATATAGATAGCTTCGCGGTTGAAATAATTTTGCTTTTCCATGGGCGATAGTCCCAGGGCAAAAAGGAACAAATCCTCTGGTTTGCTGTCTTCATTTTCAGTCAAAGGAACCAAAAAACTTAAGTCAGCGGTCATGAACAAAATGCCTCTAGTTTCTGATGTTGGGCCTTTTTGATAGAGACCTTCAAAGCGAACATCACCAGAAAACATATCATTTTTAGCAAACGGGTTCAGTTTGTATTCGTGGCTACCATACATCTTGCCTTCTAGCGTACGGGACGTTCCCCCCATGGGACTGGTATGGCAAAGATTACAATTTATAATTCCTGTTTTGGCGACGTACTCGGGACGCGCCCAAGATTGAAGAGTTAGAGTAAGCAAGAAAAATGGAGCAAATAAAAATATCCGCATGGAATCCTCTAGAATTATTTTTTCGCCACTGTACTCTTTTTTAAAAAAAATGAAATGATTTATAGTCTTTTATTTTCGAGATTGTATTCGGCTGTACTATTTTCATCGAAGCAGACAACTTGTCACAAAGGCGTTTGGACAATTTGTCCCGAAGCAAAAATCTCGTCTGGACAACTTGTCACCTTCGTAAAAATATATTTTTCATGGGCTCTAGACTTTCAAAATCAAAGGGACTAGGTTCCGGCCACAACAACAACAAAAGGAGAAGTTATGAAAACTAATCTATCAAAACGAGAACTACTAAAAATTATGGGCATTTCACTTGTGACTTCAACCGCATTTCTTAAAAGCGCCTTTGCCGATGAAAAACGTAGAACCACCGATAAAAAAGAAATCAAATCTAGCGCCGGCAACGACGCCGATATGGTAGACAGTAAAGACGACACAGCCAAAGCGGTCGCTTATCACGCAAATAAAAAAGAAGCTCAAGCGGATTCAAATTCGAATACTAAGCAGGACAAGGGATTGCCTTGGGATAAACAATTTTGCGACAACTGCGCTATTTTTGTAGCCGAAGGACCAAACAAAGGAACCTGTCCAATTTTCACAGGAAAAAAAGTGGCAGCCAAAGGTATCTGCAACTCGTGGTCTAAAAAAGCTTAACAGACGACATATAAATTCTGTTTTTAGTAAACAAGAACGCGATTATTTTGTTTATCGGATACATAGAGGCGACAGCCATCCCAGTATATATGGTGCACACCCCAAAGAGTGTTTGCGGCCGCAGTTGAGCAATTGCATTGGTTGTGATCTGAACTCGTATAGACACTTTGCCCAAGGACGGCATCGGGTAGTGTGCTCGACGACGTTGGAATACTATTGAACACTAAAATTCGATCGCTACTTCTGTCGGCGATAAAGAATTTATCACTGCCCATGAAAATTCCAATTGGGCTGTTTAATTTGTTATTGGCGACTCCCCATCCTCCCCAATCAAAATCGGCTGGGACACCGTTGGCGCTTGGAATCGAATTATAAAATAAAACTCGATCGGCATTATTATCAAGTATGGCGAGCTTGTTGCCATTACTTGTAACGGCGAAATTAGCGCCAAAACCTGTTAACCCGCTGCCTGTTCCCGAAGACGTAAAGTTAGATTGTCCCAATACATTCAAAGCACTTTTAAATGTCGAAAGCGGGTTTAAATTAAAAGCAAGCACGCGGGAATTCGTAACATCCCCCACGTACAATTTTCCATTGGCAAATGCCACACCGGCCGCAGCACCCATCGATTTATCGCTAATCCCACCATTATTTACAGTCGTTATATTAGCATCGGGCTGCCCAAGAATATAGGACATGGTTGTAGGATTGCTTAATGGCCAAAGTGAAACTCGGCTATTGGTCCACTCGGCAACCGCTAAATAAGTTCCATCTGAAGCAATACTTTGAATACCGTTTAATTTACCGGAACTCGCTCCCGATGTGGTCGTGATGAAATCAGCCTGTCCAATGACTGCGTCGGCAGCAACACCATTTGACGTCGGTAGCGTGTTGTAAACAAGGATTCGATTATTTCCCCCGTCAGCTACATACAGCTTGCCATTGGCAACGGTTATACCAATCGGATTATTTAATGTCGTCGCACTGGCGCTTCCGCCTTGATTAACAGAATTAGCCGTAAAGTTTGCCTGCCCGATCACATATCGTGCATTCATATTAGTACTAAATACGGTTGGTCCTCCCGCACACACATAACTTGGAGTAGTGTCTATTGGTGGCACCGTGGGCGCTGGTGCTGGAGTTACCTCTTCTGGGATGTCCTTCGATTTTTCTAATTCTGTATTTAAAGTGGAAAGATTTGCGTTCAACGCACATCCCGAAAACAGCACTGTTGTAATAACTAAAACAAAAAGTGTCTTATAATTCGTCAAAATTCTCATACTTTCTTATCGGTATATTCGCAATTGCTCTTGAATTTTTCTTAACTACTATGATTCAATTTGAGAATTTCAAACTCAGGTTCATTTCGCTCACTGACAGGCAATTCAAATATCAACTGATCTCAAACTGGGAACCGGTAAATTATATCATCAATCTGCAAGGCCACGCGCTCGCTATTATTTCCTCTACAATATCTCTTTCATCTTTAACTCTTCAAATATCGCATCCACCGTGGCCTTCAGGCGCTCCGACGATGACGGCGCCAGTGGTGACTACTTTGAGTCACTGGACAAAAGAGGGAAACTTCGATGAAGAATATCTATTCTGGGATAATCAAACATATATGAATCAATTGAGATTGGGAAAATAATGAATAAGTTCGTATTTTCATTCTTTCGCTAAATCGCTTAGGATCGGACAATCAGGTCGATCATCTCCGTGACAATTTTTTGAAAGATGCTTCAGAGTTTTCACCACACTCTGAAGCTCAGATATCTTTTTTTCCATTTCATCAATATGCTTTGTGGCCATACTTTTTACTTCAGAACTGGTTCTCGATTTATTTTTCCACAAGCTTACTAGCTTCTTGATTTCTTTCATAGAAAATCCAAGATTTCTAGATCGTTTCACAAACGAAAGTATATGTATGTCTGTTTCTGAATACGATCTATAACCCGATTCAGTTCGAGTCGCTTTTGGAATGACACCTATAGATTCATAATGACGAATTAGTTTTGCGTTCACTCCTGAAATTTTCGCAGCATCTCCAATATTCATATTACTTCCTCTTAAAGTTTTACCCGTTTAAGCCTCAACGCATTGGCAATGACTGACACTGAACTTAAACTCATAGCGAGACTTGCAATCATTGGACTAAGTAACATTCCGAAAAAAGGATACAAAATTCCAGCCGCAATGGGAATACCAATGGTGTTGTACCCAAAAGCAAAGAAAAGATTTTGCCTGATATTTTTCATCGTTTGCTGACTCAACTTATGCGCGCGTACAATTCCGCTCAAATCACCTTTTACCAATGTTACGCCGGCACTTTCTATCGCAACGTCAGTTCCTGTACCCATTGCAATACCAATATCGGCTTGGGCCAGTGCTGGAGCATCATTAATACCATCACCGGCCATAGCGACACGTTTTCCCTGGCCTTGAAGTCGATTAATTACTTCGTTCTTTTGTTGTGGCAAAACATCGGCCTCAACATGTTTGATTCCTAATTCTTTCGCGACAACGTCGGCCGTATTTCTATTATCTCCAGTCAGCATGACAACTTCAATTCCCTGGTTGTGGAAATATTCGATGGCAGATTTCGATGACTCTTTAACTGGATCCTTAACCGCTATAATTCCGGCCGGCTTGCCGTCAATAGCCACTAGCATGACACCGTGACCGGCGACTTGTAGTTCCTTGGCGATGTTTTCCAATTCATTGGCCGCAATTCCATTTGATTCTAAAAGTCGTTTATTACCGGCAAGAATTACTTTGCCACCGACCAAACCTTTAATTCCCTGTCCAGCTATGGCTTCAAAATTCTGGACGGTTCCCAATTTGATCCCGCGCTCAAGCGTCCCAGACACAATAGCTTCAGCCAGTGGATGCTCACTCGATTTTTCTAGTGAAGCCACCAAGGATAACAGGTCTGCTTCATTAAAATTATTTAGAACATGAACTGCTGAAAGTTTTGGTTTCCCCAGTGTTAGTGTGCCTGTTTTATCAACGACTAGAGTCGTAATAGTCTCTAAAGTTTCTAAAGCTTCCGCATTTTTTATTAGCACACCATGAGTAGCCCCTTTACCCATGCCCACCATTATGGACATTGGAGTCGCAAGCCCAAGCGCACACGGACACGCAATAATTAGTACGGCCACAGCGTTAATAAATGCATACGTAGATCGCGGTTCGGGACCAAAAACATACCAGGCGACGGCCGTGACAATTGCCACAAGCACGACGATGGGAACAAAATAGGACGCAACCGTGTCGGCCAATTTTTGAATTGGTGCTCGACTTCTTTGTGACTGAGATACCATTTTCACAATCTGCGACAGTAATGTGTCGCTACCAACGTTTGTTGCCCGCATGACGAAAGAACCCGTTGAATTTACCGTCGCGCCAGTGACTCGGCTTCCAACTTGTTTCTCGACCGGAATTGGCTCTCCTGTAATCATGGATTCATCGACGATACTGCGGCCTTCAGTCACGATGCCGTCCACGGGAATTTTTTCGCCAGGTCGAACACGCAATAAATCGTTGGTTTTAATATTTTCAACCGAAACATCTTCATCATTACCGTCAGCACCAATTCGTCGTGCTGTTTTCGGAGCCAGGTCCAACAGTGCCCTAATAGCATTACCGGTTTGTTTGCGGGCTCTAAGCTCTAACACTTGACCAAGTAACACTAGCGTAACAATGACACCGGCCGCTTCATAATAAAGCGGAACCATTCCTGCGTGAACGCGAAAACTTTCCGGAAACATGTCAGGAAAAAATGTGGCGACGATACTAAATACATAAGCAACACCTGTCCCCAACCCAATTAGCGTAAACATATTTAGGTTCCACGTTCTAATTGATGACCAGCCACGTTCAAAAAATGGTAGCCCTCCCCAAAGCACAATGGGCGTTGCTAATAAAAACTGGATTCCTGCATACAACCAATGCGGAAGAGCATGTTGCACGGGCTGCCCAGGAATAAGATCGGACATTGCAAGCATAAGAAGCGGAACGGCCAACGTCGCACTGACCTTTAAGCGTTTTGTAAAATCGACCAGCTCTGGGTTTGCTTTTTCTTCTAAGGATATTTCTTCAGGCTCCAGAGCCATACCGCAAATAGGACAATTGCCCGGCCCTTTTTGTCGGACTTCAGGATGCATAGGGCAGGTGTACATTTTTTCTTTATCGGCATCTGATACCGTTTGCGAACGTTCGGCAGTGTGAAGATAGGCATGGGGGTCAGCCTCAAACTTGGTCTTACATTTAGGATTGCAAAAGAAATAATTTGTCCCTTCAAAAGAACTCGTTCCTCCTTTGGCCGTTGACGGATCGATTTTCATCCCGCAAACAGGATCCGTAACCAAATGACTTGCCTCGTGATTGTGCACAGAATTAGGTGTTTTCATGTTAACGTCCTTTCAATGACTTTGCCCTTATTAAGCACTCTGCACCTTCCCATCGCTGGAAGGTCAACAGAAAAGATTCCAATATATTGTAATGTTTTGATTTGGGGCAATTACTACACTCCCCCAAGCTGCTGACAATATATCCCAAGATCCCTTCACGGATAATTCGACCACACTTTTAATAAGCGTGCATCGGCCGCTATACTTTCTGGAGTCACTAGTTCGTCTTCAAGTATCAATTTCCAGCATTCAGAAAACGATTTAACTACTTTCTTGCATACGGGATGCCGGTACCAACGTTTTTCCACTAGTTTACGTACGACCACATTGTCGACATCAAGTTCTTTTACTTTTTGCTTTTTACCCAAACTCAATCCAGATTTTTCAAATGCTAAATCGACCAGTTCGCTGCAATAAATTTCTTTATTTTTTGAAGTGAAATAAATATCGTACGGTTGCCCTAGAAACGACTTTGCGTCCTTAACAATGTTGCTTTGTTTTTTTGTATCTAAATTTTGATAGCGAAATACGGAATAGCGGCCCAAACGCCCTCGTTTTATCCATTTGTTTAACGGGGTTCGACTGACTTTTGAAATCGCTTCGATCACGAACTTCTTATTTCCATCAATTTCTATAATCCCCACATGACTATATAAACTTTTACTGGCCCACATAATGGCTGTTGATTGATTCGAACCTGAAGTTTGAAAAATAATATCGCCCGACTGCAGATCGGCTTCGACGGCATGGAGCGATACAACAAACGTACACATTAAACAGAGCACAATTTTATTCACTAGCATTTTCAGATTACACCACAACTAGATATTCAAAACAAAAACATAGGCGCGCAATTCTAAGCTTCAGATCCTCCCTTTCGCCGCGATGTTTCCTAAACGCTGCGACTTTTTATCGAGTATTTACCTTCGAGACGTTCTGTCACGTAGATTGCCAGGTTGTCTTTAATTCTTAGGCCATCTATGCCAATACGGCCTTTTCAGCTTTGGCACACAACCTGCTGAACTAGTCGTGAAACTTTTCACAAAC
Organism: uncultured Bdellovibrio sp.; assembly: GCA_964498705.1. Classification (GTDB taxonomy): domain Bacteria; phylum Bdellovibrionota; class Bdellovibrionia; order Bdellovibrionales; family Bdellovibrionaceae; genus UBA2316. The sequence continues at coordinate 37,318 of CAZCHT010000015.1, read as the reverse complement.
AACAAAAGGGGTTAAAAATGTTTAAAGTAGTATCATTATTGTGTCTGTTCGCGGTGGCCGCTTGGTCTCAAACAAATCCACAACTCAAAGCGTCTATGCTGGAAACTGGGTACATCCCGGATGGTTTTGATTCTAATGATCAAGTTCAATTTGTTGTGGAAGGCACGTATCACGACACATGTTCAAAAGCGGCCGGCACACGATTCACAGTCAATGCAGTTTCAAAAACGATCCAAGTAACTCCGTATGAATATCGCTATTCGGGCCCTTGTTTGGACGTGCTTGTTCCACACAACGAAGTTGTAAATCTTGGCGTCGTTCAGCCGGGCAAATATCAAATTTTACAAACAGGCGGTCGAGCACTGGGTACATTGAATGTAAACTTGGCAAGATCTGGTGTTGCTGATGATTATCTTTATGCACCGATTTCTCAAGCCTATGTGAGAAAAGTAAATGGCCGAGTCGCGATGACTTTGTCTGGCGTATTTACAAATTCGTGCATGCAAGTTAAAAAAGTAATATCTAATGTTCAGTCCAACGTAGTGACTGTTCAGCCATTAGCTTTGTTGCTACCTACTGCAACTAACTGTATCATCGGACGCTTCCCGTTCGAAGATACAACATACCTTCCAATGCAACGATCTGGTCGCTATTTATTGCATGTTCGCTCACTGAACGGTGAAGCCATCAATACACTGTTTGACCTATAGATCTCTACCTCTAACAGCAATAGTCCAATCAGCGCCGTTTCCTAATCAGTTACGGCGTTTCTTTTTAGAAACGAAAGAGGACGCCGTCTTTAAAACGCATCCTCTTTTTTTCAAAACTATTTGTTTAATTTAGAATCATGAGGACTTTTTGCATTAGCCGACTCTTTTGGCAACACACCTGCAGACGATGCCGACTCTTTAGCCGTACCTTTATTATTTGATGCTGGGGTTTTTGATCCGCCCTTTTTAACACTGTTATGTTGGCCACTTTGTTTGTTCATACTTTCCTCCTTGGAATGTATCAGTATTTTTTACGAGGCATATATCCCTATATAACCACGTCCACTCCTGTGTATGCATACACCCGGCCAAGCGTAACTAGATCCACGTTTTTTTAATCAACCACATTTTCACTATTTGAGTGAGTACGACATAGCCAAGCAAAGTGACTAGCAAAATCGGCCAGTATAATGGCGGCAACGATACAAATCCCAAAGCTTTTGCTAGCGGTGAATACGGCAGCCAAATCGCTATGCCAATGACGATAAGTGTAGTCATTGTCAGTTGCCAGCTAGCTCGACTTTGAATGAACGGGATCTGATTCGTACGAATTATATGTATAATAAGTGTCTGAGTTATCAACGATTCAATAAACCAACCTGTCTGGAAAAGCGCCGCCCGTGCGGGATCCCAGCAACCAAAAACATAAAGCATTACAAAGAACGTAGTGTAGTCAAAGATCGAACTTATCGGCCCGATGAAAAATACAAACTTCTTGATGTCATCCATACTCCACGGCCTTGGCTTGGCTGTTGCGGTCACAGCTACCGTATCCGTTGGGATTGGAACTTGAGAAAAATCGTACAGCAAGTTGTTCGTCAATACCTGTATTGGTAGCATTGGTACAAACGGCAAAAAGATACTGGCGCCTATCACGCTCAGCATATTGCCGAAACTGGAACTGGCCCCCATACGTACATACTTTAAGATATTAACGAATACCTTGCGTCCCTCTATTACCCCATCGTCCAGAACCATCAGGTTTTTTTCCAGTAGTATCACCGACGCTGCGGCTTTGGCTATGTCCACAGCCGACTCAACCGAAATGCCCACATCAGCTACATGCAATGCTGGCGAATCATTGATCCCGTCGCCCATAAATCCGACGACATGGTTATTGCGCTGAAGGGCGCGGATAATCATTTGTTTTTGCGCAGGTGATAATCGCGCAAAAACATGGGTGGTTTCGACAGCAGCAGACAGTTCCGCGTCGGTCATTTTCTCTACTTGATGGCCAGTTAAAATAGTATCAAAAACAAGACCGACCTCGCGGCACACTTTTTTAGTCACAAGATCATTGTCACCCGTTAAAACTTTCACCGTGATACCGTGGTCTTGCAAGGCATGAATGGCGGTACGTGCCGAATCCTTCGGTGGATCTAAAAATGCCACATAGCCTTTTAAAATCAAATCAGTTTCATCGCTTTTAGTAATTTGCGCTGTGATATCCAGGTTTTTATAAGCCAGCGCCAAAACTCGAAATCCATCAGCACTCAGCATTTCATATTGCTGGGTCAGTTCAGCACTATGTTCGCTCTCAAAGGGTAGAATTTGACCATTAAGCTCATAAAATTTACAACGCTCGAACACTGCTTCGGGTGCACCTTTCGTTAACAACTGATATTTTTTCTCGGGTGTTTCTACCACAACCGACATCATTCGGCGCACAAAATCAAAAGGGATTTCATCCACCTTTTTATAGTCAATGATCAGTTCTTCATGGGCATCACGATGATTCAAAATCGCGCGATCCAAAATATTCTTCAGTCCCGTTTGAAAATGGGCTAACAGATAGGCATCCAGCAACACCTCGCTGCTCTCGTTCTGCATAACATCGCAATGCTTTTCTAGGATAACTTGATCCATGGTCAATGTGCCGGTCTTATCTGTGCACAGCACATCCATCGCGCCAAAGTTTTGAATTGAGCTGAGTTGTTTGACGATGACCTTGCGCTTGGACATGGCCAGCGCACCTTTAGAGAGACAAACAGAAACAATCATTGGCAACATCTCGGGGGTTAGCCCAACGGCAACCGCGATGGCAAAAAAGAACGCTTCACTCCAATTGTGTTTCGTAAGGCCATTGACTAGAAATACTAACGGTACCATCACCATCATGAATCTAATCATCAGCCAGGTGAAACTCTTCATGCCCTTATCAAAGCTAGTCTCGACAGAATCGCTAACTATGCTATTGGCCATACTTCCAAAATAGGTTTTAGCCCCTGTTGCCACTACGACGGCGGTCGCAGCGCCGCTTTCTATGCTGGTTCCTAGGAAACAGACATTTGAAAATTCAAGAGGCGATTTGTCGGGGCTTTTTTCTTTCATTTCAAATTTTTCAACGGGCAAAGATTCACCGGTTAACGCCGCCTGACTGACGAATAGATCTTTTGAATACACAATGCGGACATCGCCAGGAACCATATCACCGGCTGATAACGTTACGATATCACCAGGCACCAGTTGATCCAATGCGATTTCTATCGTTTTACCTTCACGCACAACAGTCGCCGTAATGCGAATCATCGCTTTTAATTTTGCCGCGGCCGAATTAGCCCGAGCTTCCTGAATAAATCGAAGCAACACTCCCAGTACAACCATGACCGACATCACAGTGCCCGCTTCCTTGTCACCGGTAGCAAAGGATACGGCACTTAAAACAATAAGCAAAATTACGAGGGGATTACGTATCGCCGTAATTAAATGCCATACCCACCCCTGATGCGTGGTCTCGGCAATGACGTTTAGTCCGTTGTCTTTCAAACGTTCCAGTGCATCGACCTGAGTCAAACCGTCTAGCGAGGTATTCATCCGATTAAAGACGTCGTGTTTTTCGAGTTTTGTGATTTCGGCCAATATTTGGGAAAAATGTATCAGATTGCTCTTACTCGTTGATTTAGCGCTTCCCAAAAGTTGGTTATGTTCACTTAGCATATTGATTTTTTATCCCTGCAAGAAGTAACCCGCTATTTCGCAGAAGCCAGACGACCGTCTTTTAAATATATTTCCCGCGAAGCCATCGCTGCAAAATCAGGATCATGGGTCACTAAACACACAGTAGTTCCCGTCGCATTCACTTGCTTTAGCAAATTCATCACGATCTCGGCGTTTTCTGTATCTAAATTACCAGTTGGCTCATCCGCAAAGATGTACTTGGGACTTAGGATCAGCGCTCGAGCGATGGCTATGCGCTGTTGCTCGCCACCCGACATCTGCGCCGGGTAACTGTTTTCTTTGTTCGACATACCTAATCGTTCCAATAATTCTTTTGCCGTCGACATCTTTTCATCCATGCAATTTAAATTACGTGCTGGCAGCAAAATGTTTTCAATGGCAGTAAGCTCGGGTAATAAATAGTGAAATTGAAAAATAAATCCCACTTTGTGATTTCGAAACGCGTGAACTTCATCACTTGTCATTTTTGCTATATTAATTCCATCTATTTCAACAGTTCCCATGGTCGGCAAATCTAAAGTGCTAATGATATAAAGCAAGGTGCTCTTGCCGCTTCCCGATTTTCCTGAAATCGAAACAAATTCCCCATTTTGAATATCAATGTCCAGCGCGTGCAAAATGCGATGGGGAGGAACTCCAAATTCTTTAACTAAACCACGGCACTGAATCATCATTCGCTCCTAATAATTTCCATGGGAGATAATTTACTCGCACCATGAGCGGGAAAATAGGACGCCACTATGGACGCCACATTCGCAGCAACGAAACCAATTAAATAAGTTTTCGGGCTGTAATCAATCATCAAATTGTGACTGCCTCCAAGTTCAATATTTAAATCAATGTGTCCAACGATATAGCACAACAAAAATCCAAGAGTCAGTCCCAATGCTCCGCCAGCAAATCCAAGCAGAATACCTTGGTAAACAACTAATTGCATAATTCGCTGAGGACCGTAACCGATGGCTCTTAGAATAGCTATCTCTTTACGTTTTTGATTAATCATAATAGTGAGCACATTATAAATACCAAATGCGGCTACAACTAGGATGGCAATAGTAATAAAGTAGCGAGTATAATCTTGAACGTTGATAATTTCCAAAAACATTTTATTAGCTTCCTGCCAATCTTGAACCTTGTCCGTTCCCATCATTTTCCATTCAAGAGCTTTTTCATTGGCTTTATCTATATCGTACAATGCCACAGCGATTTCGCTCACCCGACCTGGGCTCTTGGATAAAATCTGAACGTGGTTTAGCTCTGCATACGCAATCGATCCATCTACTTGTTCGCTACCAAAATGAACAATTCCAACGACTTTAAATGGACGCATCAAACTACGCCCTGTACTGACGTTGATCACTTGGCCTACACGCGCGCCCAAATTTTCAGAAACTTTACTTCCGAGCACAATGTTACTGGCTCCAGACTGAAGATCCTTGAAACTGCCTTCTTTCATGTAACTGGCGACGGACGTAACGCGCAAATGCCGCTCAGGCACCGTCCCCACTAATCCTACAGAGGCAGTAAACAGACCATTTGATAAAATCGCATTCGTCGACAATCGAGGCGAAAAATCACGGACCTCTGGATCGGACATAAATCGTTGATACCAACCTTGATAATTTTCTAGCCGAACTTCTTCGCGTTTACCGAACGGTGCCAAAATCCATCGCACGTTTGAATTTTCAGGATAGAAAACACTCTTCACCTCGGTGGCATCAATCATCCGTTCCGCGCCGGAAATTAAAATATGTGATGTGTTATTTAAAAGGTGATCCATCATATATTGCCGCATACCCAGCTGCAGGCCAGAAATCGTTATAAATAGAGTCGTACCTAAACTGACACCAATCAAAATTAGAAATGTCTGTTTCTTTCGGGCGATCAGCTGTCTCCATGACAAAAAGAACATTTAATTCTCCTTGTTGATTCGTATTTCATCGCTTGTACTAAGAACACCATTTTTGACTTCGGCATTTAATCCATCGATGTGACCCAATTCCAGTTTTACTTTTTCCCATTTATTATTTCGTCTTAAACTTACAAATCCATTAGTTATAGATTTGATAGGAATTAGTACCGCATCTTTAATGCGGCCAACTTCAATGGTAACGTCAGCACTCATGCCAGGTAATATGCTTGGGTCCAACCCGTCGACGAAAACTCTAGCGATAAACTCATCGTCCCGAGGAAATACCGATGTGACGCCGCCATTGAGTACTTTGCCTCTGAGCGACTCAAAGGAAATTTTTGCCGTTTGTTTGGGTTTTACTCGCAAGATCGCCTGTTGCTCTAACGAAAGCTCAATGTATTTTTTTTCCAGATTTTCCAGTCTTAGGATCGTAACGCTTGGGACGGCTGTTTCACCAACGAAATGCTTTACATAGGTAACTGTACCACGAAAGGGCGCCCGAAATTTGGCATGATGATCTAGCTCTATCAACGCGGCCCCTTTTTCTACAGTGTCACCCTCATTCACATATCTTCCTGTCACTGTCGAAATCAGTGCCGAAATAACTTCAAACCGATCATTGGATTTCACTTTACCTAATCCATAAACGGCTTCGGTGATATCGCCTCTGGTTGGATTTATTACTTTAATATTGCTGCCTCGGAAATATACGATTCCGGTGACGCTAAAAATTAATACCAGACCGACACCTATAACCCAAATTCGTTTCATATTTTCTCCATAGAGCATTGCCGAGAGAAAAGGCATCGTCTCGGTTCGCCCCTTCTGCTACAAAAAGCATCCTTGATGCCATGGCAGAAATCGGTCAGGAGCGAATCAAAGACTTTGACTGCGACAATTTGTCCAACTCTAATTTAAATTGAGTCAATGTGGCCCATATATCGAGGCTTTTTTTTGGACCTACGATTGCAACATTATGAAACAATATGGAAAACAAAATGATATTTTCTATTACTCCTAATCCAGCTCTTGATCTTGGTGGTCTCGTCAACGATATAAAACCAAACGAAAAATCCTATGTTTTCAATGAAACTAGATCGCCTGGTGGTAATGCAATCAATGCAGCTAGAATTTTATCTCGATTACAGATCCCCGTTTCACTGTCTGGATTTCTGGGCGGCAGCACAGGGGATGAAATCAATTCGATGCTCAAAAAAGAAAAATTAAACACCCAGTTTATTGAAATAAAAAACACATCCCGAGTCAACGTGACCGTATCCAACAAACGAAACCATAACCAAACGCGACTTAGCTTTCCGGGGCCGACAATTTCAAACGTTGAAAAGAAAAAATTATTCCATTTATTTGAGCAGAAGAAAAATATTTCGTTTTTAATGTTAGGTGGTTCTCTGCCGCAAGGATTCACGGCAAACGACATCAAGCGTTTAATTAAAATCGCCGGTAAAAAGGGTATTAACTCTATTATTGATTGTCCTGGCTCGATTTTAGCTGACGTAATAAAATCAAAGCCATTTTTGATAAAACCTAATCTTGAAGAATTCCATGAACTAACAAACAGTCACGTGAAAACTATTGGTTCCGTGATTCAGAAAGCAAAACCATTTCTAGATCACGTTCCCTATATTTGCATATCTTCTGTCGAAGGGGGCACATTGCTAGTTGGTCGAAAGAATATTTATTTTGGACGTATTCCAAAATTAAAAATTCGCTCAACCGTGGGCGCCGGCGATTCTATGGTTGGAGCCATGGTATCACGATTTTACAAAGGTGATTTTGACGAGGCCAATATTTTAAAATGGGGCCTGTCCGCATCGGCCGCCACCCTTTCCGAGCCCGGCATGGGTCTAGGCCATAAATCTGAAATTTTGCAGCTGTATAAAGAAGTCCAGGTGACTTTGATCAACTAGGCATCGACTTTGCTTTATACCTTTTTAGATGAATAAAATTCGCAAATACAGTTACAAACGTCGCATGCACACACTGTTCAAAAACCCTATGTTTTGGCTCCTAACATTCATTGGGAACTTAATTATATTTATCGGAAGCGTTTTACTCTATTATTTCGAATCCGCTCAATCCTTTAGCAAGTTAGAATTTATTGACTGCCTGCTGTGGAGTACAAGCCTTACAACGACAATTGGCTACAATACCTTCGTACCCATTTCTTTTGCAGGGAAAATCACTGTTATCGCCATGATGTTACTCGGAACTCTTTTCGTATGGTCGTATATGGCATTCTTAGTCACGGCTCTAATAGCCCCAGAGTTATCTATGTTAGAACACGAGATGCAAAAAGTAGAAGTCGATCTCTTGAAATTAAAATCTGAAAAGTAAATGCCAACCTGACAAAGCATCATGACAGAATGACCCATTAAATTCCTTTGTCAGCCTAGCTGTAACTGTGGCAAACAGTGTATCAGTGACTAGGGCTTTGCAATTTATAATTCAATCATAGGATTTAAAAATGACTAACATAAAAGAACCCAAACAATTAACAGCCACTGCCGCTATCACTCATATCAATTCGTTTCAGAATGTTTTTGTACATGGAGGTTGCGCGACTCCGAATTTTCTATTGAAAGAATTGGTTCAGCAGGCAAATCGCCTGACGAGCGTTACGTTGATACACTTGCATACTCACGGCGATGCGGATTACCTGAAACCTCAATATAGCGCTAACTTCAGAGTTCTAAATCTTTTTGTAGGATCCAACGTCAGACCCTACATGGATTTTGATAGAGTCGACTACATACCGTGTTTCCTGTCAGAAATGCCGTCACTATTCAAAAACAAAGTGATTCCTCTAGATGTCGCGCTAATTCAAGTTTCCCCTCCGGATAGCCATGGATATTGTTCGCTAGGAACTAGCGTCGATGTTGTCAAAGCGGCCATTGCAAATTCAAAAATAGTGATCGCACAAGTTAACAATCAAATGCCAAGAACGTTTGGCGATGCTCTTGTTCCCGTAAAAGATATTGATTATCTCGTAGAACATAGCGAATCCTTGCTTGAATCTAGCCCAAAGGCTTTGAGTTCTATCGAACTTGAGATTGGTAGAAACACAGCTGACCTTATTGAAAATGGCTCGACACTTCAAATGGGAATTGGCTCCATACCGGACGCCGTACTATCGAGTCTGACCGGTCACAAGGATTTAGGCATTCACACCGAGATGTGGTCTGATGGCGCTTTAAATCTATTAAAGAGCGGCGTAATCAACAATTCAAAAAAGAAAATTCATCAGGGAAAAACCGTTTCGACATTTGTCATGGGCAGTAAAAACGTTTTTAATTTCATTGATAACAATCCATCGGTGATTCTGCTCGAGGCCAACTACGTAAACAATCCCACTGTTATTGCAAAAAATGATAAAGCAGTCTCAATCAATTCTGCGGTAGAAATAGACTTAACGGGACAGGTGTGCGCCGATTCCATCGGCCACAAAGTTATTTCCGGCGTCGGTGGACAAATTGATTTTATTCGCGGCTCTGCCTTGTCCAATGGTGGCAAACCCATTATTGCAATGACGTCTAGAACTAAGCACGGAAACTCTAGGATTGTATCTAGTTTGAAATCAGGTGCTGGCGTCGTCACGACTCGGGCCCACGTTCATTACGTAGTCACAGAGTACGGCGCTGTTAATTTATTTGGAAAATCGATACATCAAAGGGCCAGAGCCTTGTTAGATCTAGCCCACCCTGAAGATCGTGAAAATTTAGAGAAAGCGTTTTTTGAGGAATACAGTAAATCTAGTTTATAATTTATTTTCTAGAAAATCGGTAAACGCTTTGTAGACGTCTACTTCTGTAAGAATCCCAACTAATTTGCCGCTATCAACGACAACGGCGCAACCGTATTTTTTCTTGGCCATGCAATTGACTGCTTCATTTAAATCAGATTCGGAAGACACACAATAGGGATCAAATGTGCAGGCCTCTTCGACTAAAATTTTTTCTGGATCTATATCCTCAAAGCTGGCAACTAGTTTAACATCACGGTCCGACAAAATTCCGACCAATTTGCCGTCTTTTAAAACCGGTAAATGTCGGATTCTAAGTTCGCTCATGACCGCCATTGCCTGTGACAATGGACGATCATACCCAATACTTCTCGGTGACGGCGTCATATACTTTTGAACTTTAGGTCTAATTTTTTTCATGGTCTTACTCTCTGGACTTACTTGCTAACACTGGGTCGTTAAAAAGATCATAATGTACGAAAAACTTTCGTGCGATCGCCAGGACCTGATTATCGGTTGGATGGTCACAAGTTTCTACTCCGACTACTTTTTCTGCTAGTGTGTGGGTGTAGTGATCTTTCAAATACGTCTGGAATTGATTTTTTGCTAGTCCCGGACCCATCAATAGAAGTTTTTTACACCCTAAGGTTTTTCCAGCAATTTGCTTAAATAGAACATCATTGGGTTGATGTTCATTATGGCCTTTTAAGTTTTTCAATTCATGCGCAAGTTCCATTTTTTTAACTTCTGATGCTGTTGATTCCGCATTCAACTCAAAAACATGCGCCTTCGCTGAATCTAACCAAACAATATAATCTGACATATTAATTCCTTTTGTTATTTTTTTTAAATACCGACGTCTGCTAAACTTTGTAAAATACTTCCAACAGGAGAACGATAAATAGCCCCGTAAACCTGGTTCTTCACATCACTGAGTGTACTCTTGTGATCATTAATGAAGGCCTCTAATAAATCTTCCGTAGTCACAATGCCAATGGCATGATGATCTTTAGTTACAACCAAAGCCGAGATTTTATTTTCCAGCATAGTTTTTGCCGCTTGAGCCAGAGGCGCCGATTCTTCGATCGAGCCTACGGGCCAACCCATATATTGTTGTACGATGTCTTCGGGATTAAATTCTGGATTGGCAGGCACAGCAACCCAATCACTACCAACTGGCTTTTTCATAGCGCGCAGGACATCGCGATCGGACAACATCCCAATCACCACTCCTTTTTCATCCAAAACCGGCAAATGCCGAGTAGAGATTCGCTTCATCAGGTTAAATGCATGAGCAAGACTATCGTGACGTTTCACATAAACGACTTTATGAGACGAATGAAAACCTACGTTCAATTTCATTGCGGATCCTTTTTGTTTGTATAATGGAGAATCCATTTGTTTGGATATTGTAGTAGCAACGCATAGACCGAGCTTGAGCTCTCTTTAAATCGTCTTCGGGCGTTTTTTTGAGACATTTTGTCATTGGGCTTTGTCGGTTTGGCCGATTTCACTGATGCGGCGGACAATAGGCTTTAATACCGTGGCACAGATACTGCTATTTTAGGCTGATAATAAAGGAACTTATATGATCAAAAAATTAATAGCCAGCGATGTAGTGACTGTGTTTGAAGGAACTAAGATACAAGAGGTAGCTCGAATTATGGACGAAAAGTCGATCGGTATGGTTGTCATTACCGAACCTTACTCTGAAGGCAAACCCGTTGGCGTAATAACAGATCGAGACATTGTAGTTAAAGCCGTAAAAAATAACGTAGACTGCAGTACTCAGGCGGTCGACACCATCATGTCGCGCTCGTTAGTCATGGTTTCAGAGACAACCCAAATCGAAGACTCTATCAAAATTATGGAAGAAAATCATATTCGTCGACTTTTGGTTTTAGACGACCTAGGAAAAGTTAAAGGAATTGTGTCCCTTGATGACCTAGTCGCCCTTTTAGGAAACGAAATTAATCGATTGGGGAACCTGTGTCGCAATCAAGTCGGTACAGCCGGTCGACATCGTCCCCACGATTTTACAAGAATGGCATAAACTATTTTTCACTTAGACAACATTGACTGGATTAATTCGTCCCGTACTGCGATACGAATGAATACTTTCTAGTGTTGTCTCTGCGATGTTTCTTAGGGAATCCGATGTTAAAAATGCCTGGTGAGATGTGATAAGCACATTGGGAAAAGAAATCAGACGCGCTAAAGTATCATCTTGAAGAAACGAATTGGATAGATCATGGAAAAACACACCTTCTTCTTCTTCGTATACATCCAGAGCGGCCCCACCAATTTTTCCGCTCTTAAGTCCATCAATAAGTGCTATGGATTCAATCAACGCCCCACGACCCGTATTAATTAGCAAAACACCTGTCTTCATTTGCTCTATGGCTTTAGAATCAATCATATGAAAAGTCCCGGGGTTCAACGGAACATGCAGCGATATGATATCCGAAGTGCCAATGACTTCCTCAAGCGTTGCATATTTTATTTTGCTATTTTGAACTAACGAAGACTCGGGCATTGTATCATAAATTAAAACCTGACATCCAAATGCTGCCATAATACCGGCTAAAATCCTTCCGATTTTTCCGGCACCCAAAATACCTATCGTTCTTCCATTCAAGTCAAAACCAACAAAACCATCTAACGAAAAGTTAAGTTCCCGTACTCGGCTATAGGCTCGATGAATTTTTCTATTTAAAGACAACATCAATCCTACAGCAAACTCGGCGACAGAATGAGGTGAATAGCTAGGCACTCGGCATACAGTAATACCAAATTCTCTGGCCGCAGCCACGTCGACATGATTAAATCCGGCCGACCGCAAAGCTAAAAGTTTGACCCCTTTAGCAGCCATTATTTCCAAGCATTTTCGATCGAACTTATCACTTACAAAAGAACATACAACATCACTCGGCGCGATGGCCGGGGCCGTCGCCGAAGTAAATCTAAAATCCAGATATTCTATTTCGAAAGAATATTTGGAATTAGCTGCATCAAATGCAGTTCGTTCAAAACTATGAGTGTCAGAAAATTGTATTTTCATGTTAACTCAAATGTCTCATTGAGAAGTGGAACGACGCAATCCCAATCTAAAGAATCAATTATATGTTTGCGCATTTCGTCGGCCGCTGTTGGCTCTCCATGAGTCACAAACGTTCGCTTGGGAGAAATTTGACTTTGTTTTAACCAGTCGATTGTTTCCACATAATCGGCGTGAGCAGAGATATTATCCAGCAACTTTACCTGCGCATTTATTTCCACATACTCTCCATGAATTTTAACTCTCTTCGCGCCGTTCATAAGGGCTTCACCACGCGTGCCTGCCGCTTGAAATCCTGCCAGCAAGATTGTATTTTTTGCTTCGGGACCAAATCGTTTAATATGATGAAGTACACGTCCACCGGTCAGCATGCCGCTGGCCGAAATAATAACCATGGGCTCTGTTTTCAAATTCAGCTCTTTGGATTCATCCACAGTTCGAATATATTTAACGACGCCGCAAACATCTTTACATTCCTGACCGTTAAGGCGATGCAAATCATGATATTGCGACCAAACCGCATTTACATTGGTTGCCATGGGACTATTTAAATACATCGGAATTCTAGGAATTCGATTTTCAGCTCTGAGTTTCCACAAGTAGTACAATAAACTCTGCACGCGACCGACGGCGAACGATGGAATAACCACGGTGCCACCGCGAGACGCGGTTTCAACGATGCATTTTTCTAGCTCGTCAATAGGATCTACCTCTGAATGTTTTCTGTCACCGTAGGTAGATTCGACGACAAGGTAATCGACCGGCGGCAATTGCCTAGGGGGATAAAAAATAGGATCTTTTTGACGTCCCACATCGCCGCTAAAACCCGTGGTAATATTATCCATGGTTAGGATAATGGACGCGGCTCCTAAGATATGTCCCGCATATCTGAATTCAAAACTGACGTCTTTATTAAATGAAAATTTGGAATTAAATTTGACCGTCTGAAAATATTCAATAGACTTTTCTGCTTGCTCCAATGTGAACAAAGGCAACGCGGGTTTATGTTTTGTTCGATTATGTCTATTTAAATATTCCGCTTCTTCTTCTGCCAAGAAGCCAGCATCAGGAAGTAAAATTTGACATAAATCCTTGGTGGCTGCAGTCGTAAATATTTTACCTCTGAATCCACTTGCTATTAATCGAGGAATGTAACCCGAATGATCTAAATGGGCATGGGTCAGTAAAATAGCATCAATTTTCGCAGGGTCGATCGGAAATTCGTCCCAATTTTTTAATCGCAAAGACTTTAAGCCCTGAAACATCCCGCAGTCGATTAGAATTGTGCTTGATCCATTTGAAACTAGATACTTTGACCCCGTGACAGTACTAGCGCCGCCCAGAAACCGAATATATTGTTTCCTCGCTTGGCCCATGGGAGCTCCTTTATGGTACCTTACTTTTTAACTTGAAATTGAATGTTTCAGTTTTCTGATTAGTCTCTAAGTTAATTTCAAATTCGGCATCTTTTTTAATGTCCACGGGATCATTGACTACAAAGTAGTTGTCATAACGATCTGTTTTCAAAACCTTTCCTGGATAAGGATTTAGGCGACGGACAGTCAGTTTAAGTTTGGAAAAATCAATCTTGGCTTCTTCTTTTCCTACAACGAAAATTCGAGTTGGACTTCCCACTGAAAAGTGGACAGTTAAGAATTGGCCTTCTCGGCGCATTTCATCTTGGTATTCCCTGTAGGGAACAGACTCTGGCAGCTTGGCCGGGGCAATGATCGACCAAAATACCAATGCAATGATGGTGACAAAAATCAGGGTATCCATTAATCGGTTAGAAATCTTATCCATGAAATTCATTTTGGCCTCGCTCCTTGTTTTTATTCGTTAACTTTTAAGCCTTGTTTCTAGCAAATCCGCTATGGCTCTACAGGCATCTACCTGAGTAAAAATTCCAACTAACTTGCCATTGTCCACAATAAGAGCCGATCCTAGCTGGTGATCCGCCATATATCTTACAACATCACTCAGCAAAGCATCCGGAGTAGTCGAATACGGCTCTGGAGAACAGGCGTCTTCCGCTCTAATTTTTTCTGAATTGGATTCCACAAACTGCAAAACTAAATCTATATCGCGATCAGTAAGTATACCGATAAGGGACCCATTTTTTGTAACCGGCAAATGACGGATATGGATCTTTTTCATCAGGTCTTTGGCTTGGGCAATCGTTTGGTCATGAGCTATCGTCTTAGGAAGGAAAGTCATATACTTTTGAATTTGGGGTATTGATTTCAATGTTGTCTCCGTTTTTATCAAATACTTTAGTTTCCATTAGAGTGTATTCGCAATAGCCTAGCCAAGCCACTGAAGACCCTATATTCATTTTGACATCACAGGATGGGACAAATTGGCGCATCGAGCGTGAAAGGCAGGACAAGTTGTCTTACTTTAAGTTTTCGAATAAAACTATCTCAAGTGAGTTTCCCTTACAGCGTAGGTCGATTATGGCACTAATGTTGATATACACACAGGAAACTTCAGATTTAGGAAAAATATGTCCAACCAAATAAAAGTAGCCATAGTGGATGATGATAAAGACATGGGTCATGTCGTTGCGGAACTTCTTTCCGAAGAAGGTTATTTAGTTTCGCAATACACTTCGGCAGCCGAGGCGTTGGTAAAATTTAAAACTGACCTACCTCACATACTTATTACCGATCACAAGATGAAAGAAATTGATGGGCTGATGTTTCTTAAAAAGATTCAGACTGATCATCCTGCTATCGTTTCCATAATGATGACGGCCTTTGGTTCCATCGAAACGGCCATCGAAGCTATGAAATTAGGCGCCTACCATTATATCATTAAGCCTTTTAAAAATGAGGAAATGAAACTTCTTGTTAAAAGGGCCAGCGAACGGGTCACTCTTAAACAAGAAAATGCAACATTAAAGAAAGAACTCAACAAGACGTTCACCCTAGATTCCATCGTAGGTAAAAGTCCCGCCATTACTGCCGTATTTGAACTCGTCAAAGTGGTCGCGCCCGCATCAGCGAACGTTTTAATTTCCGGTGAAAGTGGTTCTGGAAAAGAACTCGTGGCACGCGCTTTACATAGCTCAAGTCCAAGAAAAAACAAACCGTTCATCGCTATTAATTGCACTGCTATTCCTGAACATCTTTTAGAAAGCGAACTATTTGGTCACGTAAAAGGTTCATTTACCGGTGCCATCGCAGATAAGAAAGGTCTTTTTGAAGAAGCCAATCATGGTACATTATTTCTGGACGAAATTGGTGATATGAGTCTGCAATTACAGGCGAAATTGCTACGGGTTCTGCAAGACCGTCAAATTCGAGCCGTTGGCAGCAACACTCTAAAAGACATCGATGTCCGAATCATTGCGGCTACTCACCGAGATTTAAAAATAATGGCAAAAGACGGAAAGTTTCGCGAAGACTTATTTTATAGACTGAATGTCGTACCTATCCGCGTTCCTCCGTTGCGTGAACGCATCGAAGATATTCCAATTTTAGTGGACACCTTTATTAAAAAATTTGCTGCCAGAAACGGTTCTGCCGTCTATGCGGCCACCCCAGAAGCAATGAGCGTATTGATGGCTCATCCTTGGCCTGGGAATGTTCGTGAATTAGAAAATGTTATCGAACGCGCGATTGTATTAAGCCCAGGAAAATTAATTGAAAAAAATGTAGTCCTAGGCAGCGCGCTTGAAGAAGCTCAGCAAAACATTGAACAGCTTCATGCCGATCGTCCAACGTTAGAGAAATTGGAAGAACGTTACATCAAATTAGTCATGAGTGAAGTAAAACACAAAAAGGATGAAGCCGCTCAGATTTTAGGAATAAGTCGCAGAACCCTTTACAGAAAAGAACGCACGTATGGAATGGTTTCGGATGAAACTCCTGAACCACCGGAAGATTCAAATGACAAAACCAACTGAAGGTTTATCGAGTAAAGATTTTCTCCATCTCAAGTCGGCCATTGACGAGGCCGCAATCATTGCTATCACTGACAAAAATGGAAAAATAACGTACGTAAACAAAAAATTTTGTGCGATGTCTAAATACTCGGAAGCAGAACTGATCGGAAATACTCATCGAATTATTAATTCCCATCACCATCCAAAAGATTTCTTTATCGAAATGTGGAAGACCATTTCTAAAGGAATAACCTGGGAAGGTGAAATTCAAAACCGTGCTAAAGATGGCTCATATTACTGGGTCAACACCACTATCGTTCCGTTTATGGATAGCGAAGGAAATCCGGAACAGTATGTTTCCGTACGCTATGAAATTACCGAGAGAAAACTTGCTGAAGAACAATTAAAAATATATTCAAAAAAACTAGAGATCAGCAATCAAGAACTTCAAGATTTTGCTTCTGTGGCCGCACATGATTTGCAGGAACCACTGCGAAAAATTCAGACCTTTTCAGACCGAGCCAAAATAAAATCCAAAGACATTATCCCTAGCGAAGCTTATGACTATTTGGAACGCGTCCAAGCCTCGGCAAAACGGATGCAAGTACTAATTAATGACTTGTTAACCTATTCACGGGTTACAACTAAAGCGAATCCGTTTTCTGAGGTTTCGTTGAATAAAATAGTCAGCCAAGTGAAGTCAGATTTAGAACTACGTATCGAGCAATCCGGTGGATCCCTTATCGTGGATGATCTTCCTAATATCGATGCCGATCCAACTCAAATGTATCAACTGTTTCAAAATTTAATAAGTAACGCGCTGAAATTTCATAAGCCAGATACGAAACCGGTTGTAACTATATCGGCGAATATCATAGAAAATTCGGTCATCAATAAACACGGCAAAACCTGCGAAATCAGTGTTACCGACAATGGAATAGGTTTTGATCAAAAATATGTTGATAGAATATTTACCATCTTCCAACGACTTCATGGTCGTCACGAATACGAAGGCACCGGTATTGGTTTAGCTGTCTGTAGAAAGATCATTGATCGCCACGGTGGCCATATCACCGCAAATTCGCAACCGGATCATGGGGCCACGTTCGTAATTTTATTACCCGTAAAACAAAGCAGGGAGCTTCCAGTATGAAAGATCGAGGTTCAATACCAATTCTAATCGCCGATGATGATTTAGATGATTGCGAAATGATTCGTGAAGCGTTCGCTGAAAGCCGCCTTCTTAATGAATTGCATTTTGTACATGATGGCGAAGCATTAATTAAAAACTTGCATGATCGATGGCAACAATCAGAGCACGGAAAAAATTTGATGCCCGGTTTGATATTGCTTGATTTAAACATGCCTAAAATGGACGGACGCGAAGTCCTTGTCGAATTAAAAAAACACTCACATTTATCCCAAATACCCGTGATTGTGCTTACCACGTCACAGGCCGAAGAGGATATTGCTAGATCCTACAATTTAGGAGCAAACTCGTTTATAACAAAACCGGTCGAGTTTCAATCCTTAGTACACGTTATGAAAGACATCGGCCGATATTGGTTTGAAATCGTTGCGCTACCAAATAGCGGCAGTCGCAAGGCAAAAACATGACCGAGTTTAATATACTTTTAATCGATGATGACGAAGACGATTATCTGCATATTCGGGATTTGCTTAGCGATGTCATGTCGTCTAAATATAAACTAACTTGGAAATCTACTTACAACGAGGGCCTTGCCGCCTTGTATGAAAACAATTTTGATGCCTGTCTTTTAGATTACCGATTGGGCGAAAAAACAGGACTAGAATTGTTAGTCGAATCCCAAGGTAAAATAAACTCCTGCCCTATTATTTTTCTTACTGGTTTATTTGATTTTGAACTGGATATAAAAGCAATGCACGTGGGAGCCGCCGACTATTTGGTCAAAGGACAGTTGACAAGCCCGCTGCTGGAACGTTCTATCCGTTATGCCATAAAACAGCAGCACGATATGGAAGAGCTAAAAGAAAGCAAAGCACAAATCATCCAACAAGATCGTCTAGCATCTCTCGGTCTACTGGCCTCTAGTTTAGCGCACGAAATCGGCACGCCTATGGGAATCATTCGCAGCCGTGCTGAACTGGCGGAATCTAAGGCCGGAAATAATGAACCTCTGAAAAAAGATTTGCTCATAATTGTATCGCAAATCGATCGAATTACCAAATTGGTTAACTCGCTTTTACATTTAGCCCGCGAAAGAAAATCGGATTTGGGCGCAGCGGTTGACTTAAATCAAACAATTCAAGATGTGCTAAATCTTTTAGAACACGAGTTTGATCGAAATAATATTACCTTGGTTAAACAGTTTTCAAAGCCATACTTGGTAAAAGCCGAATCGGGCCCTTTGGGGCAAGTACTACTTAATCTTTTGATCAATTCCCTTCATGCGATAGAAGAGGCTCGAAAACAAGGGATCACTAAAGAACATCACGTCATTTTAAAAACTGAAAGTATAAATGAAAATATAAAATTAACTGTTCAAGATACTGGATGCGGAATTTCCGAAGACAACCAAAGAAATTTATTTAAACCGTTTTTTACAACCAAAGAATTTGGACAAGGAACTGGGTTGGGACTTGCGACCTCAATTAAAATCGTCGAATCTTGGGGTGGTCAAATTTCCGTTTCCAGCAAAATAAAAGAAGGTTCTGAATTTTCTATTCTGCTGCCTGCGATTACCAAGGTCTGAAATTTTCATAGGTAACTAGTGAGTCAACACCCGCGCGAATACCAGCTCAATACTTTCTTTTTCGTTTTAGGATCAATGTAGGGCAACCAAGCCGTGCCTAGAGGGTTAGATTCATCAACTGCGCAATGAGGCTGGCTTCGCACAATCACCTTTACCCACAGAATACCATCCATCCATTTCACTTCGTTGGCGGAATCAACATCAAAATCAAGTGAGCTTTCCGATATTGATTTTAAGTTATCTGCTAGGCTGATATTCTTGCTCGACGAGGTCACGTTGGGTGGATTTAAAAAATGAATCAACGTTTTTATTCGATCCTCACTTGCTATGCTGACCATTTTATAAGGAATATCTTTTTTATTAATCCACACTGTGCGTTTGGATTCCGGTAGAACCGCTAGCTTCATGCGAACCCAATCACGGTGTTCTTCGAAAACTAAAAGCTCTTCTTTATTTTCTGGCACACTCACAGTACCCATCTGCGTCGGTCGGCCTTCCAAATGCGCCCATGTCAACGAGGCATCCAGAATTTTTTCAGAGCTGCGATCGGGACTTTTATAAGCGACCGCCTTTCCTGGCGAAGCGCAGGTACCTTGCGTCTGAGTATCACTTATTTTCTTATAGGTACACTTTGTCGCTATTTCAAAATAGGCAATCGGCAGCGACATCTGGTTGGCCAGCAAAAGATCGTCTATGCGTTTTTGCTTAAGATTTTCAATCTGGGTTTTAGGTATAACTAACGGCGTTTTTAAATCGTCTTTTTTTAACAAAGAAAGAATACCGACTTCATGACCTAACATTGCATTCTTTACGATCTCTTCTAAAGACTCATACTGCCAAGGTTGAGGGGCCGTTTCATTTTCTTTTGGTTTCGGTGCATTCTTTTCCGCATGGCTTTTTAGTTCAGATAACGACACACGAATTTTCTGTCCGTTCTTTTTTCTGATTTCTAGACTGTCACCTTTTTTGTCAAATACGGTAAGGCCGCTGACTTCGTAATGAACCTCAGCGGATTCATAGTCTTCGATTTTTTCGATAGCAACATTCGCTGGTTTGACTTTGTTATCCACAGGACATGTCATGACTGAGCCTGCCAACCAACAATGAAATACGCTACCCACAATTAAATAACCAATTTCGTGTAAAATCATAACCTAAAAATACAAGTTTTCATATTTTGGGTCTAGAGCAAAACGAGTTTGTCTAGGTTATCTTCAAAAAGAACTTTAGGAATGCGTTAGAATAGCGATTTGCCTCTTCCAGAAGTTTGCAGATTATAATATATTTTTGGAATGATCCAAAAACGCTACCCTCACGACTTTGGTAATTTTATAGTACGCACGGTTTCGTGTCAGATTCATTTTTATGGAATTATCGTTGCGTCGCTCGGACTCTATTTTATGTTAAGTACTTCGAAATATGAAGTTGGGTCCGCTCAGTTTTTCTCTATTCTAGCGTTCGGGCTGACTGCGATTTTGGTTTTTGCGACGAGCACTGTTTATCACTTTTTGCATGATGGATTTCAAATCAACGCTAAACTGGAACACATTTTAGAGAATTTTGATCATGTAGCTATCTATTTGTTTATTGCTGGCAGTTACACTCCTTTTTTGCTCGAGGCGGTGGCTCCCCCTTGGTCCAACATATTAATGGCGACGGTGTGGACGATTGCGATTCTGGGAATATTGTACACGTGGACTAAAACATGGCTTCCGAAATGGGCGCAGCACAGATTAGTTTACACTGGCCTGTTTGTGTTGATGGGATGGTTGCTTTTATTTAGAATTAGCGAAATCGTTAACACGCTACCAGCAAAACCACTTATGTTCTTAATGCTAGGCGCGTGTTCCTACACCATTGGAGCTTTAGTTTACGCGTTTAAGAGACCAAATTTCAGCCAATCACTGTTTGGCTTTCACGAGCTTTGGCATTCGTTAGTTTTAGCTGGATTTATCTGCCACTTTATTTCCATCACTTTGCTGATGACGAAAAGTTCATAATCTAGTTAGAATGGGATCTTGAAAAACTCACCGACCCGACAAATCATCTATTTCTTCCGCAGAGTTGTCCTCAGCTGCCTGAGTGGTTTGCTGGCTGGCATGGGGTCTTCTATTTTCTTAATCAGTCTTGATTGGGCCACTAGAACCCGCGATCAGAATCCGTCTTTAATTTGGTTTCTCCCAATTGCCGGATTACTCATCGGCGTTTTGTACCATCGATGGGCCGGTGAGTCTGGCCGAGGGCACAATTTAATAATTGATGAAATTCATGATCCTAAAAAGATTATTCCTGCGCGGATGGCGCCGCTGGTTTTGTTTGGTACTTTGTTGACTCATCTGTTTGGTGGCTCTGCCGGTCGCGAAGGTACTGCGGTTCAAATGGGGGCCTCGTTGTCCGATCAATTAGGTCGACTGTTTGCCATCAGCGCTAGTGAGCGAAAACTTTTATTGCAAGCTGGCGCTGGCGCCGGTTTCGGAGCTGCGATCGGCACGCCGTGGGCTGGAGTTATTTTTGGGATGGAAGTCATCAGCATCGGACGCATACGACTGACCGCAATTCTGGAATGTACAATCGCCTCGCTGACCGCTTACCAAACGGCTATCCTATTGCACGCTCCGCATTCGCATTTTCAAATGTACACGGGTGTCCATTGGGATTTCAGTGCGATTCTTTGGAGTCTGGTTGCTGGAATTATTTTTGGATTGGCGGCTCGATTTTTTGTTATGCTTACTCACTCTATCGAGAACGCGTTCTCGACATTTGTGAAACGTCCTCCACTGTATCCTTTTATTGGCGGCATAATTTTAGTTCTTCTTTTTTATATCGAGCACAGTTATCGATTTGTTGGGCTAGGGATTCCTGTTATTCAAGAATCGCTGTCTTCAGCGGCATCGTTCTTTGATCCTGTTTTAAAAACCGCGTTCACGGCCCTCACCGTAGGATCTGGATTTAAAGGCGGTGAATTTGTTCCGCTAGTTTTTATCGGAACAACATTGGGCAGTGCTTTATCTATGATTCTACCCGCTTCGATTGAAATTTTGTCGCGCGTTGGGTTTGCCGCCGTATTCGCAGGCGCCTCTAATACTCCGATCGCCTGCAGTATCATGGCGATAGAAATATTTGGCGCGGGTATCACACCATATGCCGTAGTTGCGTGTTTTGCGAGTTACTTTTTTTCTGGACACACCGGGATTTATAAATCCCAACGAGGCCGATCCAAATATGGAAAATGATCAAACCCTAAATCCCACAGTTGTAAAGCTAGGCTTTGTTTCCTTACTTGCTGATATTGCTAGCGAGATGTTGTATCCCATTACACCTATATTTTTAACGACAATCCTAGGTGCTTCCATGACGTCGCTGGGTTTGATCGAAGGTGTTGCTGAAGCTATCGCCAGTCTTTTGAAAACATATTCAGGCAGTTGGTCTGACTCGATTTCAAGGCGTAAGCCCTTTGTGGTTGTTGGATACGTTTTGGCCGCTATCTCAAAACCATTCATTGGAATGTCGCAGTCTTGGATTGACGTTCTGGGCGCGCGCGCTTTAGATCGCACGGGTAAAGGCATTCGATCGGCTCCTCGAGATGCTTTGATTGCCGATTCAGTATCGTCGGCTCATTTAGGGCGCGCGTTTGGTCTACATAGAGCGATGGATACTGCCGGGGCCGCCATTGGACCTTTGCTTGCTATTTATTTACTATCTTTGAATCCTGCGGATTTGAGGTCGTTGTATTATTGGGCGATTGTGCCGGGTTTACTTTCTGTGGCCATTGTTCTGACAATCAAAGAAAAAAAAGTCGCGATCCCTACTCAAAAGAAATTTGAAAATCCCTTTAACACTTGGAAATTATGCGGAGCCAAGTTTAAACGCTATGTTGTGGCGTGGGGCGTATTTTCGTTAGCGAATTCCAGTGACGTGTTTTTATTGATGAAAGCGAAAGACGTTGGTTTTTCTACTCAGTCCGTTATATTTCTCTATTGCATTTACAATTTGATCTATGCGCTATCAAGTCCTTATCTGGGTATTTTATCCGATCGAATAGATCGCCTTAAAATTTTAATCGGCGGGCTGTTCGTTTTCTTTTTTGTATATCTAGGTTTTGGATTCGCCACACAGACATGGCATTTCTGGATACTGTTTGCCGTCTATGGAATTTACATGGGTGCCACCGATGGCGTTGGTAAAGCTCTGGCCGTAGATCTGATTCCTAAAAATTACAAAGCCACCGGCATTGGTATTCTTGGTACCGTCTCTGGTCTGTGCACGATCGCAGCTAGTTTATTCGCAGGATTTATTTGGGATCACTTCGGATCGCAGTGGACGTTTGTCTTTGCCGCACTGGGAACTTTAGTGGCGATCAGTATGCTTTTAGTTTTACTAAACTCTAGGAACCCTGCTTCCCTCAATACTATTTATTGAGTAGGCATTCACACTATCACTGTCGGCGCTTCCAAACTGCCATCGACCAAATGAATCTGTCGGTCTGTAGATTGTGCTAAATCAGTGTCGTGAGTCACCATTACAATAGTTGTATTGTACTTTTTATTCACGTCCTTAAAAATATCCAATACTAGTTTTGAATTCGTGGAATCCAGTGATCCCGTTGGTTCATCCGCAAACAAAAATTTTGGATTCATGATCAGCGATCGAGCGATCGATACCCGTTGCGACTGACCACCCGATAGTTCTTTAGGTAAATAATCCATTCTCTCGCTAAGCCCAACCATTTCTAAAAGTCGAATCGCAAATGGTCGTCTTTCTTCTAACATCCCCGCTTTACGCGCGGGCATCAAAACATTGTCCAAAGCAGACAATTCTGGCAGCAAATAGTGAAACTGGAATACGAAACCGATTTTCTCGTTTCTAAGTTTATGCAGATCTTTTGATGACAAACCTTGCACATCTTTGTCGCCGTATAAAACTTGACCGCGCGTTGGCCAATCTAACGTCGACAAGATATATAACAGCGTACTTTTTCCCGAGCCAGACTTGCCCGTTAAGGAAACAAACTCGCCCTCGTCGACCTCGAAGTTTAATCCTTTTAGGATCAATGATTTCTGCACACCTAATTCTTTTTCTAAATTAACAACCTTTAAAGCGCTCAATCTGCCCCCCTTATGATTTCAATTGGAGATAATTTTGATGCCGAACGTGCGGGAAAATAACTCGCCAGTAGTGCCACAACATTGGAAATTAAAATTCCAATTAGGTATATTTTCCAGCTAAAATCTAATCTAAAAACAGTACTGCGTGGCCCACCCATCGAAACTTCGCCGATGCTGACGGAAATGATATATCCAATCAGGCAACCTAAAACGCCGCCGACTAGGCCCAATATTAGTCCCTGATATAAAAATAATGTAGTGATGTCGCCGGCTTCATAGCCCATGGATCTTAATATAGCGATGTCTTTTCTTTTCTGAGTCACCACAATTCCTAGAATATTGTAAATACTGAAACCCGCAACCAGCATTATAATCCCAGTAATTGTAAATCGAGTTACATCTTGAGTTTTAAAAATCGACAACAAATTTTCGTTAATCTGATCCCAGCTGCGCACGCGATCTTCTGACATTATTTGCCAGCCCGAAGCAATATCTGCGGCCTGACGGAAGTCGACTACTTTTACAAATACTTGTGAGATTTTTCCACTAGCACCTCCCAGTTTCTGCGCGTCCGATAATTGCATGTACGCAGAACCTCGGTCTCCGAATTTATTTCCAGTCGAAAACGTTCCCACTATTTTAAATGGAACTTGCGAACCTTTCGTAGAGGTCAGAACAATATTGTCACCCACCTGTTTCGCTACCATGTTAGCCAGCTCTTGTCCGATAACGATGCGAGCGGTGCCTTTGCTCAGATCAAGCATGCTACCAGCGATCATATTTTCTTCGATATTGGTGACCTTGATTTGCTCTTGTGGATCAACACCCGTAACACTAACGGAATAAGTTGTTCTATTGTAATTCACTAATGCCGTTGTGGAATATACCCGCGAAGCGGCGACCACGTTTAGGTTTGTATTTAGAAAGTCCATCCAGCCACGCGAGTTTTCAATGGCCGCCGACGCCCGAATTCCTGTTGGAGTGCGTTTCCATATCACGCCTTCAAAATCAGGGAACAAAACATCTTTGATTTCCTTTGCATCGATTTCCCGCTCGCGCGCTTGAATGCGAATATGAGGTTCTCCCGAAACCATCGATGCAATCATCGAGTTTTGCGAGGCTTGAAAGAATGTCGAGATAATAATATACGCCACTGTTCCGATAAAAATCCCAAGTAGCGTGACCAGACTCTGTTTCTTTCTAGATAAAATATGTTTTAGGGCAAGAAAAATCATCATGGGCGTGGTCCTTCCCCTGGGTCCGCCGCATTAGCCGGGCCACGTTTACCGTTATCTTCGATAACGACTTCGTCATGTTCAAACACGTCGCCTTCTTTAAGGATCAAATACTGTGAATTCTTGGCGCCGACTTTCAAAGCCACGGATTTAGTTCTACCGTCGCGCATCACTTTTACCCGACCGTCTTTATCTAAAGCTCCTAATGGAATCAGGATTTGATTTCTGTGTTCTTCTAACCTAACGGCCACATCACAGGTCATGCCTTGAAGCAAAGATATTTTTGATAGGTCTGCATCGATCGCCACTAAAAATTCGCCGTCGTTAGAATACACCGAGCGAACTTTACCAGAGATCTTTTGATCTCTGACGCCTTCGAAACTAATATCAACGATTTGTCCTGCCTTGATCAAAGGGATATTTCTTTCATCCACGCTGATTTCAATATAGAACGACGAGGTATTCACAACCGTTACGATTACAGCTTGAGCAAACACGAGCTCGCCTTTTTCAAATGCAACTGTTGTAATCATGCCGTCAAAGGGTGCATAGATGGTTTTTAATCCTTCAAGATCGACTAACTTGTCGCCTTTTTTCACTTGATCACCGGGACGCACATAGCGTTCGATCATTTTGGATGTGACACCCATTTTTAGATTGAACACACGTTCGGCTTTTACAGATCCGATGGCGTAAACAGCTTCGACCAAATCGCCGCGTTTGATTTCTACAGTTCGTTTTGCTCCACTCCCGGTTTTAAATACCAGACCTAAAATAGTCGCGGCGAAGATGATGGCGATTAAGATATATGTTTGCTTTTTCATATTAGTCCTCTATTCCAGAAATGATGGATTCCACATCGGATGACCACAGCAGTGCGTGATAACAGTTCAATTCAAAATCCAATACGGCACGGTCATATTTCAGTAACGTTTTTTGATAGGTAATAGATGCATTCAATACATCGCTGTAACTTGCCAGACCACTGCGATGATCACGGCCCAATGAATCGACATTGGATTTATTCAATGCTTTTGCATTTTTTAAAAGCTCTATTTGATTTACATTGTTTTGAAGATTCTGAATCAATTGAACGCGCCCTTTTTGCAAATCATCTTTTTTCTTTTCTAGTTCGATTTCGGCAATGGCTTTCTCGGCACGTGCTTTTGATAATTCGGAAGACTTTTTCACGCTGACTGGAAACGGAATGGTTAGAACAACACCGGCGGTGTAGGTATTTTGATTAGTGTTAGTATCACTACTGTTTACAAGATAACTGCCAGACAAATCAAGCGATGGTGAGTACGATCCTTTTTGAACTCTTATGTTATTCTCTTTGGATTGAACAGTGGCAGAAAGCGATTTCAATTCGGCTCTAGTATTAGGATCCATTTTAGCGATTAAAGATTTTGTTTGCACGTACGAGAATGAGAACTTCTTTAGCGACACCGAGACCGCATTAGAATCTTCGGCTCTTAAAACAGCGGCGGCCTCAGCTTGTGCTAACTTCAAGCTATTTTCCGACGAGGCCAGATCAATACGGGAATTCGCAATGGTGGCCTCAAGATTAATAACTTCGTTTTGCCGAGCACTGCCGCTTTGTACGCGCATTTTTAAATCTACAAGATTTTTCTCGTATAGAAGAATTTCTTGTTTCTGATTCTCGATGTCTTTTTGATACTGTAGTAATTTAAAAAATAAACTCAAAGCTGATTCCGTTTCACTTTTACGCATCTCTTGTAGTTTATAAACTTGAGCATCACGACTGTGTTTGGCAGCCTCAAAGTTGTTTAAATCTTTTAGGCCATTAAATAAATTTTGACTGAGATTAATTTTGGTCGAAGTGCCATTGATAGCTTGATTATAGGTAGGAGTCTGACTTTGCTGATTACCAACTGTTGTATACTGAACGGTTGCGTTCACATCGGGAAGAAAGCCAGATCGCTGCCCGTCCACGGAATCATCGAGTTTTTTAAGGTTCGCATTTTCAACCTCGATACTACGAGATTTCTCGATGGTTTTTACCAGAAACGATTTCAGCGTATAAGTTTGCGCATACGTTGAAACTGCCAAGGTAGTAACTATGATTAAGGTAGTTAAGGAACTCGTTTTCATGCTTTCATCTTAGGACTGAAATAATGAACGAATATGGAAAGCTTTGTGCAAAAGGTCCTGTATTATTTTGAGATGTCCAATTTTGGATCGCAGAATATAATGTAAGTGGTTGATTACTTATGGGTCGATGGCATTTGTGAACCGGCAGGTCTATATCTCCAGTTGCATTTTCACCCAAAATTCTTATTATACCCCAATGCAGTTCAAAAAAGGTTCTTCCATTCAATGGCGCTGGCTAGGAAATACGATCGAAGGCATTGTTCTTGACGTGTATACCAAGCCCACTGTTCGTGAAATTAAAGGAAAAAAAATAAAACGTAATGGATCGCAAGAAAATCCTGCGTATCTAGTTAAATCTGTCGCGGGTAATGAGGCTTTGAAATTAGGTAGCGAGCTCAGTGCCCTGTCCAAAGATGCGCGTCCTAAGCCAAAAATGTTTCGCTAGCCCACAGCACCTCTACCACTGCGTTCGAGCTTCTTAATGCCCCTAGCAAGCTAGCGCCTCCGAAAGCGTCACCCGCCAGATACAGGCCGTTTTGAGGACTGTTGAAATAGTTTGGCCAACGGGTTTCTGCCCGGCAATATTTCCATTTTTTTAAATGCGATTTTTTCATCTGCATCTCGGGAAATCGATTTTTAATTACACTAACGGCTGATTCTAAAATGTGCTCATCTGGTCCGTCGAAATTTGTCTGGCTCCAAGCCGCATTCATC
The DNA here is from genome assembly GCA_964498705.1 of uncultured Bdellovibrio sp. Lineage (GTDB taxonomy): Bacteria > Bdellovibrionota > Bdellovibrionia > Bdellovibrionales > Bdellovibrionaceae > UBA2316. The sequence continues at coordinate 9,067 of CAZCHT010000015.1, read as the reverse complement.
ACAACGGTCCATGCCGGTCTTTCCGCATTTCCCTTTTTATGTTGAGCACATATTGAAAATAAATTTGGACCCAAATCTTCACTATAGGCTAAATCGGAATCAAAATCGGTTTCGCCTTCAATTAATACAACCACAGCCGGCGAATATTTGATGTCCGCCAGTTTAGGATCATAACTATAATTTGATCTCTGCAATATTTCTAACGACTGAGGTAGCGGACTTGTTATCACGATCGTTTTTGATTTGAATTCCAATCCTTCATCACATAAAATTTCCCACACCCCACCTCGCTGTTTCAAAATCGAGGCGCGGCAGTTGTAAATAATATCTAGGTCGCGGGCCAAAACCTTGGCTAGCTGAGTGATTCCCGATTTTCCGCAAACAGCATCCACAGAATTCGACGGAAACGTCCTGGCTACTTGTTCGCTTTTCCACACTTGAATCCACGCCTCTGATTCGCCGGCCCGTTTGATAAATTGAGCTCCGTGATCAAACTTTAAATCATCTATTCGCCGTGTTGCCATACGCCCACCGCAACTTTTTGATTTTTCAAGTATCAGGACTTTTTTGGACGGACTTGTTTTAAGTAAATTCTGCGCCAGATTCAGGCCTGTAAGGCCGGCACCGATAATAATAAGGTCGTACCCTGCCGAATTCGACACTTTATTTCCATCCTTTAGTTAGTCCCTCTACCGATTGGCGCGAACATTTAAATCGAGTGGATTTAAAACCGCGCTTGGCTTCGTGTTTTAGTTTTCCTTGATGATGAACGCGCTTGCGCCAACGCGCGAAATCCGATGCTGACAATTCGGTCCTCATTAAGCGCACGAATTCATTTTCTGAAAATGAAAACTGTTCTTTGATAGCTTCAAAGGTTGTTCTATCTTCCCAGCCCATTCGCACCAAACGATCAATGTCATCGTTTGATAGCGCGTCTATTTTTTCCTTTAACGTCCTGGACAAACCCATCGCTATTGGTTTCCCTCGGATAGGTCGGTCATTTTTTGCCAGTAGGACGATATATCTAATTTAACCTCTAACGATTTCAAAATAGAATACACACCAGCCAGTTTGCGATGAAGAAACATCAATTTGTACGGTGGTGCACTATAGACCAGTTCATCGGCCAATGACTTGGCCGAATTTTGAGAGTCCACTGCATGATTCTTGTCCGAAAAATCAAAGCTGGTCGCACCTGATTTTTTTGTGAAAAATGGTTTGATTGCCGTCGACAACATCGCTTCCAAAGCGTTGAAGGCGGCAGTTGATTCTCTACGATCTATCAATCCAAACTCAATAGCATGCTCTTTCAGTGCCGCTGATTTTTTTTCAGCCGCTAAGTTCAAAAGAAGAATGTAATTTTTTATAAATTCCGGTTCATACCGTCGTGTCGCACCAAAATCGAGCAGCACTAAAGTCAATTTAGAATCTTTAGTATCTACTAGAAAGTTTCCCCAATTTGGATCTGTTTGTACAAGTCCCCATTGAAAAAATTCGTGAAAATATAAATCTAAAACTGCACACGCAAGCTCTTGTCGTTGATCCGCGTTTGGCTTAGTCGACACCCATGTTCGAAGACTGCTGCCCGATTCAAGACCCATCGTTAAAACATGTTGCGTGGACATTTCATCAATAACTTTGGGCACCCGATAGCGATAAGATCCTGTAGCGTTTAATTTTTCAATATGCTCTTTATACAGACGTTGGAAGCCGGCTTCTGCTACATAATCGACTTCTTGGTTTAGGATCGTGCGAAACTCTTGAAACAACGGATCCAAATTCATTTTTCTGCCCGTCAATTGACAAAACGAAACCGCGACCGTCTTTAAAATTTTCAAATCTGAATCGATGGAATCGGCCACCCCAGGGTATTGCACTTTTAGAACAACATCTTGATTATCATATTTTGCTTTATGTACCTGAGCAATGCTGGCCACGCCAATCGGAAGCGGCGACATATTTTTAAGCTTTGCTTTTTGCTGAGGCGAAAGTTCTTTGGTCAAAACCGCATCGATCTCGGCGAATGGGTGCGCGACTGCGGCATTTTGCAATTGACTTAATATCTCGATCGCCTCGGGTGGAAAATAATTATCTAAATCCAGACTTAACAGCTGACCCGCTTTCATTGCGGCGCCTTTTAATCCCGACAAACTATTGGCGATCAGGACGGCTTGATCAAATCTAGATTTCACATTTCCAGAACGCAATTCTGTAAGTCCTACCTTCGCTACCAATTTTGCTAATTCCAAAGATCTGCTAAATGTTGAAGATTTCATTTCAGTACTCCTTCGATGCTCAGATGAATCATCCAAACCAAAAAAATTGACCGCATCGTCCATAGAATTGTGCGTGGCCAGTTATTACGAATCAATTTAGTTTTAGTTGTCTCGACTTCAAAGCGTAGGGTTTCATGTGAAGGCACATTAACTAGACCCGTTAATCCCCACAATGCTAATACCGAAACAAAGTTTCCAATAAATAAAGATGACTGATAGTGAATGGCTAACCAAATACCCGAAATCAGTTCTAAACCCATTAACGGAGCTACAACCCAAGTAATTCGCTCCATATGAAATTTGTGAAACGTTTGAAACTCGGTTTGACTCACTAATCTAAAATTGGGGTAAACCAAAACTTGCACTAACCATATTGCCCCCGCCATAAACCAACATGAAAACGCATGAACAATTAAAACAAGATTCATATCTACCTCCACGCCATTAAAGGGTGACCTAAAATGATACACCTTTGTCTTTGAGAGGCTGGTTTTAATACTGTTGAAGTTTTGTCTTTACTTTCCATATTGTTCATACTACCATGAACAATATGGAAACAGAACAAAAATTAAAAGTTTATTATGATGGGCTTTGTGTCTTATGTAGTAAAGAGATGGATCACTATAAACGCCAGAAAGGCGCTGAGTTGATCTCCTTCCTAGACATCTGCGCTAAGGACTTTGACGCTGCTAAAGAAGGCGTAGATCCAATACAGGTTCATAAAATTATGCACGCTCGCCGAATTGATGGTACGCTTGCGACCCGCGTGGACGCTTTTATAGAAATCTGGAGTGTCTTGCCAAAATACAATCGGGCCGCCCAGTTTGCGAAAAATCCGCTTGTACGCAAAGGCCTAGACTTCGGCTATTCACTGTTTGCTAAAGTCAGACCCTACCTGCCTAGAAACAAATCCGCCGAAGATTGCAAAGATAGTCCATACTGCGAGATACACAATGCATAAGCTACCTTTAGAATTTTCGTCTGAAACGACTTACTTTTCTAGTTCAAACGGCAAATTAAGAATATCTTTTTGAGACGAAATAATCTCGAGCATCAAATTCGCCGCTAAAATCATTTCACCTAAAGACTTCAATCGCGATTCATCAATTGCATCCGATTCATTTTCGGATTCACTTAACACCGAAAAATCATTGGTTACCTGCTTAAGAATTTTGGCTTCTCGAGTTTTTAAAACATGCAAAATAACTTCATTTATATTTTCGGACGCTTGATACACTTTAGTCTTTTCGTTTGGCGCCGGGGCTTCAAAAATTAACTTATACTGGCAAAGTTCATCCAAGGCGGGGCTTATGAGAGCTTTGGACAGACCGAGGCGCGAGGTCAACTCGGTACAACTGAGAGGCGTCTTAGACAAATAAAGCTGAGCCCAAATAGCGCCGTGAATGCGTCTAAAACCCCAATATCTGATAAAATCGCCTATGGAAAGAGACAGCTTTTGCAAGTTTTTAATAGACTTTTCGGTTTGTCTTTTACTTTTCATATCGTTCATACTAACATGAACGATATGAAAAGCCAGGGATTTATCTTTGAGAGCTTTTAATTTCCTTCATTAACTCTAGTCTTCGCTGACCGAGCTCAATAGTTCTAGCGATAACATTAGAGAGCTCAAGAGGTAAAAATGGTTTGCCAAGAAAATCAATGGCACCCAGCCTTAGAGCCTTTATAATCATTTCGTCATCGCTGTAACCAGTGAGAAAAATAAACGGTGTAAAAATATTCAATTTTAAAGCATTTTCAAATAGCTCGATTCCACCCATTGCTGGCATTTTGATATCGCTAAGTACAACGTGATAGTCTTTTACTTTCAATAGCTCTAGTGCCGCCAAGCCGTTTTCCGCCTCATCGCTTTGAAGATCAAGGTCACTTACCAAGTCGATCAGTAGCGTTCTTATGAACGGTTCATCATCAACAACCAAAATTCGTGTTTCTTCCATATTCCCTACTTTACTGAGTGTGAATCTTTCGCGCTTTTTAAACTCCACAGATCAATTAATTTTGCTCCGATATCTTCTATTCCTACTTGAGCTTGGCTGGCTCCCATTTCCCATGCCGCCTTAGGCATTCCATAAACCACACAGCTGGCTTCATCTTGAGAAAAAGTCTGAGCCCCACTTTGTTTCATACGTAAAAGTCCCTTTGCCCCGTCGGCTCCCATACCCGTAAGAATAATTCCAATGGATTTCTTCCCTTTGATGTCGGCCACGGAATTAAATAAATAATCCACCGAAGGTTTGTGCCGATTCACCGGCGCATCATTATTTACATCCACAAACAAGCCTGACTGTTTTTCTACTAGTTTCATTTGCATTCCACCGGGTGCCACCAAGACGCGATTTGAATGGATAGCATCTCCCGATTCAGCTTCTTTAACCTCAAATGGGCACAAACTATTCATTCTGTCCGCAAATGCTTTTGAAAATACGGCAGGAATGTGTTGGACAATGACAATCGGCGGAATTTCCCTTGGCAAGGATAGCAAGACGCGCCTTAGCGCCTCGGTACCACCAGTCGATGAACCAATAGCCACAAGCAATTGAGGATCAAAACCATGCGCGATCTTAAACGATGGAACAAACTTTCTCACTTCGGCCTGCGGTTTAACTTTAGCCGAAGCCGCACTTATAATTTTTTCCCTGATTTGCGATGAAACGATACTTAATTCTTTCATAGAGGGCTTTTGAATGTAATCAACAGCGCCTAATTCAAGAGCTTCAAATACTTCATTTCCGTCTTTTAATTCCAGAGAGGTAATCATCACTACTGGAATTCTAAATTTCGGTAACAGTTTTTTTAACCATTGGACACCCGTCATTCGCGGCATATGGACGTCGAGCGTAATTACATCGGGTCGGGCTGAGCCCAACAAAAATTCGGCGCGAATGGGATCTTCGGCCTGACCGACAATTTCTATTTTGGGGTCTTCGCTCAAAATTTTTACTAATAAATCACGGATGGTCTTAGAATCATCAACAATTAATACTCGAACTCTATTTTTAATCACTGACGTTTGAGAATGATCGATAGTCCTTGGGTTATTGTTTAGGTAAGCAACCTGCAGGCGCCCGGTCAGCACATTAAAAATAATTTCACGACCGGAACTTCCGCCGGTATCTTCGGCTACGATGGGTATTTGAAGTCGCCCTAGAATTTTTTTTGCTGTGTCTATATTGACTTGCCCATTTCCTAGCCCCTCAGATCCTCCAACAATTTTAGCCTTAAGTTGTTTTGAAAGCACGCCTAATAGTTTGCATAAATCACCTATTAATTTATGAATCAACGGTTCACCATTCACAGAAAAGTGTAGAACTCCACCACCGCGGCCGTCTTCGGTAAACAAACAAACACAAATACTTGAGTCAAGTTCCGCACCGACTATTACTGGCTTCTGCGTCGAAACTAGTTCATTTGGTTTAATGTTTACTCTTTCTGAAATCATATCGTCATCACCTATCCGGCGGCTTTATTCTGCTGACGTAACGATTTCATGTCTTGCGTGTTCAGAGCTTTTTCCAAATCAAGCACCAGTGTTAAATGGTCTTTTCCACGGGCCACGCCCACAATGTAATCGGCTTTAACGGTAGTATCATGAACCGGAGGATCACTGATATCTGCATCCGAATAGGCTATCACGGAATCTACAGAATCGACGATAACCCCTAAAGAAAGCCCGTTAATATCTAGAATTACAATCGTAGTTTCTGAATTCACATCCTGATGAACAATCTTAAGTTTTGATCGTAAATCAATTACTGAAATCACTTGGCCCCTAAGGTTCATAATCCCTTTAAAATAAGCAGGAGCCTGCGGAATATTTGTCGTTTCCGTGTTAGCGATTACCTCTTTAACTTGAAGCAATGGAATCGCAAATTTTTCTTTTCCTAAAGAAAAGCATAGGTAACGACCGCCGCTATCTCCGTCTGAACCTTTAAAATTGTTTGTATACGTCATACGTACTTCCTTTTAAAAATTATTTTTTCTCGTTTACAACTTGCAACAGACCTATCATGCGCTTTTGGCCACCGATAGATTGTTCAGAGTCCGCTTTTGTAAAAATGGTTTCATAAAGCATATAACGCCGTTTTTCGAGTTCAAATGCTCGATCAATTGATTGCAAAAGATCCCCTGGTTCAAATGGTTTTTCGATAACATCGCACACCCCAAGTCTCAGCGCCGACAACAATACCGGTGTCGACGAATTGCCCGTAACGAAAATAATAGGATCAATTTTACCAAGGGATCTCACAAATTTAACGAACTCTGGGCCAGGCAAATCTGGCATCTGCACGTCGGTAAGTATCATCGAAAACGATCGTTCTGAAATTAATTCCTTTGCTCTCATAGGCGATGAACAATAGACCACTTCTTGGTATACCGGTGAAAGGATATCTAACATTATTTCACCGATATCGGTTTCATCATCTAAAATGAGTATGCTCTTTTGACGCTTCATTTTTGAATCCTTTCATTTAATGGCTTTGAATAACTTGCACGTGATCGTTTCAATAAATCGGGGGGCTCGAGAATTAATGCTGGCTTGCCATCTCCTAAAATCGTACTGCCGCTTATGCCTGCTAATCCTTGAAGCTCGGGACCAAGTTGCTTCACAACTACTTGCGATTGACCCAAGATATCATCAACTAAAAATGCAAATGGTTTTCCACCTGTCCTCACCACTATCGCAATCATTGACTCAATAGGATTTGGATTTTTAATTGAGAAAAAATCACCGAGTCTAAACAAAGGAAGATTTTCAGATCTAAGTAAAAGAATATCGCCAAGTGCCGAGTGACGTGTATTATTCTTATCTGGTTTTACGGTCTCGAAAACTTGATTTACAGGGACAACAAATTTTTCGTTCGCATATGACATAATCATCGCATCTACAATGGCGAGTGTTAACGGTAAAACTATTCGGAATGTCGAGCCGAAGCCCAATTTAGATTCGATTTGAACTTCGCCGCCTAGTTCATGAATGTTAGTTTTTACTACGTCCATGCCAACTCCACGACCGGACACGTCGCTGACCTGTTCCTTGGTTGAAAAACCAGGAGCAAAAATTAGCTTAAATGCCTCGGCTTCAGATAAGCGGGCATCGGCAGAAAGAATATTTTTTTCGATAGCTTTTTTCTTAAGCTTCTCGGCATCTAAACCACCGCCGTCATCGATGACTTCGATGACCAATTTTCCGCCTTGATGAAATGCTTTGAGTGTGACAGAACCTTTGGCCGGTTTATTTTTCTGTTTGCGGATTTCAGAATTTTCAATTCCATGATCCACGGAATTTCGTATTAAATGGACCAAAGGGTCGCTAATTTTTTCTAGAATGGTTTTGTCGATATCTGTTTCTTCTCCGACCAATTGTATACCAACATCTTTGTTCAATGAAATTGAAGTATCTCGAACAATTCTCTGCATCTTTTGAAATACAGGTTTTATTGGAACCATCCGTAGGCTCATTGATGTTTCTTGAATTTCTTTACTGACTTTATTCAATTGTTGAACGATCCGTTTCAATGTCGCTGAATTTGACATCATTGCTTGCTCTTTTAATCCGCTTTGCAAGATCACCATTTCTCCGACAAAATTTATCAAAGACTCAACTTTTTGAAGTGACACGCGCAGAGTATCGTCGGTCACTGGCGCAGAGGGGCGACTTTTTTTCTGAGGAGCCTCATCAGCGTGAATCTCAACAGCCAATGGCTCGGGATCAATTTCTTTAAATTGATCTGCTTTTAAATCAAACAACTGCAGAATTTCGGCAGGCACTTCTTCTGGATCTTCAACCACGGGTTCTTCGAATACAAGGGCCTCAGATTTTGGCTCTTCTAAAACGGATTCCTCCGGAGCAGTCTCGTCACAATAGAGTTTCATTTCTTGCACTAGTCCAATTGGTTCGATGCGTGCATCTAAATCGTCGGTTAAGGCATCTAGGATTTTTACAACATGGTCATTGCCTTGCAATAGTATATTAATTACTTTTGCGTTGGCTTTTAACTCTTTGTTTTTTACTTTCAAAATAAAAGATTCAAATTCGTGAGTAAAATCACCGAGCTCGACAAAGCCGACTGCTTTCGATGAGCCTTTAAGATTATGCGCCAGCCGAAAAATTTTATTTATTGTTTCGACATCGTCGGGATTGGATTCTAAATCTAAGAAGCATTGCTCAACGTCAGCAGTTGCCTGCTTAGCTTCTGCCAGAAATCCAATTTTTAGTTCTCTTTCAAAGTCATCCAAAGTAAATCCTTTTATTTTTAACTAGCCAAAGCCTTTATTGCTTCGCGTTTAAACCTAATTTCAAAACAAGTGTTTTTGAAATTCCTGTTAACGGTGATTCCTGCATTGTGGCCATCAAGAATTCCCTTACTTATAGAAAGACCAAGACCAGTTCCTTGACCAACCATTTTCGTTGTAAAAAATGGTTGAAAAATTTTGCTTTCAATTTCGGGTGGAATTCCCGATCCAGAATCCATCACTCGCAAATAAATTGAACCCGAATCGCCGGACACATCTACAGAAACCCATCGTTCTTCTAGATCTTTTACGGCATCGATAGAATTATTTATTAGATTCACCAAAACCTGTTCTATTTCCAATTGGTTACAAAATAGTTCATAGGATCCAATATTTTGCGTGTAAATTTCTACCGCGTGCCTTTTAGCGTTCACTTCCGACAGAAAAATGGAATCCTGGATCATTTTTGAAACTCGGCAATTTTCCCTTTCAAAAATGGAATCCTGGATCATTTTTGAAACTCGGCAATTTTCCCTTTC